>CAZIMA010000081.1:0-8314 GCA_964540195.1 uncultured Tissierella sp.
CCATTTTCTTTTTCACTCTGTCAGGTATATCATCTAAGTCCTTAGTATTTTCATAGGGCAATAGTACCTTCTTGATTCCCATTCTATGAGCAGCTAAGACCTTCTCTTTAACTCCGCCTATTGGTAGTACCCTTCCTCTAAGTGTAATCTCACCAGTCATGGCTAACTCCCTATTGATAGGAGTATTTGATAATGCCGATGTTACTGCAGTTGCAATTGTTATTCCTGCCGATGGACCATCCTTAGGTATGGCACCCTCAGGAACATGAATATGAATATCCATATCCTTATAAAAATCAGCTTCTATATTTAATCTATTAGAGTTTGCCCTTATATAGCTGATAGCAGTCATGGCTGATTCCTTCATGACATCACCTAGCTTACCGGTTAATTGCACCTTACCTGTTCCCTTCATAGTAGTCACTTCAACGGATAGGGTTTCTCCCCCTACTGCAGTCCATGCAAGACCATTTGCTACTCCAATTTGATTTTTCTCTTCTACTGAATCAAATCTATATATTTTACTTCCCAGATAATTCTCTAGATTTCCGGCATTTACCCTAATAACTTTTAAATCATCCTCAACAATTTTCTTTGCTGCTTTTCTGCAAATACTAGCTATATTTCTTTCTAAATTTCTAACTCCTGCTTCTCTAGTATAGTAATTTATTACTCCTTTTAAAGCTGATTCAGATACTAGAAGTTGTTCATCTTGCAGACCATGTTCTTTCATTTGCTTTGGAAGCAAGTATTTCAATGAGATTTGAAGTTTTTCCTCATCTGTATAACCACTTATTCTTATTACTTCCATTCTATCTAAGAGGGGTGCAGGAATACTTGATGTTGTATTTGCTGTGGTTAAAAAGAATACCTTTGAAAGGTCAAATGGTACATCCATAAAGTGGTCTGTAAATGTAGAATTTTGTTCTGGGTCCAGTACCTCTAATAATGCGCTAGCTGGGTCTCCCCTAAAATCACTAGCTAACTTATCTATTTCATCAAATAAAAACAAGGGATTTTTTGTGCCTGCCTTTTTAATTGAAGAGATTATTCTACCAGGCATACTTCCTACATAAGTTCTTCTATGGCCCCGAATCTCTGCTTCATCTCGTACACCACCTAATGACATCCTAACGAATTCCCTATTAAGAGATTTTGCTATGGAACGAGCAATAGATGTTTTTCCGACTCCCGGAGGTCCTACAAGACATAATATAGGTCCTTTCATGCTATTTGTAAGCTTTCTTATAGCAATAAACTCTAGGATTCTTTCTTTCACATCTTCTAAACCATAATGGTCATCATCCAGAACTTCCCTAGCTACTTTTATATCTATTTTTTCCTTAGATTCCTTATTCCATGGCAAGTCTACAATCCAATCTAAATAGGTCCTAATGACACCAACTTCTGCTGAGTGAGGACTCATCTTAGTCAGTCTATCAACTTCTTTTAAGGCCTTTTCTCTAACCTCATTAGAAAGTTCTAATTTATCAATTTTTTCTTTATATTCTTCAACTTCGCTAAAGATATCATCATCTTCACCAAGCTCTTTTTGGATTGCCTTCAATTGTTCCTTTAGGTAGTATTCCTTTTGAACTTTATTTATTTGTTTCTTGACCCTTTGATTAATCTTATCCTCTATTCTTAATAGTTCGATTTCCTTTTGCAGTATTCCATGTAAAACCTCTAGCCTTTCATAGAAATCAAAGGATTCCAAAATCTTTTGGTCATCCTCTTGCTTAAGGAATATATATGAGGATATAACATCTGCTAACCTACCTGGATCGTCTATATCTGAAATAGATACCAATACTTCTGAAGAAACCTTAGTATTTAAGGAGATATACTCTTCTAAATCCTCCACTACTAACCTCATAGCTGCCTCTACATCTTGAGTGTTTTCAATGGATTCAGGATTATAAGTATAATCCTCTATCTCCGCTTCAAAATATGGATCATATTGAGTGACATGGAGTATTTTCCCCCTGCTTATACCTTCCACTAATACCCTAATGCTTCCACCTGGGAGTTTAAGCATTTGCTTAACTTTAGCTACTGTTCCTACATGATAGAAATCGTCTATATTAGGTTCATCTATCTTTGGATTTTTTTGGGTACATAGAAGGATAAGGGAATCATCTAACATGGATTGTTCCAATGCCTCAATTGACTTCTCCCTACCTACATCGAAATGAATTACCATATATGGAAATATGGATATTCCTCTCAATGGTATTAAGGGTAAGGTTTTATTCTCAATAGTATATATATTATTCATTTTATCCCTCCCTAAAGTATAGTATTGACCTTCCATCGATTTGAAGAAAATCACTTCAAATCGGGATAGGTCATAAAAAGAAAGACTCACTATTGTGAGCCTTTATGATGCAGATTCATTGCTGCTGGTTTTCTTTGTCCTACTCTTAATTTTCCTATCAGATAGTACCAAAGTAGGCTCTGACTTGTTTTCTATTGTTTCCTTAGTTATTACACATTTCTCTATATCTTCTCTTTCAGGCAAGTCAAACATTATATCCAGCATATTCTCTTCTATAATGCTTCTAAGTCCTCTTGCCCCGGTTTTTCTCTCAATAGCCTTCTTGGCAATAGCTTCTAAAGCACCATCCTCGAATTCAAGTTCCACATCATCCATGTTAAATAACTCTTTATATTGTTTTACCAAAGCATTTTTTGGCTCAGTTAAAATCTTAACCAAAGCATCTTCATCCAATTCTTCAAGGGTTACCATTACAGGCAATCTACCCACGAATTCCGGGATTAGTCCAAACTTTAGAAGGTCTTCAGGTTGTAAATCCTTTAGGAGTTCTCCAAAAGTACTCTTTTCCTGAGTCTTTATATCTGCTCCAAAGCCCATAGATTTCTTTCCCACTCTTGCTTGAATCAATTTATCCAGACCATCAAATGCTCCTCCTACAATAAATAGTATGTTTGTTGTGTCTACTTGGATAAACTCTTGATGTGGATGCTTTCTTCCACCTTGAGGAGGAACATTGGCTACAGTTCCTTCAAGAATCTTTAAAAGTGCTTGCTGCACTCCTTCACCACTAACATCTCTAGTGATTGAAGGATTTTCAGTCTTTCTTGCAATTTTATCTATTTCATCTATATATACTATTCCCTTTTCAGCTCTTTCTATATCATAGTCAGCAGCTTGAATAAGTTTTAGTATAATATTCTCAACATCTTCTCCAACATAACCAGCCTCAGTCAGTGATGTAGCATCAGCAATTGCAAACGGTACATTCAATATCTTTGCTAGAGTTTGTGCCAATAAAGTCTTACCTGAACCTGTAGGACCTATCATAACAATATTACTCTTTTGCAATTCTATGTCATTATTCTTCGATGGCTTTTTATTTATTCTCTTATAATGGTTATAAACAGCTACAGCTAGAGCTCTTTTTGCTCTCTCTTGTCTAATTACGTATTCATCTAAGGTATCCTTAATCTTCGATGGTTTTGGTACCTCATTTAAATCATAGTCATATGATTCTATAAGTTCCTCCTCGATGATTTCTTGACACAATTCAATACACTCATTACATATATAAACATTTGGTCCAGCTATAAGCCTTCTAACTTGATCCTGTGGCTTCCCGCAAAAAGAACAACGTAGTTGTTTATCATCATTTTTCGCCATGGACTCACCTCTCCTTAAAATATCAGCAACAATTGCCATGCAATTGCATCACATTACTAATAACAATGCTTTCTGCTATTAGCCCCTATTTTTTACTACTTCATCTATTATACCATATGCTACTGCTTCCTCAGCTGTCATATAATAATCCCTATCAGTGTCATTGGTAATCTTATCTAAAGGTTGACCTGTTCTCTCAGATAAAATCTTGTTTATTCTTTCCCTTATTTGTATAATCTTCTCAGCTTGAATCTTAATGTCTGAGGCTTGCCCTTGAGCACCGCCTAAAGGTTGGTGAATCATAATATCTGAGTTTGGAAGAGCAAATCTCTTACCCTTGGTTCCAGCCGCTAATAGGAAGGCTCCCATGCTAGCAGCTCTACCTATACATATTGTAGATACATCTGGCTTTATATACTGCATAGTATCATATATAGCAAACCCAGCACTAACTGAGCCACCCGGACTATTAATATATATTTGTATATCTTTCTCAGGATCTTCTGATTCTAGAAATAATAACTGAGCCACAACAAGGTCAGCTGTTACATCATTTACTTCTCCACCTAAAAATATGATTCTTTCCTTTAAAAGTCTTGAATAAATATCGTAAGATCTTTCCCCACGGTTAGTTTGTTCTACTACCATTGGTACTAAAGCCATATTATCCCTCCTATTACTACTAAATAAATTTAACCTTTGTTACAAGAAGGTCTATTACCTTGTTATTTGTTATACCCGACTTTAAGTATCCCAAATCTCCCTTCTTCATATCAGCAATAAATTTTTCCTTATCTTCTTGTTTATATTGGTCTGCTATCTTTGCAAGTTCAGCATCTAAATCTTCTTCACTTACTTCTATTTTTTCAGCATTTGCAATAGCTTCAAGAACTAGGTCACCCTTTACTCTTTTTTCAGCTACAGGTCTTAGTTGTTCTCTTAAGCTTTCAATATCCATTCCTGTATATTGTAAATACTTATCAAGTTCAAGACCTTGCATTCTCATCCTATATTCAAAATCTGCTACTTCACTATCTACTTGTGATTTTATCATTCCTTCTGGAATATCAACTTCTGCTAATTCAACAACCTTTTCAACAACTCTATTTTCCTTGTCGATTTTCTCTTGATTTGCATAAGTTTCTTCTAGCTTAGTTCTGATATCTGCTTTATAGTCTTCCAATGTATCAAATTCACTAACATCCTTTGCAAATTCATCGTCAAGCTCTGGAAGTTCTTTAGTTTTGATTTCATTTATAGTTACTTTAAATAAAGCAGGTTTTCCTTGAAGACTTTCTTCATGGTACTCTTCTGGGAAGCTTACATTTACTTCTACTTCTTCACCCTTCTTCTTACCAATTAGTTGTTCTTCAAAACCTGGTATAAATGTGTTAGAACCTATTACAAGAGTTTGGCCTTCTGCGCTACCTCCTGCAAATTCGTCTCCATCAACAAAACCTGCAAAATCTATAGTTAAAACATCCCCATCTTGAGTTTCTCTATCGCCTGCATCGATAATTCTACCATTGGCATCTTGAGCCTTCTTTACTTCAGCTTCTACCATTTCATCTGTAACATTATACTCAATTTTTTCTAATTCTATACTTTCATAATCACCAAGTTTTACCTCTGGTTTAACATCTACATGAAACTTTACTACAAGAGGTTGACCTTTAACTATTTCATCAACATCTACATTTGGTGAATCTACAGGTTCTAAGTTTAATTCCTTTATTGCTTCATCATAAGCCTCTGGCAATAAAGCATTTATTGCATCTTCATAGAAGAAATCCTCTCCATAGTTAATATCGATAATCTTCTTTGGAACCTTGCCTTTTCTAAAACCTGGAATATTGAATTTTCCTCTATTTTTAAGATAAGCTTGTTGCACTGCTGCCTCAAATTTATCTGCTCCCAATTCAATATTGAAATAAACTTTATTATTTTCTTTTTTCTCAAACACTGCCATGTTTCTTGCCCCCTATAATAGATAGTTTCTTTAATTTTCAACTTTAGTTTCAACTTTGAAATCAATAGTTCCCGCCACCTTAGAGATAGGGGAAAGCTTTACCCGTTTTATAACTAAGTTTTTTAACTCATTTAGTAATTATATCATAAATTTTTAACATAACAAACATTATCTATATACATAGTAAAAAAGGCTCCATAATTATGCACTTATAGGAAGCCTTTTTTGAAACTCATTCACGAAAAGTTCAAAACAAAAGAATTAAAGTGGAACTTTCCTATTCGTTTTAAAAAAACCAATGGTTTCACCACTGGTTTCATCTGGTGCGGGATAGAGGACTTGAACCCCCACGTCAATGACACTAGATCCTAAGTCTAGCGCGTCTGCCAATTCCGCCAATCCCGCATAACTAAAATGCTCACTATACTATTATAGCACCCAGATGATATTTGTCAAATACTTTTTTGTTTTTTTAAAAAGCTACGATAATCCCACCATCGTTTACGTACCCTGTACTTAAACCCTTTGTCTCTACTATTAATACCTCTTTAAAATTGAACTTCTTTAAATCCTCCTTTAAATCCATGGCCTTTTGAAGGGCATTGGCGTGAGATATGGCAATTATTCTTTCCTCAAACTTGACTCCGGATTCACCAATTATATCCACCAGTCTTTTAAAGGCCTTCTTACTTCCCCTGGCCTTATCTACTAATTCAATATTTCCTTCATCATTAGCACACATTATAGGTTTAATATTTAAGGCATTGATTATAAGGCCCTTAGTCCTTGATATTCTACCGTTTTTAATTAAGTTACTTAAATCCTCGGAAACAAAGTAGGTCTTCATATCACTTATAAATTTTTCAACCTTTTCAACTATTTGATTATTTGATAGTTTCTCATCTATACACTCTTTTATCTTAAGTGCAACTAAAGTCTCCCCAATACTTGCCGATCTAGAGTTGAATACATGTATAAATCTATCATTGAATTCTTCCAAGAACATATCCTTGGCAAGGATTGCACTATTATATGTTCCTGAAAGTTGTTCTGAGATAGTTACTACAAATACATTTTCTTCGCCCTTATATTTTTCACAAAAATCACCCGGCGAAGGGCATGAAGTCTTAATAGGGTTTGGACTAGTTTTCATACTTTTTATCATATGAGCTACATCAATATTCTCATCATCTATATAGGAGTTAGAATCAATATCAATTTTAAATGGAACCAAGCTTACATCCATTCTTTCCTTAAGTTCCTCATTCATATCACAACTACTATCAGCTACTATTTTGTAATTCACTAGATCACTCCTTACTTAATTCCAATTCTCGCTTGGATAAAATCAACTAAATCCTGGGCTATTTTAGTTATTTCCTCTTGGTTCTTGCCTTCTATCATAACCCTTACTAAGGGCTCTGTACCGGATGGCCTAATAACTACTCTTCCCTCTCCTTTAAACATATCTTCAATTCTTTCTATTTCAGACTTGATTTCGGGGTTTTCCATGTACTTATATTTATACCCATTATCCACCTTTGCATTTAATAATATTTGAGGGTAATTCTTCATAATATCATTTAATTCAGATAAAGGCTTCTTAACTGATTTCATTACATCTAATAGGTGTAGTCCAGTTGCCAGTCCATCTCCAGTAGTATTATAGTCCAAGAATATGATATGACCTGATTGCTCTCCACCAAGGGAGTAACCATTTTTAAGCATCTCTTCTAATATATACCTATCACCTACAGAGGTTTTAACTATATTCATTTGGTTTTCTTTTAAGTACACATCGAGTCCCATATTGGTCATTACCGTGCCAACCACAGTGTTGTTATTTAGTTTTCCCTTTTTCTTTAAGTCAGTACCACAAATAGCTAAGATATGGTCTCCATCTAAGATACGGCCCTTTTCATCTACTGCAATGATCCTGTCAGCGTCCCCATCGAAGGAAAGGCCCACATCTGCATTGTTATCCACTACAAGCTTTTGAATGATTTGAGGCTTTGTAGATCCACATGCATTATTTATATTCATACCATCAGGCTCACAATTTACAGCTACTACCTTAGCCCCTAATTCCTCTAATGTCTCAGGGCCTATCTTTGAAAGAGCTCCATGCCCACAGTCCATAGCAACTGTTAAACCAGTTAAATCAACATTTATAGAGGATTTAAGATAGTCTTTATAGTCTTTTGCCCCATTTTCCTCAAAGTATATTCTTCCAACATCATTTTTTATAGGTCTTACATCAATATCCTTATAATTCATCACTATTTCTTCAATTTTCTCTTCAATTTCATCTGGAAGCTTTAGACCTTCAAAGTTGAAGAACTTTATACCATTATATTCACCAGGATTATGGGAAGCTGATATTACAACTCCTGCTACTGCTTCATATTTTCGTGTTAGATAGGCTACTGCAGGAGTAGGTATAACCCCTAGGGACACTACGTCTAGACCCATTGAACAAAAACCCGCCGTTAGGGCAGCCTCAAGCATATCTCCTGATGCCCTAGTATCCTTTCCAACAAGGACTTTACCCTTCTTTGAATCTGTAAGTACATAGGCACCTGCCCTACCTATTTTATATGCCAATTCAGGAGTAAGCTCTACATTTGCTATTCCTCTTACTCCGTCAGTTCCAAATAATTTTCCCATATATTATCCCCCATTAT
>CAZIMA010000082.1:0-8023 GCA_964540195.1 uncultured Tissierella sp.
AGTTTGTTTATCGTGGTATAGATACTAACAATCAGACCTTAATCATAGGAGGGGCGTTACCGTCTGCAGTCCTGGCTATGGTCTTAGGATATTTAATCGACCTTATCCAAAGGAAAATAACCCCCCGTGGTTTGAGAAGGGAGGAATAGAGTTGGATATTTCAAGGATATATCAGCATTTATATTTGGTTGCTATGTCAAGTTTATTTACTACTATATTTGGTTTGCTATTAGGCGTAGTTGTATATATGTTTAAACCTGCTAGAAAGCCAATATTATGGGTGGTTGATCTATTACAGACTATACCGGTCCTAGCCTTATTGGGGGCTATAATGTTAGTATTTGGTGCTTCAAGTACTACCGTTATCATAGGCTTGGTCCTATATTCTTTATTACCTGTAGTAAGGAATACCTACGTGGGCTTAAATGATATAGACCCTGGGGTTAAAGAGGCTGCTAAGGGCATGGGTATGACTAAGGTCCAGAGGCTGTTTAGTGTAGAGCTATCTCTGGCCTTTCCTATGATATTTACGGGTATTAGAATAGCTGTGGTTACTTCCATAGGAAGTGCTGTATTTGGTGCTGTAGTTGGAGGTGGTGGCCTTGGCTCAATAATTAATAGGTCCATATTAATTCAGGATATGAATACATTGATGAAAGCAACTATTACCCTAATGGCTATGGCCTTTATATTTGATGTGGGCATGGGCTATGTTGAAAAGAGATTAAAGGCTAGATAGATAAGGAGAGGAGAAAAGATATGAATAAAATGAGAAATAAGGTTTTATTATTGTTAGTAGTTGTATTGGTTGGGGTGTCCATTATAGGATGTAGTGGGGCAAAAGATGATAAAAATAAGATAGTCCTCTTAGAGGGCCAGGTTACAGGAACTACTATCCTAATGAATATGGCAAAGATATTGATTGAGGAAAATACTGATTTAGAAGTAGAATTTCATGATTCTATGAATACTGTAGCAGCGGCAAATGCCAACAAAGCAGGTGAAGTGGACTTGTTTGTTTCCTATGACGGGACTATGTTAACTACTATATTGGGGTCTGATCCCAGTGAAATGCCTGAAGGAGAGGACCTATTCCAATGGACCAAGGCTAAGGCTGCTGAAGAGATTGGCTTAACCTTAACTGAGAAATTTGGGTTTCAAAATACCTATAGGGTTGCAGTTCGTCAGGACTTTGCTAAAGAGAACAATATCCTTACTAGCAGTGATTTAGTACCATATGCACCGGAATTAGTATTTGGCGCTGAGCATGAGTTCTTCGATGAAGATGGTTCAATGAGGTTTGTACCATTTAATGAAGCTTATGGTTTCCAATGGGGAGATAGCAAATCTATAGATTTGGGATTAAAGTTTTCAGCTATGGATAGTAAAAATATTGATGTAACCATGGTATATTCATCAGATGGATTGATTAAGAAATCCATCTTAAAAATTTTAGAAGATGATTTAAACTTCTTCCCCCAATATTATGCATCATATCAAGTTAGAGATACCCTATTCGAAGAATATGCTGAAACTGCACCAAATCTAGAGGAAGTATTGAACAGGCTTGAAGGGTTAATAGACGATGAAACTATGATAGATATGAACTTCCAAGTGGATTCTGAGGGAAAGAAGCCATATGATGTAGCCAAGGCATTTTTGGTAGAAAATGGATTGTCCCAATAAGGAAGAATTATAGGGGACTTGTAATCTTTCTATTCTTATACTATTATATTTAGAGGAGGAGGAAGGTTACCCCACTATACTCCCACCTCCTTGAGCCGGTTTGCCATATGAAATTGATAGACTTGGATGAAATTAAAAAGAATAGGATGGTAGTATTATGTTTAAAAGAGTATTGGTAGCAAATAGAGGTGAAATTGCCGTTAGGATAATAAGAGCCCTTAGAGAAATGGGAATCGAATCCGTTGCGGTATATTCAAATGCAGATAAGGGAGCTCTTCATTCCATTTTAGCTGATTATGCTATTTGTCTTGATGGAGATAGGGTGCAGGAAACATATTCTAATATTGAAAAAATAATCGAAATAGCTAAAATATCAGGATGTGATGCTATTCACCCGGGCTATGGTTTCCTGGCTGAAAGACCTAAGTTTGCTGAAGCAGTAGAAGAAGCAGGCATTACTTTTATTGGACCTAAGAGCGATATAATCAGTCTTATGGGCGATAAGATCGAGGCAAGAAATTGTATGATTTCTTTGGGTATACCTGTAATTAAGGGTAGCGACGGTGCCATTGAGAGTTTTGAAGAAGCAGCACAAGTTGCAGAACAAATAGGCTATCCAGTCCTTGTAAAGGCAGCTGCCGGAGGAGGCGGAATGGGAATGAAGATTGCAACTAAGCCTGAGGAATTAGAAACGGTTTTAGGAGCAGTCAAAAGCACAGCTATTTCCCTATACGGAGATGATTCTGTATTTTTAGAAAAATATCTAATCAAGCCAAGACATATTGAGGTTCAAATAATGGGAGATAAACATGGTAATTATGTTCATCTTGGAGAGAGAGAGTGTTCATTACAGAGAAGACATGCGAAGATAGTTGAGGAAACACCTTCTTTGGCTATAAGTCCTGAAATTAGAGAACAAATGTGCAAGGCGGCTGTGACAATAGCAAAATCAGTAGGCTACACTTCTGTTGGAACAGTGGAGTTTATATACGAAAATGGGGAGTTTTTCTTCCTGGAAATGAATACCAGAGTACAGGTTGAACATACTATAACGGAAATGGTTACCTGTGTGGATATTGTAAAAGAACAGATTTCCATTGCAGGGGGTAATGTGTTGACTTTAAAGCAGGAAGATGTAAAATTCAATGGACATGCAATTGAATGTCGTATATATGCAGAAGACCCAAGCAATTCTTTTATTCCTTCTCCTGGGGAAATTACAAACCATATAGTACCGGGTGGTCCAGGTGTTAGGTTGGATTCAGGAATAAAAGCAGGATATACTGTAAGTACCTTCTATGATCCTATGTTATCCAAGCTAATAACTTGGGGTAGGGATAGGGAAGAAGCTATAACAAGAATGTGCAGGGCTCTTAGAGAATATTATATAGGGGGAATTAAGACCAATATACCCCTATTGACAGAAATTATGGAAGACCAAAACTTTAAAGACGGTGATATAAGTACTAAGTATTTAGAAGAGATGGTTAAGCATATTAAGGAATATAGTTCTGAAAGAAAGACGATTTATATATCAATTGAAAATTTAAATCAATAAGCCTGCTAGATTTAAATAATAGAGCTAATTGCTAGCAATTGTTTCTATTATTTAAATTTAGTATTATTGGGGCTTAAAACCATAGTGGGGTCTTTGCTAATAAGGGACTAGATTCAATTTTTTTGAATCTGGTCTTTTTTCTACTTGGAAGTGGGGGTTAATTCACCTCCTTATGGGGTCCTGGTATTTTCGTCTTGTTTAAAGTATAATAAACAAGTGGATAATATTCGATGGGGTGATTTGTATGAAAGACTTGAGTAAGACTTTATTTGTTTCGGTCCTGGTGGGCTTTGCATCACAGATAAATCTTGGCCTATTAAGTGCTGGTTTTAGAGTATCAGCAGGAATTATATTATTTGTAGCTCTCTTATATTATTTCGATAATTTAGAGCCTATACCTCTAGGTATACTTTCGGGTATTATAGTATATCTTCTTAGAGTAATGGTGTTTTTCCTAGCTAATCAGGGGTTTGAGGATGCATTTACTGCCTTTCTCCCGGAAATTTTATTTTATATTACATACGCAGTAGCATATCATTTTGCTATATACCGCAAAAATAAGGATAATTTAACATTGTTTTATTTTATTATGGTAATCAGTGACCTAGCTGCAAATTATGTGGAGGTATCCCTTAGGTCTATAATGGAAGCATCATTATTTACAGTAAATAATGCAATTACATTGGTAATAATAAGTATTATTCGTTCCGGGATAATATGGGTCGTATTAAATGGCCTTGCTTATCTTCGTAATTATTTGTCAAGATTTGGCCAGGAAGAGGGGCGGTAGAATGGAAGCTTTTAGGGCAATAGTGGGTATGCTAAATAAGTTGTTGTGGGATTATTTATTGACCTTTGGACTTATTGGAATAGGTATATTCATGACTATTAGGCTCAAATTCCCACAACTATCAAGAGGAATTATGGCTTTAAAAAAGATGACCGATGATGGAACCATTGATAAAGATGAAGTAGAAGAAGGCAAGATGACCCCTTTTCAAGCCTTATCAACCGGTCTTGCAGCTCAAGTTGGGTCGGGTAATATCGTAGGGGTGGCAACAGCCGTAGCTGCCGGTGGGCCGGGTGCTGCTTTTTGGATGTTGGTGTCTGCCTTCTTTGGGATGGCTATAATCTTTGCAGAAGCTGTTCTTGCACATAAGTATAGGGAGACTAAAGAGGGAGAGTTAGTTGGTGGTCCGGCATACTATATAAAAAATGGCTTGAAATCAAAATGGATGGCTATATTCTTCTCAATTGCATGTATTCTTGCCCTTGGAATAGTTGGTATTATGGTACAAGCCAACTCAGTAGCAGAATCGGTAAGTAATGCATTTGGAGTTCCGGTAATATCCGTAACACTTGGATTAGCAATACTGGTTATCCTTATTTTAATGGGGGGAATGGGAAGGATTGCTTCCTTTGCTGAAACGGTAGTTCCCTTTATGGCAGGGGTCTATCTTATTGGATGTACAGTTATAATAATGATGAATATTAGAAATTTAATGCCTGCAATAAATAGCATATTGGTTGGTGCATTTACACCCGGTGCTATAGGTGGAGGAGCCTTGGGCATTACAATTCAACAAACTATCAGGTTTGGACTAGCTAGGGGCTTGTTCTCTAATGAGGCTGGTATGGGGTCAACTCCTCATTCACATGCTGTAGCGGATACAAAACACCCTGCGGAACAAGGATTTGTTGCTATGATAGGGGTGTTTATATCTACCTTTTTAATATGTACTGCTACAGTTTTGGTAAATCTAACATCCGGGGCATATAATCAGAGGATACCGGCTGTAGAAATGCAAGAAGTAGCAACTATTATGACTCAAAATGGTTTTGTATCCAGCCTTGGTTCATTTGGAGGGATATTTTTATCAATGTGCCTATCCTTCTTTTCCCTAACCACAATTATAGGATGGTATTTTTTTGCTGAGTCAAATGTAAAGTACCTAATCAATGGGAAAACAAGAACTATTATCCCCTTTAAGGTATTGGTTGTTACAGCCTTGGTTATAGGAACCCTAATTGATCCGACCCTTGTTTGGGAGTTAGCAGACCTAACAATAGGTCTAATGGCTATACCAAATATCATAGCTCTCCTGATATTGTCTAAGGAAGTTTGTTTTATCTTAGATGATTATGATATTAAACTAAGAAGGGGAGTTGTGAATTGGGACTATGAGTACCAAGACCTTAAAAACAATTAGGGTCGGTTTGCAATTTTCCGAGAAGATTAAAGATAGTGAAATCTATATGGATTAGGCTTCATTGTCTTTTTTGTAGAAAAATAAGACTAAGGTCCTATTATTATATTATGCATATATACTAATAGCTTTGATACATATTGTATGTTAAAATATAATGTGCACAATATATAGTTGTTGCTTTGTGAATCAAAGATTTTGTTTGATTAAATAACGAGGTGGTAGGAGGCCTGTTAAATGTTAAAAGTTGAAAAACGAAACGGAAAAATTGTCGATTTTGAAGGGGATAAGATCGAGATAGCCATTGGAAAGGCTATGAAAGAAACTGAAAAGGGTCTGGATGAAGCTATTGCAAAGAGTATTGCAGAGATTGTTTTAAATGAGTTTAAAAATCTGGAGACAGTCCATATTGAGCAGATTCAAGACTTGGTAGAAATAGAGCTAATGAAGGTTAGACCTGATGCGGGTAAGAAATATATTATTTATAGAGAAGAAAGGGCTAAATTAAGAGAGCAAGGCTGGAATATGACCGACCTTCAGAGGGATATCTATGAGAAGAAATATAGGTATGATTCCGAGACCTTTGAGCAGTTCTTAGACAGGGTAAGTGGCGGTAACGGACCTATTAATAAGGCAATAAAGAATAAGAGGTTTATGCCGGCAGGAAGGATTTTGGCAGGTCGTGGATTGGATAAGTTGGGTAGAAAGATTACCCTTAGTAATTGCTTTATAGCAGGTAGCAAAGTAATTACTAAACGAGGATTATTAAATATCGAAGATATAAAAATTGGGGATTATGTAATCACTCATGATAATTCCTGGCAAAGAGTAAATAATATTATGTCAAGGGATTATGAGGGAGATTTGTATAAGATAAAAACAGAATATGTGTATGATGCTATAACTTGTACACCAAACCATAGATTTCTAACATCTTCAGGGTGGACAAGAGCAGATAGATTAGTAGGGAAATTAATGGATAGAAAGTTTTATAATAATTGTCATATGATAAAAATACCCACTCTAAAATACGAAATACAGAGTCTTGATATTAAATTAAGTGATTACTATACTGAAGATGGTAATCAAACAATAAAAATTGATGATAATGATATGATAACAATTGGTACTCACTTTATCGGTGGAAATGGAGCTAATGGGGTTAGGTATAGTAATCCAATAAAGAACACTTTCGAGATGAATGAGGATATGCAATATTTGTTCGGAAGATGGATAGGGGATGGAAGCACAACAAGAAGAAAAGGTAAAAGAAATCATAGTATATTTCAAATAGTATTTGATGGTGTAAGCGAAAGGGAAGCTTTTGAACGCTGTAGAAACATTATTATTGAAAATTTTAATTGTGAGCCTCTTGTTACAGAGAATAAAGACCAACATACTTTAATAATCAGGGTTGAAAATCCTTTGTTAGCTGAATTTGTAGCTAAGTATTTCGGTGTGAGTTCAGATACTAAAAGAATACCAAGAGAATTAATAGGAAGTATGGATTTGATATTGGGAATAATGGATGCAGATGCTTGTATATTAAAAACGGGTGCCATAAAGTTAGTGATGAATAATGAGTTGTTGTTAAATGATATTAAAGAATCACTAATGCTTAATGGAATTATTGTAAGAAAACCTCAGAGAATAAAGCAATCAATATCAAATAATACAAGAGTGTATACAGCATTTAGGTTGCATATATCCACTCCATTTTCAAAAGCAAAAATAGTATCATTATTAAGTAAGAAATATACTGACAGCAGAGTACAGGATATTCTTCATAACGATTTAAAGGGATCTACAAAGTATCTTATTAAAGATGGAGATATTTATACAAGAGTTGAGTATACTGAAGTATTAGAGAATGTAAAGACACAAGTCTATAATATATCAGTCGAAAATACGCATAGTTATTCAGTTAATGGACTTGTTGTTCATAATTGCTATGTAATGCCTAAAGTTGAAGATAATATAGAATCCATCTTCGATACGGCAAAATACTTGGCTAGAACTTATTCTTACGGCGGAGGAGTAGGCCTTACCCTTTCTAAATTAAGACCTAAGGGGGCTAGGGTAAATAATGCAGCCAGCTCAACTACAGGGGCAGTATCATTTATGGACCTTTACTCACTGGTAACGGGACTTATTGGGATGAGGGGTAGACGGGGAGCATTGATGCTAAATCTTGATGTTAACCATCCGGATATTGAGGATTTTATAAATGTAAAAAACGACTTGGATAAGGTTACCTATGCTAATATTTCTGTAAATATTGATAATAAATTTATGGAAGCTGTTAAGAATAACCAAGAGTATGAGCTTTACTTCCACGTAGAGGCAACAGGAGAAGAGATCTCCAAGAAGATTAATGCGAGAGAGCTGTTCAGAGTCTTGGCTAAGAACAACTGGAATATGGCAGAGCCGGGAATCTTATACCAAGATAGAATCAATTCCTGGCACCTAATGAGTGAAGATGAAACATTTGAATATACAGGAGTGAACCCTTGTGCTGAAGAGCCTTTGCCGGCCTTTGGATCTTGCAATCTTTCATCGATTAATTTAAGTG
>CAZIMA010000083.1:0-8021 GCA_964540195.1 uncultured Tissierella sp.
TTGTTAAATTCGAAAGAAAAGGCAGAGATAAGAAACAAGTAAGTGTTTATCCTGTAGAAGAAGAACTAGCATAAATTTGAACTTATAAAAGCTTACCTTAAGGTAAGCTTTTTTCTATCATGGAAGCCGGCATCTCTGAATGAAATTAGAAAACTACCGTATACTAATACTGTTGTAATTTGCAGGATAATGGTATAATAGATAAAAACAGTTGTAAATGAGAATAAAGGATGATAAATATGTTTATAGACATAGCGAATATATTCGTTAAAGCAGGAAAAGGTGGAGACGGCCTAGTTTCTTGGAGAAGGGAAAAATATGAGCCGGCAGGAGGACCTTATGGTGGAGACGGTGGAAACGGTGGCTCCATAATTTTAAAAGCAGATGAGGGAATTAGGACCCTAATGGACTTCAGATATAAGAGGTCCTATCATGGGGAAAATGGTGAGAACGGAAAGACTAAAAATCAATACGGGAAAGGCGGCAAGGATGTAGTTTTAAAAGTTCCTGTAGGTACCTTAGTAAAAGATGAAGAAACGGGAAAGGTAATTGTGGATTTAAAAGAAAAGGACCAGACATTCGTTATTGCTAAAGGTGGTAAGGGAGGTAGAGGTAATGCTCGATTTGCAACTTCTACAAGACAGGCGCCGGGCTTTGCCGAACCGGGAACAAAGGGTCAAGAAAGAAAAATTGTCTTAGAGCTTAAGCTCTTAGCAGATGTGGGACTAATTGGTTTTCCAAACGTAGGTAAATCTACTATCCTATCCATAGTATCGGCAGCTAAGCCAAAGATTGCAAACTATCACTTTACAACCTTAAAGCCAAACCTTGGGGTAGTAAGAGTAGGCGAAGAAAAAAGTTTTGTAATAGCTGATATCCCTGGCCTTATTGAAGGGGCGTCAGAAGGTGCAGGTCTTGGCCATGACTTTTTAAGGCATATAGAAAGGACTAGAGTCCTGGTCCATGTATTAGATGCATCCGGTAGTGAAGGTAGAAATCCCGTTGAAGATTTTTATAAGATAAATGAGGAATTAGTACAATATAATGATAAGCTTCAAACAAAAGCTCAAATTATAGTTGCAAACAAAATGGATATGCCCGGAGGACAAGAGGGTTTTGAAGAGATAAAGGCTGAATTTGAACCTAAGGGCTATAAGGTGCTTTCAGTGTCGGCAGCCACCGGAGAAGGTATAAAGGAGTTAAAATACGCCATTTGGGACCTGTTGGAAAATACTGAAATTCTTTATGAGACCTTTGATGAAGAATTTGATGAAAGTGAAATGTCCGAAGAAGAAACCATTATTGTAAAATTTGAAGATGGAAAGTATATAGTTGAAGGCTCCTTTGTAGAGAGACTATTATATGCAACATATTTTGATGATGTTGATTCATTGAGATACTTCCAAGAAACCCTTAAAAATAAGGGAATTATAGATGAACTTAGAAAGCTTGGAATAGAAGAGGGAGAATCCGTTTATATTTGTGAAAATGAATTCGAATTCTTTGAATAAGAAGATTCATCAAAGCTTAAAGGAGTGGAAAATTTGTTAACAGGAAAACAAAGAAGTTATTTAAAGAGCATGGCAAATAATTTAGACCCAATATTTCAACTAGGTAAAAATGGACTAACAGAAAATTTTATCAAGCAAGTTGATGGTGCTCTTGAATCTAGAGAGATAATCAAGATAAATGTATTAAAAAATTGTGAGTTGGACCCAACTGAGGTGGCTAATGAACTTATGGAGGAATTAGGTGCAGAATTTGTCCAATCTATTGGTAGAAAGTTCGTAATCTATAGGGAATCCCAAGAAAACAAGAAAATTGAATTGCCCTATTAAAAACTTCAAACTTCAGAACTATAGTTCTGAAGTTTGTATTTAGGAGGTCAATATGAGGATAGGCTTAATGGGGGGCACCTTTAATCCCATTCATTTAGGTCATTTAATAATGTGCGAATATATCAGGATGGATTGTAACTTGGATAAGGTAATCTTTATACCATCATCTAATCCACCCCATAAGGATAAAAGCCAAGTAATATCCGTTGATCATAGGTATGATATGGTTCAACTTGCCATAGAGGACAATCCATATTTTGAAGTATCAAGTATTGAAATGGATAGACAAGGTAATAGCTATACTATAGACACTATAGAGGAACTAAAGAGACAATATAAAGATAATGAATTCTACTTTATCATTGGGGGAGATAATCTCCACGAACTTATAAAATGGAAAGATGCTAGTAAATTACTTAAAACAACATCCTTTATCCTAATTGGAAGACAGGGTGTAGATGAGGATATCAATATGTTGAAGATTAAGGAGTATGAAGAAGTCTATAATGCAAAAATTCATTATTTAAATGCACCCCTAATCGAAATTTCGTCAACTACCATTAGAGACTACCTAAAAGAGGGAAAATCTATTAGATATATGGTTCCCAAAAAGGTAGAGGATTATATTATGCTTCATAAGTTATACAGGTCGGAGGAATAAATGGATTCTATAATAAAATTAAAGGAAAAGCTGGTCGTAAATATAGGGGGAAAAAGATTTAAGCATTCTATAGGCGTTATGGAAACAGCAGTGGAACTGGCTAAAAAGTACGACTGTGATGTAGATAAGGCTAGGATTGCTGGCTTATTACATGACTGTGCTAAGTATAGGGATAAATTGTATCTATTGAAAAGGGTAAATGACTTTGATATAATTCTAGATGACCTGATGATTTACAATAAAGAGCTTATTCATGGGCCCTTGGGAGCAAAAGTGGCTGAAGTAGAGTACGGTATTGAGGATGAAGAAGTCTTAAGTGCTATATATTATCACACCATAGGAAAAGAAAATATGACTTTGCTGGAGAAGATAATATATTTGGCTGACTATATTGAACCAAGTAGGCATTTCCCAAATGTTGATTGGTATAGGACATATGCATTTAGAGACCTTGACGGTGCCTTAAGGTATAGTATGGATAATACCATAAAGTATTTAATAGAAAAGGGTAAGCTTATACATTTGAATACTATTAAGGCGAGGAATTATTTGATATCTAAAGAAAAGAGTGAATTAGATGCTTAAAAGATTTTTTAGAGTTTTTTTTAGTTTTTTTATAATCTTTACTTTAGTCTTCTTTGGAGCTAATCTTTATAAAGAAAAAGCTGGACAAGATAAGGGAAACCCTATATCTGGTAGAGGGACTGAATCCGATTCCATCAATTTTTTATTGATGGGTGTAGATAGTAAAAGTGCTAGCGAAAGCAAAGGTACCAGAACCGATACCCTTATGGTATTTAATGTGGACAAGTCTACCGGAAGTATATCCATGTTATCAATACCTAGAGACACTAGGGCTAAAATAGATGGAAGAAAGTATAAGGAAAAAATAAATCATGCCCATGCCTATGGTGGTCCTGACCTTACCCTAGATACTGTATCTAATCTCCTAAATTTGGACTTGGAATACTATGTAATAGCTGATTACAATTTCGTTAGAAAATTTGTAGACTTAATCGGTGGGGTGGAAATGGATGTTCCAATGGATATGTACTATGAAGATCCAACAGCAGACCCACCTTTATTAATAGATTTAAAAGAAGGAAATCAAGTACTGGATGGGGATGAATCCTTACAATATCTCAGATTTAGGAAGGGCTATAAAAACGCAGATTTGGGAAGAATAGAAGCACAACAAAATTTCATGAAGTCAATGGTAAAAAGAACCCTTAGACCCATTAATATTATTAAGTTACCTAAGATGATTGCAGCATATAATGATTATATAACTACCAATATTCCAATGAAGACTATAGCAAGTTTTGGATTAAGTGCATTTAAATATGATTTGGATACTATAAATGCTCAGACACTTCCGGGTGAATCTCAAATGGTGGGTGGATTATCATATTATGTACATTATGAAGAAAAAACCAAAGAGCTGGTAAGGGAAATGTTTAATACAATAAATGAAGTTGCTACAATATCAATGAATGACTAATAGGAGGTGTATATTTTAATGAAGGAAGTCGATAACAAGCTATCAATTATTAAAGCAGCCATAGAGGATAAAAAGGGTCTGGACTTGGAAATATTGGATATTTCAAAGATGACATCTATAGCTGATTATTTTGTAATAGTAAGTGGAAATTCATCTACTCAGGTCACTTCAATAGCCGATGAGGTTGAGGATAAAATGACTAAAGCCGGATTTGAGCCTATATCAGGTAAGGAAGGCTATAGCAGTGCCAGATGGATTCTAATAGATTATGGAGAGATAATCGTCCATGTGTTCCACAAGGATGAAAGGGAGTTTTACAACCTTGAAAGATTATGGTCTCAAATGACAAGAGAAAATACAAAATAGGGGGTAATGTAGCATGAGTTTAAAATTACTAGCAACTGAAAAGGCACCGGCAGCAGTAGGTCCATATTCCCAAGGAGTACAAGTTGGAAATCTGGTATTCACATCAGGACAACTTCCACTTGTTCCGGGAACCGGAGAATTAATATCCGATATTGAAAAGGCTACAAGACAAAGCCTTGATAACGTAAAGGCTATATTAGAAGCAGCAGGAACATCCTTGGAAAAAGTAATAAAAGTAACTATATTCGTAGCTGATATCAATGACTTTGCTAAGATTAATGAAATATATGCAGAGTACTTCTCAAACCACAAGCCGGCAAGAAGCCTAGTGGAAGTATCTAACTTACCAAAAGGTGGAGTAATTGAAATAGAGGCAATAGCAGAGGTTTAGGTAAGAGGTAAGAGTGAACAGTGAACAACGAAATACTTATGATAAGATCCTGGTGTAGGCTGGGGTCTTGTTTTTTTGTTTTTTAGACCCTAATAAAAAGACCTAGCTTTCACTAGGTCTTAATATCTCATGCTATAGGAACTCCTTTTATATCTTCTTCTTTTCTTCTTCTGCAACATCTGTACCCTAAACCCTATTATAATAAGAAATACAAACAGATACCATTTGCTAATCAACTTATAGAAAATATTTGTGCTAGGATCTAGCTCTATGTCCATGGTGGATACAATATCACTATTTCCAATTTTTTCTCCATCTAAGTAGAATTCAGTAGTTCCTAGCAAGTCCCCTTCTTTAATAGGAGCCTGTAGGTTTTCCCTAAGTACTATTTTTCTTTCAATCTTTCCTAAATTATCATCAGTAACAGGATAAGAAAAGTCTTCCTTCATTACTCCGGCAACATATTGCTGTTTTCCATCCTTGATTTCAATGTTTTTAACGAACTCATTCCTATATGCAAGTAATGCATCATTGAAGTTACTAAATCCATAGTTTAAGAGCTTGTGGGTATCTGCATAAACGTTAGCTTCCCCCGTAGCCTTAAGTACTACTGCAATAAGTTTCTGTCCGTTCCTTTCCGCAAAGGATACTAGGCAATTTCCTGCCTGGCTTGTAGTTCCGGTTTTTACTCCCGAGGCACCTTCATATTTATAGGCTACATTAACACCGTCCACATTGATTAGACCACTTCCTGCCAGAAGGTTATTGGTATTCCATAGGTATCTGGCTTCCGTTTTTTTGTTAGTAGGGCCTATAGTATATTTAGTTGTATTTACAAACTTTCTGAATGTTTCATTCTCCATGGCATATCTTCCTATTAAGGCCATATCCCTTGCAGTAGTAATATGCTCATCTTCATGAAGCCCGTTGGGATTTACAAAATTTGTATTTGTTGCGTCTAATTCCTTGGCCTTCTCGTTCATTAACTGTACAAATGCTTCAATGGACCCTGAAACGTGTTTTGCAATTGCGTAGGCTGCATCATTGGCTGATTGAACCAATAGGCCATATAGAAGTTGCTCCATTGTAAGCTTCTCCCCAGGCTCCAAAGCAATATGACTTCCTTCAGTTAGACTTACAACTTCTTGATCAACTGTAACTATATCCGAAAGGTTACTGTGTTCGATTGCCAATATAGCTGTCATAATCTTGGTAGTAGAAGCTGGATAGAGGAGTTTGTCCGTGTTCTTCTCATATAGAATCTTACCCGTATTGTAGTCCATAAGTATAGCGCCTTCAGCCTGTAGATTTAATTTAGCTTCAGCAAAGGAAAGCGAGTATGTACTAAGAAGTATAGTAATAATCAATATAAAGGTTACTTTCCTCAAATAAATCACCACCTTAGAAATTTTTCTTAATCATCCACTTCATTATTTTGATTATACCATGAATAGGTCTATATTTTAAGTTAAAATAATTATTTTACTAAAAATAGAAGTAAATCAACAAATAGATTAAAATAATTAGTATAATGAGCTTAACGATTATTCTATTAGGGGGTATGAAGATGGGTTCCTTTACAAAGGGTGAACAAATAGTTATACTATTAATAG
Source organism: uncultured Tissierella sp. (assembly GCA_964540195.1). Lineage (GTDB taxonomy): Bacteria > Bacillota > Clostridia > Tissierellales > Tissierellaceae > Tissierella_B. The sequence goes on from CAZIMA010000083.1 coordinate 6,371, forward strand.
TTTTGGTAGTTGTATTCTCCTTAGGGTATAAATTTATAGTAGAGGATTTAATTACACCTACAGATCCGCCTTTGGCTTTAGTCCAAATGCCTGAAACCACAAATGAAGATAATTTAGAAATACTTGAAGAAGACCCCATAATTATGGTTCATATAAGTGGACAGGTCTATAGTCCCGGACTGGTGGAATTGGTTAGGGGTGATAGGCTAATAGATGCTGTAAATTTTGCAGGGGGTTTGACTAAGGATGCAGATTTAGATAGAATTAATTTAGCAAAGAAGCTGGAGGATGAAGAAAAGATATACATTCCAAAGATTGGTGAATCAAATGAGCCACTTTTAGCCATATCAGAGGAACTTATCACCCAGAGTAGAAGTTCTGGCAATAAGACTACAATAAATATCAATACAGCAAATTTAGATGAGCTGGATACCCTTCCTGGAGTTGGAAAGGTTATTGCTCAAAGGATAATCGATTATAGGACCACAAGTCCATTTAAAACTATAGATGATTTAAAAAACGTATCGGGAATTGGAGATAAAATATTTAATGGCCTAAAGGACCTGATTACAATAAAATAGCGGAGGATAAAAAATGGATAAAAAGAGATTAACCCAACTTACAAAGACATCCGGTTGAGCGGCTAAAGTTGGGCCGGAGACCCTTGCCCAAGTTTTGGGCAACTTACCCAAGATGCATGATGATAATTTAATAGTCGGTCTGGAAACATCAGATGATGCAGCAGTATATAAGATAAACGATGAAACAGCAATTATTCAGACCCTAGACTTTTTTACACCCGTAGTAGATGATCCATATACCTTTGGACAAATTGCTGCTGCAAACTCCTTAAGTGATGTTTATGCCATGGGAGGAGAACCTAGATTAGCTCTTAATATAGTTTGTTTCCCTGATTGCTTAGAGCCTAGAGTACTGGGAGAGATTTTAAGAGGAGGAGCTGATAAAGTTATAGAAGCTGGAGCCATCCTCGTAGGTGGTCACACCGTATCCGATGATGAACCCAAGTATGGCCTTTCCGTAACAGGATTTGTACATCCGGACAAGGTCCTAGCAAATTGTAGTGCCAAGGCTGGAGACCTACTGGTTCTTACAAAGCCTATAGGTCTTGGAATAATAAATACTGCCATTAAAGCTGATTTTGCAAGCCCCCAGGTCTATGAAAAGGCAGTAAAAGTTATGACTACCCTAAATAAATATGGGAAAGAGGCCATAGATAGGGCTGGTGGAGTAAGTAGTTTAACGGATATTACAGGTTTTGGATTACTGGGCCATGTTCTTGAAATGGCTGAAGGAAGTGGAGTTACTATAAAACTTAAGTCATCAGATATACCTCTTATAGATGGTGCTATTGAATATGCAAATATGGGATTGGTTCCTGCGGGAAGCTATGCCAATAAAAAACATATCGGAGACAAGGTCCATTTTGTAAATGAAATCCCACAATATATGAAGGATATACTATATGACCCTCAGACCTCAGGAGGCCTTCTAATCTCAATAAAGAAAGAAAATGTGGCAATATTACTAAAGGAGTTGGAGAATAATCCAGTCGAATATGCTATAATTGGAGAGGTGCTCCAAAAAGGGCAACACTTTATAGAAGTAGAATAGAAAAGGGTGGTTGTATGGG
>CAZIMA010000084.1:0-7861 GCA_964540195.1 uncultured Tissierella sp.
TCGATGAAACTGCTTGCAGTTTCTGCACACCGCTGCAATGAGGTGAGTGATTAATATACACCACCTATTCTTACTAATCGGTACCCGCCACTTTAAGAAGATGGGGACATCCAACCTCATTATATCATACAAAAGTCTATTTGCTAGATTAAAAAAGTGGAACTATATGTTATAATGTTTATCAGAGGTAGAAAACAATGAAAAGTTATATAAGAGAAAAGGCAAAAGAATTGAATATTGATATGATTGGTTTTACAGATTCCGGCCCCCTTCTTAATATAAAGGAATATCTTGAATATAGGAAAACAGAGGGCATTGAAACTGAATTTGAAGAAAAAGATCTACTTTTGAGAATAGACCCAAAACTGACCTTAGAAAATTGCAAGTCCATAATCGTGATAGCGATTTCTTATAATGTGGAATATGATGAAAAGCCAAATTATAAATATAAAGGGCAACTATCCAAATCATCTTGGGGAATTGATTACCATAGGGTTTTAAGGGCTAAGATTGAAGGTCTTATAGAAGAAATTAATAAGAAAACTAAATTCCAATATAAATACTTTGTTGATACAGGACCCTTAGTTGAAAGGGAGTTAGCTCATAAGGCGGGGATTGGCTATTATGGTAAAAATTGCAATATAATCAATGAGGAATATGGAACCTTTATATTTATTGGCTATATATTAACTGATTTGGAAATAGAACCTAATGAAGGGAAGCTAGATAGCCAATGTGGAGACTGCGAACTTTGTTTAAGGTCATGTCCTGGTCAAGCCCTTGAAGACTATAGATTGAATCCAAAAAAGTGTATATCTTATCAAACTCAAACCAAGGAAATGGACTTGGGTTTAAAGAAAAAAATGGGTATAAATATCTACGGTTGTGACGCATGTCAGAATGTTTGTCCAAAGAATAAAGAAGTGAAAAAATCAATTCACGAGGAATTTATGCCCTATACAACTAAAGGTGCCATAGATATTGAAGAACTCCTATCTATGAGTAATAAAGAGTTCAAGAACAAATATGGAGCAATGGCTGGTAGTTGGAGAGGTAGAAATATTTTAAGACGAAATTCTATTGTAGCTCTTGAAAACATGAATAACCTATATAGGAAAAAGGATATAGAAGATTTACTAAAGAAAAAATAATTTAATACCATAAAAAATATTACTAGTAAATAAAGATATGCAATTGATTACAATTGCTTTCGATACTTAAATAAGTGTATCCAAAAAATATTAGGAGGAGTGTTATCGTGGCAAATGTACATGAATTAGGCTTTTTAAGAGAAAAAATCCAGGAGCTTAAAGAACAAGGGGTTTATAGAAAACTTCCTGTACTAGAGACAGCCAGTCAGTCAGAAGTTATATTGAATGGAAAAAAAGTTATTAACCTTTCCTCAAACAACTATCTTGGATTTGCTAATCATCCCAGACTTAAACAAGGAGCTATTGATGCAGTACAAAAATATGGTGCAGGTTCAGGTGCAGTTAGAACAATCATAGGAAATATGGATATCCATGAGGAGCTAGAAAGCTTGCTTGCAAAGTTTAAGAGAGAGGAAGCTGCCTTTATATATCAATCCGGTTTTAACTGTAATGCAGGAACTATCCAGGCAGTAACTGAGGCCGGTGATATTATAATTTCAGATGAATTAAACCATGCATCTATTATAGATGGTAGCCGTCTTTCTAAGGCAGCAAGAGGAATATATAAACACTCTGATATGGATAGTCTAGAAGCTATATTAAAGGAAAGCAGAGATAAATATAGAAACATCCTAATTATCACCGATGGAGTATTTAGTATGGATGGAGATATTGCTAAACTACCGGAGATAGTAGAACTAGCGGAGAAGTATGAAGCTATGACATATGTAGATGATGCCCATGGCTCAGGAGTTCTGGGGGAAAGTGGGAGAGGTACTGTAGACCACTTTGGACTCCATGGTAGAGTGGACTTTACCATAGGAACCCTATCAAAGGCAATTGGTGTAGTTGGAGGATATGTTGCTGGTTCCCAAACTATGTATGACTGGTTAAGTCATAGAGCAAGACCTGTTTTATTCTCAACTTCTTTACCACCTGCAGCAGTAGGAGCTATTATAGAAGCTATTAAAATGTTGATGGAATCAAAAGAATATACTGATAAGCTTTGGGAGAATTCTAAATATTTCAAAGAAAAACTTGGAAAATTAGGATTTGATACAGGTCATAGCCAAACGCCTATAACCCCTGTTATTATTGGAGATGAATCTAAAACCATGGAGTTTAGTAGGAAGTTATTGGAAAATGGTGTGTTTGTATCTGGAATTGTATTTCCTACTGTTCCAAAAGGTACAGGAAGGGTAAGATGTATGGTAACAGCAGCCCACACAAAAGACCAACTTGATGAATCAGTAAGAGTATTTGAGTTAGTAGGAAAGGAAATGGGAATACTGTAATCAATTCACAATGCACAATGTACAATTCACAATTAAAAGTCAAAACCATTGGAACGGATAAAGCCGTTCCTTTAAATTGTAAAGTATGTCATTTCAAGCATTGTAAAGCTTGTGATTCCTAGTATTGAAGAGCCTATCATTCCAAGCTTGTCGAGGAATCTCCGGTTTTCACTTCGAGGTCAAGACCGTAATAATTGTGAATTGTGAACTGTGAATTATGCATTGTCTTTTTATTTGTAACTATATTTTTTAAATAATATAGTCTAAAATATATAATATAGTCTTACAATATATTGAGGTGAGAAAATGATAATAGGAGCTTGTACTTTGAAATTAAATATCTTTGAGTCAGATTCTCTTAAGGAAAAAAGACATATAATTAAGAGTATAATTGGAAAACTTCAATCGAGATTTAATATTTCCGTTGCCGAAGTGGATTTAAATGATCGTTGGCAATCATCTATAATAGGCTTTGCCTGTGTAACCAATGATAGCCAACATGCAAATCAAATTATTTCCAATGTAATAAAATTCGTAGATGGAGATGGAAGAGTAGAAATCATAGACTATAATATAGAGATACTTTAGGTGATTAGATGAAGAAAATGAGTAAGAAAGTAGTAAGGGAAGTTTTAAACATCCTACTGGGTTTATATCCTGATGCAAAAGCTGAACTGGATTTTACTAATCCATTTGAGCTTTTAATTGCAACCATTTTATCTGCACAATGTACGGATGTTCAAGTAAACAAGACTACAGCTGTCCTATTTAAAGAATATAAGACCCCTGAGGACTTTATAAGATTGGATGAAAAAGAGTTGGGGCAAATGATACACAGTTGTGGTTTCTATAATACTAAGGCAAGGAATATATTGGCCACTTGCCATATTCTTTTAGATAAATATGGGGGAGCGGTGCCAAATAAAATAGAGCAATTGATGGAGTTACCGGGTGTAGGTAGAAAAACTGCAAATGTAGTAATCAGTAATGCCTTTGGTACTCCGGCAATTGCCGTTGATACACATGTATTCAGGGTTTCCAATAGAATTGGACTAGCTTCAAGTAAAAATGTAGATGATACAGAAAAGGACCTTATGGATATTATAGATAAAAAGATGTGGACTAAGGCACACCATTTATTAATATTTCATGGAAGAAGGATCTGTAAAGCAAGAAAACCCCTTTGTTATCAGTGTCCCTTAAATGAATATTGTAATTATTATATGAGCGGGGGAGAGATATGAAAAAGTCCTTATTTATAATATTGTTAGTGGTAATTGTTCTTGGAGGAGTTTTAGGTGGAGCTTATTATATCTATAAAAATACTATTGATATCGATACTATATATAGTGGAATTAAGATAGGTGGATATGATGTCGGTGGCATGACTCCGCAAGATGCTTTAAGTTTCATTGCCTTTCAGAAGGAATCCGATGATATGGATAAAAATTTAAAATTAACTTATTTAAACTACAATTACAACTTGAGCTTAGATGAAATTGGTTATACCTATGACTTTGAAAAGGCTGTTAATGAAGCCTATGGTCTAGGGAGACAAGGTAATCCATTTCAAAGGTATAGGCTTATAAAGAACTTGATAAAAAGCGAAAACAATATTGAGCTGGAAGCAAAATATGATATAGACCTGCTACTAAAGCTAGTGAATAATATCGAAAGTGATTTAAATACAGAGGCTAAGGATGCTAGCCTTGAATATATTAATGGGAATTTCCTTGTAACTAAGGAGCAAGAAGGTTTAAAACTTAAGAAGAGTGAGCTTATCAATAATATTGTCGATAACCTTACTAGTCTGGAGAATGTAGATATAACTGTTGAGATAGTAGAGCCAAAGGTAACAGAAGAGCTTTTAAGTCGCATTAAGGGTATAATTGGTCAGTTTTCAACGTCCTTTCAAGGAAGCTCACCAGGAAGAATACAAAATATAAGGCAATCATCAAAGGCTGTAAGTGATCTTCTAGTATTACCGGGAGAGGAGATATCTTTTAATGAAATGGTAGGTCCTATAGGGATTAGTACAGGATTTATGGAAGCTCCTGTTATAGTAAATGGTGAACTTACACCTGGATTAGGAGGGGGAGTCTGTCAATCCTCAACAACATTATATAATGCCTTGCTCTTATCTGATGTTACCATTGTAGAGCGGCATCCACATTCTATAGCTGCATCATATGTGCCTAGAGGTACTGATGGTGCTGTGGCCAGAGGATATTTAGATTTAAAATTTAAGAATGATTTTGACTTTCCCCTATATATAAAGTCAAATATTATTGGCAATAGAATTCATTTTTATATTTTTGGGGATACGAATTCCAAGGACTACACTGTAAAAATAGAACCTGAGCTTATAGAAACAATACCATATAAAATAAATGAAGTATACGATGAGAACCTAGCACCAGGAACTAGGGTAGTTCAGCAGGAAGGTAGAACCGGATATAAAGTAAGAACATATAAATCTATTATCAAGGATGGAAAGCTAATTGAAAGAAAACAAATAACATACGATTATTATAGGGAAAGAAATTATATATACAGAGTTGGACCTAAACTTCCGGATATAATTGGACCATCTCAAGAAACTATGTCTAATCCAACTGTTGAAATAATGGAATCTTCAGATTCTATAGAAGATGAAAATATAGAGGTCATAGACATAGGGCAATAATTTCATATCATTATTAAAAGTAATTCTGAGGAAAGATTAGGAGGTTAATGTGAAATTAAATGTAATCAAAATTAACCCGGTTGAAAATATGACTGTTTTTGTAATGGATAGAATAGAATCTTCGACCCATATGCAGGTAGCTAATAAATTGATGGCATACAATAACCTTCATGGAGAGCAGGTTGGATTTGTCGAAGAGCCCGTAACGGCACGGGGAAAGTCACTTAATACTCTAAGGCTTCAAATGATGGGTGGAGAATTCTGTGGAAATGCTACTAGATCCTTGGCTGCTCTTATGGTGCATAAGAATCTGCCTGGAGTTAATAAAGCAGATGGTTTTTACAATGTAGTTTTAGAGGCTTCAGGTAGCGATGATTTAATTACATGTACTGTAAGAAAGACAGATGTTGAAAATAGTTATTTTTCGAGAATCCAGATGCCCTTGCCTTATAGAATTACTAATTCCAATTTAGAATTCCATAATAGAGAAATTAACTATAGCAGAGTAGATTTTCAAGGAATTACTCACTTTATCCTTGAGAGTATGGATATAGAGGACAAGGATAGTTTCTTTGAAAGAATAAAATCAAGAGTTGAAAATGAAGAATTGGATGCCATAGGTATAATGTTTTATGATAGTAAAATTAGTTTTTTAAATCCCTTGGTTTATGTTAGGGCTACAGATAGCCTATATTGGGAAAGGAGCTGTGCCTCAGGAACAAGTGCCTTAGGGGTAGCCTTGGCTCTTAGTAGAAATTCCGATTTGCATGAATATATAAGACAACCAGGTGGTCAGCTTGAAGTTATGGTTAAACTAAAGGATAATAAAGTTAAATCCATATATTTAGATGGAAATGTAAAAATTGTAATGGAGGGTATAGCTTATATAGATGACCAGTTTTAATGCTTCTGTAAAAGCTATTTGTTTTAATTTTATTATGTTAATATCATTTTGGAGGTATAGTAATGAGATATAAATTTGTAGCCATTGATATGGATGGGACCCTATTAAATAGCCAAAATGAGGTATCCTTAAGAAACAGACAAGCCATAGATAGAGCAAGAGAAAAAGGAGTTCAAATAGTTCTTTCTACAGGTCGAATATTAGAATCAGCTAAGATATTTGCTGATGAACTTCAGCTCAATACTCCTATATTGGCATGTAACGGAGCTATTATTTTAGATGAAAATAGAAATGTAATATATAATAGACCCCTGGAGCTTGATTTGGCTAGAAGGGTGATGGAACTTGGGAGGAAGCATAATATCTACTATCATTTTTATAATGAAGAATTTCTTTTTTCAAATCAATATATTAAAGAGATAGTTGATTATTATTCAGCAAAATCTAAAAGAGTTGATTGTAAATTATTTAATGATGATGAGGAAATGCTTACTAATAAAGATTTAAATATTTTTAAGTTTTTATTTATTGACGATGATTTAGATAAATTAAATAATCTAAGATTAGAAATTGGAAGTATTGATGGATTGAATGTATCAAAATCTTGGGTTAATAATTTAGAGGTAATGGATTTTAGGGCTTCTAAAGGAATAGGACTTCAGTATCTATGCAATGAAATGAACATAACTCAAAATCAGGTGATTGCCATAGGAGATAGTGAAAATGACCTATCTATGATAAATTATGCAGGTTTTGGCGTAGCCATGGGAAATGGGGATGAAAGAGTTAAGTTGGCATCAGACTATATCACAGGAACTAATGATGAGGATGGCGTAGCTAAAGTAATTGAAAAGTTTATATTGGGAGATGAATTATAATTGGCATTAAATATAGTATTAGTTGAACCTGAAATACCACATAATACGGGAAGTATTGCAAGAACTTGTGCCTTAACAGGAACTTCTTTACATCTAGTAAGGCCACTTGGATTTTCTGTTAGTGACAAGCATATGAAAAGGGCGGGACTTGATTATTGGCATTTAGTAGATATTCATTATTATGATAGCTTTGATGAAGTTATTAGCAAGTATCCTGATGGAGAATTTTTTTATGCAACCACTAAAACAAAAAATAAATACACTGACTTTAAATATTCGGACAATGCTTTTTTTGTATTTGGGAAAGAGACAAAGGGATTGCCGGAAGAACTAATTGAGAAGAATAAGAACCATGCCATTCGAATCCCTATGAACCCTATTGGAAGGTCTTTAAATCTTTCTAATTCAGCAAATATAATTCTATTTGAAGCATTAAGACAATTGGACTTCCCTAATATTGACTAGGATGGGCTAAAATTGGACATGCTTTTAGACCATTTATTCAACATTTTTCGTCATATAACTAAGACAAAATCATTACAGTATAAAATTTATTAATAATAAAAATAAAGCTATTGAAAAAATTAAACTCTTAGTATATAATATGATTTGGATTTGGTTAATTAAATAACAAGCTTCTGTAAAATTCTGACAAAATCATAAAAAGAGTTAATAGACTTTAATCATTTCCTTTTGTCTTGTAGCTATATTTTTTAGTAAAAAAGATAAATAGTTAAGAGATATTAGGGTATAATGTAAATGGTTAGGGTACAATAAATGTGTTGTAATAAAAAACATATTTTAAACTTGAAAGTTATACAATTTGGACTACCCTTGATTTGCATTTTAGAAAATTATACAACAACTAAGATTTAAACCTGGTTGCCAGGATTTAAATATATACATGTAAATATAAGAGGAGGTGAATTTATGCGTCTAGAATTAGG
>CAZIMA010000085.1:0-7857 GCA_964540195.1 uncultured Tissierella sp.
AAATGGACAATCTTACACCTATGATGAAACAGTATATGGAAATCAAGAATAAGCATAAGGACGCAATTCTATTCTTTAGATTGGGAGACTTCTATGAGATGTTCTTTGAAGATGCCAAGACCGCATCTAGGGAACTGGAAATTGCCCTTACTCAAAGGGATTGTGGTCAGAATGAAAAGGCTCCAATGTGCGGAGTCCCTTATCATGTGGCCGAGAACTATATTGGTAAACTGGTAGATAAGGGATATAAGGTTGCTGTATGTGAGCAAGTTGAGGATCCTGCTCTTGCGAAGGGGCTTGTAAAAAGGGATATCGTACGTATAGTTACTCCTGGAACCATAACTGACGGAAGTCTGTTAGACGATAAATCCAATAACTTTTTGGTTTCCATATATTATGACGACTTTGGTTTAGGGATAACTTATGTTGATAATTCAACGGGTGAAATGTATACAACAGAATTCTTAAGCGATGAAGATAATAGCTATCGATTTATCATAGATGAACTTGGAAAGACGAACCCATCTGAAATTCTATGTAATACTAGATTTACTCTTAATAGGAAATATATGAAGATTATTAAGAATAAGATAAATCCTTATATAAATATTTATGAAGATGTAAATGAGCTAGATGAAAGCATGAAGGCTAAAATTTGCAACTTGTTCAAAGTGGGCTCCTTAAGCCAGCTTGGTATCAATGAAAAGATTTATTCCACCCTATCCACTTATAAATTAATAGAGTATCTTTATACTACACAAATGAATACTTTGGACCATATTAATACTATAAATTATTATGAGCCCTCCCATTATATGATCATGGATATAAATACCAGGATGAACCTTGAAATCAATGAAACCATCAGGTCTAAGGAGAAAAAGGGTGCCCTTATTGGCATATTGGACAAGACTCATACAGCAATGGGGGGAAGACTTTTAAAGAAGTGGTTGGAACAGCCCTTATTGGATGTAAAACAAATCAATAATAGGTTAGATGTTGTTGAATTCTTTACTATGAATCTAATGGTTATGGATGAAATCAGAGGCTATTTAAAGGAAGTATACGATATCGAAAGGCTATCTAGTAAGATATCAGGTGGCAATTGCAACGGAAGAGACTTCTTAGCCCTTAAAGCCTCAATAAAAGTCCTTCCTGATATTAAGAAGATATTAAAAAGAACTGAAAATCCACAGCTATTAAAAATAGAAAAGAGAATCGACGATTTAGTAGATATACATGGGCTAATAGAATCCTCCATAGATGATAATGCTCCTATTACCCTTAAGGAAGGAGGACTTATTAAAAGGGGATTTAGTAAGGAATTAGACGAATTAAGGGAAAGTAGTTTAAGTGGTAAAGAATGGTTGGGAAACTTAGAACAGGAAGAGAAGAAAAAGACAGGTATTAAGAACCTTAAAATCGGATATAACCGAATCGCGGGATATTATATAGAAGTAACTAAGTCTAATTTAGGCTTAGTACCGGATTATTTTATCAGAAAGCAAACCCTGGCCAACTCAGAAAGATATTATACAGAGGAATTAAAGAACATGGAGTCTAAAATCCTTGGAGCAGAAGAAAAATCCTTAGACATGGAGTATGAAATATTCCAGGATATTCGTAGTAAAATTAAGAACGAGATAGAAAGACTTCAGTCCTTAAGTAAGAACATAGCTATTCTTGATGTACTATCGACTTTTGCACATGTGGCTAATAACAACGACTTCGTTCGACCTAGATTAAATAACAAGGGAGTTATTGAGATAGATGAAGGAAGACATCCTGTAGTAGAAGCTACTATAGATAATAATCTCTTTATTCCAAATGATACCCTCTTGGATACGAAGGATAATATGATTCAAATCATCACAGGGCCTAATATGGCAGGTAAATCCACATATATGAGACAGGTTGCCATAATTACCCTTCTATCCCAGATAGGTTCCTTTGTACCGGCTAAAGCAGCCAATATCGGTATAGTAGATCGGATTTTTACCAGAATAGGTGCCTCCGATAATCTTAGCCAAGGTGAAAGCACCTTTATGGTTGAGATGAATGAAGTATCTAATATAGTAAAGGCTGCAACTTCAAATAGCCTTATTATTCTGGATGAAGTAGGTAGGGGTACAAGCACCTATGATGGCCTTAGTATTGCATGGGCAGTCGTGGAATATCTAGTAACTAAAATCAAGGCCAAGACTCTTTTCGCAACTCATTACCACGAGTTGACTCAGTTACAGGATAAGTTTCAGGGCATTGTAAACTTAACGATTTTAGCTGAAGAAAGAGGAGATGACATAATCTTCTTAAGAAAGATTGTAAATGGCAGTACCAATAGGAGTTACGGGATCCAAGTTGCAAAACTGGCTGGAATCAACAAGGAGATAATAGATAGGGCAAATGATATATTGTCTCAGATAGAGGATAGTCATAAAATAAATTTAGATGTGTCCCCAAAGGATAATACTAAACAACTTAATTTGATAGACTATAAGAAGGATTATTTTGTAGATAGAATTAAGAATATAGATATACACAATTTAACACCTTTAGAAGCATTAAATACCCTAAGCAATTTAGTAGAAGATGCGAAGAGTTTAAGGGAGAGAGCTTGATGGGTAAGATACAATTATTAGATAATATGACGATTCAAAAGATTGCTGCAGGTGAAGTTATTGAAAGACCGGCATCGATTATTAAGGAGCTTGTAGAGAATAGCCTTGATGCAAATTCCAAAAATATAGTCGTTGAAATAAATGAAGGTGGTAAAACATATATTAGGGTTACTGATGATGGTGAGGGTATAGAGGAGGAAGACCTTCCTTTAGCCTTTTGTCGTCATTCCACTTCAAAACTTAAGAAAATAGATGACCTCTATTCCATCCTGACTTTAGGCTTTCGAGGAGAGGCCCTGGCCAGTATTTCTGCAGTAGCCAGGGTAGAGGTCCTAACCAAGACCAAAAACAGCCAGGCAGGCATTCACGCCTTGATAGAGGATGGAGAAATCAAGTCAATGGACTTAGTTGGCAGTCCTAAGGGGACTACTATGATAATTAGAGACCTATTCTATAATCTACCCGTTAGAAAGAAGTTCTTAAAAAGCGATTTAGCCGAAGGAAACCACATAAGCAATATGTTCTATAAGCTAGCCCTAGGAAATTATAATTCATCCTTTAAGCTTATTAGGGATGATAAAGTAGTATTAAAGACCTCCGGAAATGGGGATATTAAAGAAAATATCTACTCTATTCTAGGTAAGGATATTACGAAAGGTCTTATACCAATAGAATTTCAATACGAAGAAATGAAGATAAAAGGATATATATCCAATAATAACCTATATAGGAGCAATAGAAGCCATCAATATCTTTATATTAATGGCAGATATATAGTAAACTATGGTATAAGCAGTGCTATTGAGCACCATTATAAATCCCTCATACCTTTAAATAGATATCCTGTATTTATGATCTATATAGATATGGACCCAAGTAATTTAGACGTTAATATACACCCTACAAAACAGGAGGTAAAGTTTACTAACAAGGATAATATAATAGGGATAATCAGCAATGCCGTTAAGGACAGTTTATACCCTAATGTTAATATTCCTACTTTTCAGGTCAAGCAGGAAAAAAGAGTAGAAAAAGAAGAACTTCCAAATCTATTTGCGATGGCTGATAACAAAGAGGTTTCCCTTGTAATAAGAGATTATTCAAAAATTGATTTAAGCAAAGGGGAAGATAATAATACAAGTACCAATAATATCTATGATAAAGTTTCCTCATATAAGAATGATTTGATAATGGAAGAAAATAAAATAGAGGCAAACGATAAGTTTTTAAATGACTCTATAGACGATGCTGTAGAGACTGTATTAGAAGAAATGCCTTTAAAGAAGGAACTTCCACTTATAATTCCTATTGGAGTGTTATTTAACACCTATATATTAGGTGAGAATAAAGTTGATGAAAAACTATACTTTATAGACCAACACGCAGCTCATGAAAGGATTATGTATGAAAGGTACAAGAAGGAATATGCTAAGGAAGCTATCAATATTCAACAGCTTATGGCTCCTGAAATAATTGAATTGACCAATGCAGAATATAATTATCTTAGTACAAATCTGGATTACTTTGAAAAAATGGGTTTTGAACTGGGGAAATTCGGACCATCCAGTTATGCCATAAGAGGAGTTCCTTTCTTATTTGGCAAACCTAATATCAGGGCTTTATTTATGGATTTATTGGATAATATGGATAAGGATATTAAAAATAGTTTTGAAACCAGGATAGATAAACTTATGAAATTGGCTTGTTCCAGTGCTATAAAGGCCGGGGATAAAATCTCTTTTGTGGAGATCAAGGCACTATTAAAGGATTTAGCAGAGTGTGAAAATCCATATAGCTGTCCTCATGGAAGACCAACTATTATGGAAATGACAAAAAAAGAAATAGAAAAACAATTCTTAAGGATAATTTAGGTGATGTAATGAAAGATAAACTATTTATTTTAATGGGGCCAACTGCTGTAGGTAAGACTTCCCTTTCTATTAAGCTGGCTAAAGACCTAGATGGTGAGATTATATCTGCAGACTCTATGCAGATTTATAAGTACATGGATATAGGGACTGCCAAGGTTACCAAAGATGAAATGGACGGAGTGCCCCATTATATGTTGGATATCATAGAACCAGACCAATCATTTTCTGTATCCAATTACAAGAATATGGCAACTGAGTATATAAGGGATATAAATAATAGAAATAAGCTTCCCATAGTTGTGGGAGGAACCGGATTATATATTAATTCCCTTACATACAATCTTAACTTTGCATCGGTTCCACCTGATGAGGCAATTAGGAATAGATTGGAAGCCTTGGGAGACCAATACGGAAATGAGTATATCCACCGTATGCTTTTAGAGGTAGATGAAGAGAGTGGTCAAAGAATTAGTATCAAGGATAGGAAGAGAATAATAAGGGCTCTGGAAATCTATGAGATAACTGGCAAAACCATGACGGAATATAATAAGAACTTTAGGTCCCTTAATGAAGATTATGATTTGGCCATGGTATGCCTTAATATGGAGAGATCAAAGCTTTATGAGAATATAAACAAAAGAGTCGATATTATGATTGATAATGGATTAATAGATGAAGTCAAACACATATTATCTATGGGCTACCATAAAGACCTAGTATCCCTGCAGGGTATAGGATACAAGGAGATTATTCAATATCTGGAAAATCAAATCTCTTTTGATGATGCTGTTGATAGAATTAAGCAAGGAAGTAGGAATTATGCAAAAAGACAATTGACATGGTTTCGAAGAGATAATAGAATAAAGTGGGTGGATGTTGATAATTTCATAAATATAGATGAATTAAGCTATGAAATTAAAGATTTTGTGATGCAAAGCCTTTAAATCGAGGAGGGGTATAAATGAAACAGGGGATTAATTTACAAGATGTATTCTTGAATAAAGCAAGAAGGGATAATGTTGGGATTACCGTATTCTTAGTAAATGGGTATCAGATTAAGGGAACTGTAAAAGGATTTGACAACTATACCATAGTCTTAGACAGCGATGATAAGCAGCAGTTAATTTATAAGCATGCAATATCAACAATAATACCAATAAAACCAATAAATTTTGAAGAATAAGTCTCTGTTAACAGAGACTTTTCTATGTAAAGGATAAGGTGGAAATGAATAAGCATACAATAAATATATTATGTAAACAATTTGATTTAGATGAAAAGGTAGTTACTTATGTAAATGATAAGGAAAAAGACATAAGGGATAAATTCGAAGCTATAGATGAAATAAGAGAATATAACCAATTTAAGGTCATTAAAGCAATGCAAGATAATAGACTTAGTGCAACAGACTTCTATTGGACAACTGGTTATGGCTATGGAGATGTTGGAAGAGATAAGGTAGAGGCAATATATGCCTCTGTATTTAATACGGAGGATGCCCTTGTAAGACCTACAATTGCCTCAGGAACCCATGCAATTACTCTTACCTTATCCGGCATATTAAGGCCAAATGATGAATTAGTTGCAATATCCGGTGCACCTTATGATACTTTACAAAAGGTTATTGGGGTTAAAGGAAATGAATCTGGCACCCTAACCGATTATGGGGTTATATATAAAGAAGTTCCCCTAAAAGGAAATAAAATAGATATGGAGTCCGTAAAAAGCACTATATCTGAACAAACTAAGATGATAATGATACAGAGGTCAACAGGCTATAGTGATAGAAGGGCCCTAACCATTGCTGAAATAGAGGAGGCAATCAAGGCTATTAGAGAATTTAATACTACATCTATCATAATGGTAGATAACTGTTATGGGGAGTTTCTAGAGCTAAAAGAACCAACTGATGTTGGGGCAGATATAATTGCAGGTTCTTTGATAAAGAACCCGGGTGGCGGACTGGCCCTATCAGGAGGATATATTGTAGGAAAGAAGAATCTTGTTGAGATGGTAGCCAATAGGCTTACGGCTCCGGGACTTGGGAAAGATTGTGGCCTTACATTTGGCACATCCAGAACTACTATGCAGGGCTTATTCCTAGCACCACATATAGTAGCTGAGGCTGTAAAAGGAGCTATTTTAGTTGCTAAAGCTTACAAGGACCTTGGTTTTAAAGTGGTACCTGATTTGGATGATCCTAGAAGCGATATTATACAAGGTGTAGAATTATTAATTCCTGAAAGGGTTAGTGAATTCTGTAAGGGTATCCAAGCTGCATCGACAGTGGATTCCTATGTTGTACCTGAAGCTTGGGATATGCCTGGATATGAAGACAAGGTTATAATGGCCGCAGGGGGCTTTATAGAAGGATCATCAATTGAATTATCTGCAGACGGTCCTATGAGGGAACCTTACTATGTTTATTATCAAGGGGGCCTTACTTACGACCATTGTAAGCTAGGAGTGTTAAAATCCCTTAATAATCTTTATAGGAAAAATTTAATAAATATAGAATAATATTAAAAAAACATAACTACAAATAAGTAGTTATGTTTTTTGTTTTAATTTAAACTTCTATAAAGACCTATTACTTTACCTAATATAACAACATCTCTTGAATAAATAGGTTCCATAAATTGATTTTCCGGTTGCAGCCTAACTGTATCCTTTTCTTTAAAAAATCTCTTGACAGTAGCTTCTTCACCAAGTAGAGCAACTACTATTTCACCGTTATGTGCATTCTTTTGCTCCTTAACCAGGACTAGGTCTCCATCTAATATACCTGCTTCAATCATACTTTCTCCTTGAACCTTCAACATAAATACATCATGTCCATCTACAAGCTCAAGGGGTACAGGGTAGGTATCCTCAATATTTTCCATTGCTAGTATAGGGGCTCCGGCTGTAACCTTACCAACGATTGGTACATCTAAGGTCTTTTTACGCGTCAATAAAAAGTCATCTTCCTTGTTCAAAATTTCGATTGCCCTAGGTTTTGTGGGGTCTTTTCTAATATAACCCTTTTGCTCTAACTTCTCTAGGTGACCATGAACAGTGGAGGTGGATTTTAAATTAACGCCTACACATATTTCTCTAACTGCAGGTGGATAGCCCTTTTTCTGAATTTCACTTTTAATGAATAGTAATATTTCTATCTGCTTTTGAGATAAGTCTTCATACATTTTAATCACCTCGCATATAAATAAACATACAGCTATACCTTTAATAAATTATAACATATTGAAAGGGATTAATCAAACAAAGGTTCGAAAAATATAAAGATACTATTGACAGGGAACGGTTGTTTGTGTACAATAGTGATAGAACAATTGTTTAGAACAAACGTGCGAGGTGCTATATGAAAA
>CAZIMA010000086.1:0-7806 GCA_964540195.1 uncultured Tissierella sp.
TAGTGAATTCATAATAAAGGATATGTTAAAGTTAGGAAAATCAATTGTAATTATAACTATAGCAGAAGTAGTAGGGGCTATTCTTTTGGTATTTAGCCTTATGTATTATTTGTTTGACCAACCCTTTGCCTTTAGTATTGTAATTGCATCTATGTCAGCAGCTACAGCACCTGCAGCAACCCTATTGGTAATACAGCAGTTTAAGGCCCATGGTCCATTAACTAGAACTATTTTGCCAGTTGTAGCATTAGATGATGTGTTTGGAATTATTGCTTTTGGAATAGCAATGTCATTAGCTAAGTTATCAATTGGGAACCAAGAACTTTCACTTTATCAAATGTTAAGCCAACCTTTTATTGAAATAGGTGGTTCTATCCTATTAGGACTGGGCCTAGGCATTTTGTTATCCTTTGTAGCCAAAAAATCTAGCAGTAGAGATGAATTACAGGCCATGTCTTTGGCAGCTATTGGAATTGGTACTGGATTATCAAGCCTTCTAGGATTTTCACCCCTGCTTACTTGTATTATGATTGGTGCAACTTTAGTTAATATGTTGCATAAATCCAAGAGGGTATTTGATTCGGTTTCTGATTTTGTATCCCCGGTTTATGTCTTGTTTTTTACCTTGGCAGGAGCCAGTTTGGATTTGAGCATATTTGCTACAGTAGGCTTAATGGGCCTAGGGTATATACTTGCAAGAGCTAGTGGCAAGATATTAGGAGCTTGGATTGGAGCAAAGTGGGTTAAAGCCCATGAATCAGTTACTAAATATTTAGGTCTAGCCCTGCTTCCCCAAGGAGGTATCTCAATTGGATTAATAGTATTGGTACGACAACATTTACCTGAATATGCTATGCCTATTAGTACAATTATTATGTTTAGTGTATTAATTTATGAAGTCTCAGGTCCAATATTTGCAAAGATTGCCATACAAAAAGCTGGAGAAATTAACGGCCTTGATAGGAAAAAAGCCACTCTTAAGAAAAACAAAGTAGAAGAAATAGAAGCATATTAAGGATTTTAAAGGAAGGTGAGTAGTATTCAAGCACAAGCTCTAGTTATTGTATTAAATGAAGTTGATTATTTAAATGATATCTTATCCGGATTTGTTGATATAGGAGTTAGTGGTGCCACGGTTTTAGACAGTCAAGGAATGGGAAGTATTATCGTTAATGATGGAAAAAAAGGGATTCCACTCTTCGGTTATCTAAAAACACTTTTAGAAGATGCTCTTCCATACAATAAAACCATATTTACAGTCTTAGAAAATGATGAATTAGTAAAAAAAGCTGTAGCCCTTGTCCAGGATGTATTAGGGGATGTATCCGATTCCAATGTAGGCTTTATGTTTACTGTACCTATTGGTAACACCTATCCCATGAGTTTGGGAGAATAAACACGGAACACAGAGGGACGGTTCTTCTGTGTTCTGATAAGCCATTTAAGAATTAAGCTTAAATGGTTTTTTCACCCCTTAGCTTGGGTAATATTAGATATAAGGCTTAAATCTGATAAATTATTGGAGGAGGAAATATGAAGATATTACACGTTTTAGCACAATTGCCATCAAAAACAGGTTCAGGAGTATACTACTCCAATATGATAGATGAATTCAAAAAATATAATTATGAACAAAGGGCTATCTTTGGTTCCCAAGATGAATATCACTGGGAGGTTCTACCTAATGAAGAACAATACCCTGTAGCTTTTAAGAGTGAAGAAATCCCATTTCCAATAGTTGGTATGAGTGATGTAATGCCTTATGAAAATACCCTATATTCATCTATGACTGAGGAAATGCTGGATACCTGGAAAAAAGCCTTTAGAAAAAGACTAGAAAAGGTAAAGAAAGAATTTAATCCTGAAGTTATATTTGCACACCACCTATGGATTTTGACCTCTTTAGTTAAAGATATATTTCCAGATACAAGAATCATTGGAGTATGTCATAATACAGATTTAAGACAAGCCAGAATGAACCCTCAAATTAAGGAAAACCATGTAAAGAACTTACATGAATTGGATTTGGTATTTTCAATTTCTGAACAGCTAAAGGACGAAATAGTAGATATATACGGCATAGATAGAGATAAGATTATTGTAGTAGGAGGAGGATATAATCAAAAGATCTTCTATCCTCCAAAAGAAAAGGCCTATGCTGATAAGATTAGGCTTGTATTCTGCGCAAAGATAGACCCATCTAAGGGTATTTATGAACTTATTGAAGTTTATAAGTCCTTGGGACTTGAGGATTTAAGCTTAGATATTATAGGAAATCCTAATGAAGAGAATAGAAAGAAAATAGAAGATTATATTAATGGTGATAGTAGTATAAGTGTATATAATGTTAAAGACCAAGTAACTTTGGGAGATACATTAAGAGAGAAGGATATATTTATTATGCCTTCCTATTATGAAGGATTGGGGCTTATGGCTATTGAGAGTTTAGCTTGTGGGTTGTATGTAGTAACTACAGAAATTGAAGCCTTGATGACACTTTTGGGGGAAGAAATAAATAATTCCGGTATAATAAAATATGTTCCACTTCCAAGAATATATGATACGGATAAGCCTGTAGAAGAAGATTTACCGAGCTTTAAGGAAAACCTAAAAAAAGCCATCCTAACTCAAATTGAAAAAGTAAGGGCCAAGGAAGAAAGACCTAAAGACTTGGAAGACAAGATTAAAGCTTGTTCATGGGAAGCAATAGTCGAAAATATGAACAACAAGATAAAGTAGCACAGAGAACACAGAGGGACGGTTCTCTTGTGTCGTCCAACTGGAGGAATGAAATGAATAAGTATGAGAATGGAAATTTAGTTATTTATAGTGATTTTATAATAAGGAAGCTAAGGGAAGATAATAAGGATATTGATTTGATAATTCCTTTAGAGTTAAGGGTATTAAACATTCATATAGATGATATGCCTAAACATATTATCGATAGGTTCCAGTTTAATGAAGTTAGAAATATTATCGTAAGATTTACAACTCATAAGGACAATAATTACTGTACGATTCACCTATTAAGAAACATTGACCTAATCTCAGCTATAGTAAACTTCACAATAAATTATGAAGAACACTATATTAAAATAGTTAAGGGTGAATTTAGCGTAGATATGTATATAACAGAATAAAAGAATAGAGTGATTTAAAATAAAGGAGCTTATAATGAACTTAAGAAAATTAAAAAAAATAGAAAACTTAGATAGTATAATTTTTGATTTAGACGGGACCTTATGGGACTCCACAAAGGAAATAGTCCTTGCTTGGAATGAAGTATTAGAAAGATATGATGAAGTTGCCGAAAAGTTTACTCAAGAAGATGTTAAAAATTATATGGGAATTCCTGTAGATAAGATATTTAAAGACTTCTTCTCCTACTTGGATGATAAGAAAAAAGAAAAAATTACAAAGGAATGTAGTGAAAATGAAATAAAATATATTGAAGCCTATGGTGCAAAACTTTTTCCTAATCTTGAGGATGTCTTGAAAGAGCTTTCATCCAAGTATAAACTATTTATCGTAAGCAACTGTCAACATGGGTATATAGAAACATTTTTAAAATACTATGACTTTGAACAATACTTTATAGATATTGAGTTTATAGGAAGAACAGGACTTCCAAAGGGAGACAATATCAAGACCATAATAAATAGAAATAATCTAAAGAGCTCAGTCTATGTTGGAGATATTGATGGAGATAGAAAGGCTGCAGAATTGGCTGGGATTCCATTTATCTTTGCTAGATATGGATTTGGTGAAGTTGAAAGACTATAAAAGATTTAGATACTCCTTTAAAATAAACAGAAAGTTTAAACAATTTATTTTAAAGGAGTATTTTTATGGTATTATAGTAATTAGACTAGCCTTTGGATGCCTAAATCACCCACCTTGTTGCAGTGGTGTGAGACAATTGCTTTCTATACTAAAGGGGGATAATAATGGACATTGATTTTTTGATTAGTGCTATTGGTTCATCATCAGACGGAATCTTAATTGCAGACCCAAATGGTAAAGTAATTTATTTAAATGACGCTTATGAGGAGATAACTGGGATTAAAAGGACAGAAATGCTTGGAATAAATCTTAAGGATTTATTAGAAAAAGGGATTATAAATAGGGCCTTGTCTCTTGAGGTTATAAAGGATAAAAAACGTATATCCACAATACATAAATATGTGTCGGGAAAGTCCGCCTTAACAACTGCAAACCCTATACTCGATTCAAATAATGAATTAATTGGAGTAATTAACAATACCAGAAACATTACCGATTTGATTAATTTAAAGAATGAAATAACAGACACTAAGGAATTGACCATTAAATATTCTGAAGAAATAAAACGGCTTAGAGAGCAAGTTGTAAAAGACAAAGATTTTATTTACTCAAGTAAGGAGATGGATGAAACTGTAAAACTAGCATCAAAAGTAGCAAAATATGATTCTACAGTATTAATCCATGGTGAATCAGGTACAGGTAAGGAAGTTCTGGGTAAATTTATTCACTCTGAAAGCCCTAGGAGAGAAGAAGCTTTTATTAAAGTGAACTGTGCTGCAATACCTAAGGATTTATTTGAGAGTGAACTATTTGGGTATGAAGAAGGAGCATTCACCGGTGCGGGTAAGGAAGGTAAGCCTGGAATGTTTGAATTAGCAAATGATGGAACAATCCTTTTAGATGAGGTAGGGGAGCTTCCATTGTCGGTTCAGTCCAAACTTTTAAGAGTTATTCAAGAAAGGGAAACATATAGGGTTGGTGGAAAAGATTCTCTGAATTTAAATGTAAGAATAATTGCCGCTACAAATAGGGATCTGAAAAAGGAAGTAGAGGATGGTAACTTTAGAGAGGACTTATACTTTAGACTAAATGTTATACCTATCAGGATTCCTCCACTTAGGGAAAGAAGAGAGGATATACCAGAGCTTATAATCTATTTCCTAGAGAAATTAAATAGGAAGTATAAGAGGACTGTTACAATTTCCGGAAAAGCAATTGAGGCTCTAACATCACACTCCTGGCCCGGTAATGTAAGGGAATTGGAAAACCTCATTGAGTATCTATTCATCATGACCAATAGGGATGAAATCCAAATAGAAGACCTTCCAACTAAAATACTATCTAGACAAATGATGAATCTTACTGAAGTTAAAGATGATAGTAAGACTCCAAAACTTACCTACTTATTGGAATTATATGAGAAATATATAATCAAGGAGACTATTGAAAACTTCACATCACTTCGTAAGGCAGCTAAAGCTTTGGGGGTTCATTCATCAACTTTATGTAGGAAATTAAGAAAGTATGAGATAAAATACCAAGAATTTGAAGATTAGCGCTGCAATAATGCAGCAATTATAAAAGTGCTGCAATAAAGCAGCGCTTTTATAATTGCTATGAACCTGCAAATGTCTTTGTTTTGAGGAAAGCGTATTCCTAATTGAAAAAGTGCTGCAATGTTGCAGCGGAATGAAGGTTGGAAAAATTAACAAACTGCTAAGAATAGCCCTTTAAAAAGTTGGCACGAGTCTTGCAATATATATTTGGCAAGTAAGAAACTACTACATAGGTAGTTAAAGAAACATATATGAGAGGGTGGATGATTATGAGCCAAAGAGATGTATTGTATTCAGCAAATGGTTAAGTACTTAGAAGAAATCGACTCAGGCATTTTACAATAAATAAATACAGACTATCAAAAGGGATACTGACTATGACTAATTTTAAGCGGTACTCCATTTTTTTGGATTAATGGACTTTTATTAGTAAATCTTAAAAATTAGCTATTTTGAAAATGCTTGCTAGATGATTTTGTAAAACCAAAGGCAGAATGTCCGGTTAAGAAAATAATGCAGTAAGTATCTAAAAAAGGGAGATGAAAGTATGGCAAAGGTTCAAAAAAATGCAGAAATTACAGCTACTAGAAAATTGATAGCGGATAGGTTCCCGGATGTACCATCAGGCTTACTTCCTAAGGATGATAGACTTTTGGATCAGCTTTCTTATACAAATTCTTGGATTGGTGGAAGTATATATATTGGTGTTTTTATGGTAGGCTCCAGTTTAGTGCCGCCTAATGGAACCCTTAATTTATTTCAAGCTATCCTTGCTTTGCTAATTGGATTGTCTTGTATAGCAGTTGCTTATAATTTAAACGGAATGGCAGGAAATCGTGATGGAATACCTTTCGTAGTTCAAACAAGATCATGTTTTGGTTTTGTAGGATCGAAATTCCCAGTCTTAATCAGAGCGGTACCTGCACTTTTCTGGTACGGTATTCAAACTTGGGTAGGTGCATCAGCATTAAATGCACTTTCAACGAGGTTGGTAAATTTTAACAATATTTGGATTTGGTTTGTTGTGTTTCAGTTTGTACAAATAACACTTTCTTATTTCGGATTTGAGGGTATAAAAATTGTACAAAATGCCGGGTCAATAATAATCATACTATCTTTAATCGGTATGTTCTATGTTATTATAAAAGAATTTGGAACTGCAATAGGAACTAACATAGTTAATATTCCTGGAACATGGGGATATGAATTTTGGGCAGCTATAGTTACAATTATCGGTGTAATGACAGCAATGGTTCTGAATTTAAGTGATTATACAAGAGAGTATCACAAAGGATCTGGTGCTAAGATGTTTGTTGCCCATTGGATTGGTAGTGTTCCGGTAGTAATGTTTATGGCACTAATAGGTTTGTTAGCTGCAGGGGTAACAGGAGAATGGGATCCAATAGTTCTTTTTACTAATTTACTTCCTAACTCAGGTGTACTTGTTGTAGCACTGATATTTGTAGTAATAGCACAGGTTACAACTAATGTTTTACTAAATGTTGTTCCACCAACTTATATACTTATGGATCTTTTTGGGCTTACTTATAAAAAGGGTGCATTAGTTACCGGCCTTGTTGTTTTCCTAACAATGCCATGGAAAATAATGAATGCAGGTGGATTCTTTTTCTTCATTAATGCTTATTCAATGTTCTTAGGTCCGATATTCTCAGTTATGGCAGTTGATTATTGGATTATCAGGAAAAGAAAGTACGATTTAATTGAGTTATATGACAAAAATGGTAGATATAGTGGAATTAATTGGGCTGGTATTATTACTGTGCTTGTAGCTGGTGCAATTGCCTATTTAATCGATTTCAAATTAGCTTGGGCTATAAGTCTTCCGTTTGGAGCGGTAATCTATTATGGATTAATGAAGTATACAAAAATTGCGGCTAGATTTAATGATGATTATCACAAAACTATGGAAGATTATCTTGTAACTCCAGTGATAGAAATGTTAGAAGCAGAGGATGCTTAGAAAGATCAGTTTTTATCGACATTAGAGTGATTAAAAAACATCCTGGCAGTCAATCTATACGATTATAAGCTAGGATGTTTTTTAATACAATATTAATGGAAGAAGTAAGTTTGTTGCAAACCTGCAACGATTGTGAAAATGTTGCGAATCTGCAAACGCCTTCACAATCAGGAAAACCTATTCCTTGGAGTGAAAGTGTTGCGCCGGTGCAACATGTTATGGTCTGTATAATTTATGAAAACTGCTAAAAATAGCCCTTTTAAGAGTTGGCATGGTACTTGCAATATATAATGGCATGAAACTACAAGGTGGTTGGTTAAAAATAAAACTACCTATGTAGTTGGAATAACTTAAAAAGAAAGGGTGTTTAAATTATGAGTCAAAGAGATGTATTATATTCACCAAGTGAGAAGTACAAGGATAATAAAGGCCAATATGGAATTGATCTAGGATTATTACAAAAGGCATTTGAAGAAGCAAGCAAGA
>CAZIMA010000087.1:0-7713 GCA_964540195.1 uncultured Tissierella sp.
TCCAAATTATACATTATTTCATGTATGTGCTTTTCCTCTGAAATCCTTCCTAGATAAAGAATTACCTTGTCTTCCGGTCTCAGTCCAATTTGTTCTTTCACACTCAATATTTCATCTGGACTATACTTCTCCTTTGAATACTTTTCCAAGGAAATACCCGTTGGTAGAGAAACTATTTTTTTATTAACATTATATGAATATAATAAGTCCTTTACCTTATCAGTTGGAACTATAACCATATCTGCAGAATTGCAGAAGTTCTCACTAAGTTTTCTTGCTGCAGACTTAGCTATAGTATCTAACAGATCAAATTTTACTATATAATGAGTATAATCCTCATAAATAGTATGGTATGTATGCATATGAGGGATATTTAAATATCTAGCCATAGCCCGACCAAAGATTCCAAGTGAAAACTCAGTATGAGTATGGATTAAATCAAGTCCTAACTTCTTTATTCTTCTTGCTAAACGAGGATGATAGACCATCCCAAGTCGTCTGGAACTTTTAAAGGGTAGGCTTGCTACTCTGAAGACATTCCTATCATGTTTATTGGCTTTAGGGTCCGTTGTAGTAAATACGTACACCCTATGACCAAGCCTTTCTAAATTTTCCTTCAGCATTAAGACCGAAGTTGCCACTCCATTAATTTGTGGATAATAGGTATCAGTAAATAATCCAATTTTCATATTTGCTCCTCTTTCATGTAAGATTTTATTATTTAGTCGTTAGATAGCAATTTAACCTATGATTTAATTTTAATCTGTATATGTGAACTTCTTTTTAATTTTATATTAAGAACAAACAAATTATTACACCATATTTGATTAAATTAAACTTTAGCTTGTCCAAATTTAGAGGCCACTTAAAGTGACCTCATCTTTATCTAGTTACTTCTTGGAAATCGTCCATGGTAAAGGTTCTTATGGAGTCATCTTGAACATAATATATAAAGTTTCCAATATATATAAGTCTATTTACATAGGAAGGATATAGTCCCCCGTTTGAAATCTGTTTAAGAACTTTCATAGACCCATCTTTCTTAACTTCAATAATCAATCCCCCATAGAAATAATCCTTTTGAATTTCTCCTTTAATGTTTGAAAGCTGACCGGTAAAACCAATCATATCCTCTTCAAGGTTTAGCATAAGGGCTTTGTGGTTATATAGGACTTCAGCATAGCTTCCACTGCTTCCAAGGATAAGATTGTTAATCTCCCTTGGTCTTGCACCATCGGATACGTCAAACATTGATAGCTTAATTCCCTCTTGCATTCCTGTCTTTTCATCGATATTTTGCCCAATTCCTAGGAGTATATTTTCTGTTATTGGGTGTAGGTAATTAGAGAATCCAGGAATTTTAAGCTCTCCTACTACTTTTGGTGCATTAGGGTTCTTAAGGTCTATTACAAACAAAGGATCTATTTGCCTAAAGGTCACTATATATGCCTTATCTCCCATAAACCTAGCGGAATAAATAGTTTCCCCTGGAGCTAGGTTTTCAACAGCTCCTACCTGATTCATATTTTTATCCAAGATATATAAGGAGTTAATACTCTCCCTTTGCCAGTTTGTAGTAGCAACTCTTAAATTTCCATCGAATTCATCCATGGAAAATTGATTTAAAATGGACCCTTCAACCATTCCACCACCTGCAAACCCTACTTTAAGTCCATCTATTGTAAACTTTGAGATGTTGGTAATAGTTCCCCTTATGGTGTTATAGTCTTGTCCAGCTATATATAAGGCACTGTTACTCATATAGGCTTCATTACCACTTCCAAGAAAAGCCTCTATAGTAGATGGGCTAGAAGGACTATTAATATCTAGGGCAGACACTATGAAATAATTTTGATTAAACCTATTAGGATAATACATTATTTTATCAATAGCTAATTCCCTAAAGTCATTAGCTTGAGCTGTATCCCTATACATCGGTATTATTCCATTATCCATACCATAATAGTTCATATACCTATTTACCATTAGATAGACTACATCATCCTTCTTACGGCTAGATAGGATATTTCCCTCTATCTCCAACTCCTTCAATAAATTTGCCTCTCCATTAGAATTTATAGCATAAACTCCTGCATAGACATAACTATTTCCCATAGGAAGAATACCTATCCTTGCATCCATTTCAGGCTCCAAGTTTGGAACCCTTGTATCTTCAGGGATTGGTCTTATCCAATTATTAAATATATTCTTAGCTCCAAGCACTACCAGTCTTCCATCATCTATATACATTTCAGTAAATTGTATATATTCACCGGTCTTAGAATCTACAGCCATATTGATTTCATCTACTAGTAGGGGGTTACCATTATTGGCATTGTATATCTTTACTGCCTTACCAGTAGCTACATATATGAATTTACCATCTGTCTTTATTATATCAGCTTCGTTTACTCCTTCAACCTGTTCATTGGTATTTGAAAAGTCATTAGTAGTTGTCCCGTCTCTTGCTGCTTCCATTACCGGAGCTTCCGTTGTAGGTCCTCCACCCATACCATCAGGCACAGGAAAGCCCTCTTTATTAATACCTTGTTGAATATTAGCCACTATATTTTTTAGTTCTGCTTCTGAGCTAATCTTTAATGCCTGACCTATTTTAGTCTTGATTTCTGTAATCCTAGTAAGATTTAAATCCACACCAATATCACCAATGCTTATGACCCTATCCCTATATCCAACTTTCTTACCTAAAATATTCTCACCAATTACCCTTAATGGAACCATAGTACGGTCTTCAATTATTAGAGATTCAGTATCAAAATTAGTGGTTATAGTAGCTTTTCCTTGGTCTTTTGCCTTGTAAAAGTTTTTATCAATAGGAAAATGGTAGGTCTTGCCATTGTAGTTAATTATAGCTTCTCTATTGATACCATCAAATTCTACTTTTGCACCAAAATGTTCACTAATAGCTCTTAAAGGAACCAATGTCCTATCCTTATGGATAATAGGGACTACATTTGGGTTTGTTGAGTCTAGGGTAAGAACCTCATCTCCATGTAAGATCAAAGGGCTCCCTAGATGAAGAGCAATATTATCCTCCGCCAGTAAGGCTGCCGAAGATACTGGGATAGCAGATGTTAATAAAGAAAACAATAAAACTAATACAGTTAGCTTTTTCATAATAATCCTCCTAAAAAAGAATCCATGGTTTGACATTTAAATTATACCCATTTTACAAATCTATATCTTTACAATTCGGTTACGGATTTGACTAGGAATATTTTTTAAGTGAATTTTCAAAGGCCTCTATACTTTCTTCTTTAGTAGCCCAAGATGTTACAAGCCTTACAGCAGTATTATCATCATCTACCCTCTCGTACATTAAATATTGGAATTCATCCTTCAACTTATCTAATAGCTTGTTTGGAAATATTGGGAAGAGTTGATTTGAATAAGGCTCAACTAAGAACTTGTAGCCTTTATCCCTTATTGCTTTTACAAGTCCTTCAGCCATTTTGTTAGCATGAAGACCCAATTCAAAATAAAGCCCATCTTGGAACAAGGCCTCAAACTGGATTCCCAGAACAAAGCCCTTAGCCATCATGGCACCTCGGTTTTTTATTTGGTACCTAAAGTCTTCTTTAAGGTCATCCCTTATTAAAACTAGAGCCTCACCCAATAAGGCTCCATTTTTAGTCCCTCCTATATAAAAAACATCAACTAGGTTGGCTATATCCTTTAGGCTTAAATCATTTTCTTTACATGTAAGAGCTGAACCCAATCTGGCCCCATCCATAAATAGAATCAAATTATTTTCTTTTGAACACTTACTAATGGCTTCTAGTTCCTTTTTTGTATAAATTGTACCAAGTTCCGTTGTATTTGATATATATACCATCTTAGGCTGTACCATATGTTCATCTGTATGTTGCTTAAGTACCTTCTCAATATACTCCGGTCTAAGTTTCCCATCAGAGCTTGGGACAGTTAAAACCTTATGACCTGACCCCTCTACAGCCCCGGTTTCGTGAACATTTATATGGCCGGAATCCGGAGATATAACTGCTTGATATGGCTTAAGAAATGATGAAATAGTAAGCATATTAGTAAGAGTACCTGCGGGTATAAAATGAATATCCACATGATCTCTTCCTAATTCCCTTATAATATATTCTCTTGCTATATCGCTATGTTTATCCAATCCATAACCAGGGTTAATTTCTAAATTGGATTTATATAAAATTTCAAGTACTTTCGGATGTGCCCCTTCGCTATAATCATTTATAAAACTGTACATATGTATACCCCCATAATAATTAATTATTCTTTAATCCTAATTTCTATTATATACCCAAAATCCCCAGTTAACAATTCGCAATAAAGAATTTACAATTATTTAAAAATAAATTAAATCTACAAAAATTGGGAATATTTAAACTAGAGAAAGTTGGTGATAGAGTGAGCCCAAAGAAGAAAAGAAATATCTTTATAATCTTAATTTTTATCTTAATAATAAGTTTAGGTTTTATTTTATTGGATTTTCTCCCATTAATTCACCCTAAACTTCAACAACCTGTACTTATTTCTTACTCTTTTAAAGCTATGATAGTCTTATTGACTACTATATTAGTATTTATGATAGGGAAAGATTGTATAAGTAAAAGGGATGCAAATATGATGAAGTTAATATTCTCTTTAATAATTTTAGCAGATGCTTCCCTAGTAGTGGTCCCTCACCCTCTTATAGGTATTTCACTCTTCTTCTTTGTTCAACTAGGGCTTACTCTTAGAAACTCACTTGGTATGAGCAAGAAGATTGGATTTAAAAGAAATAATAAAATCAGAGGCAGCCTCTTCATAAACACGGTTTTAGTCACTGTATTATTTATACTAATCCTTATGAGGATAATAAATAGACATATGGATGATAAACTACTTTTAATCATTATGGTCCTTTATGGTCTAATGATTTCAATATCATTGTGGACGGCCTTGGCAAACTACTTGCTTGGATTATTCCCAAGGGTTAATTCAATAATGGTATCACTGGGTATGGTCTTCTTTGTCCTTTGTGATATCAACGTGGGCCTATACTTAGTACTTCCATCCGGTCTTATAAAAATTATTTTTTCAAATTTGATATGGGTTTTCTATACTCCTGCCTTGACCCTACTAGCCTTAAGTGGCTATAATTACAAAAATCACCGGAACTGATGTCCGGTGATTTTTTGGATTAAGCTGTTTTAGCCGGCTTAATTTTATTATCTTTAATATTAGGTTTTATACCTGTTTTCCATGCATGCATTGCTAAGGAAACGGCTATAACTCCGTAGGCTACGAACACCCTAAAGTATTCTCCAAGCTGGGCATTGTTTAAGAGTTGCTTTCCTGCTTGAGGTGCTACTGTAAACAAGGTGTGGAACAATATAACTCCTATTATCGCCTGCTTGTTTGTTGCCTTTTGAACTGAAGCCCCTCCAACTAATAAAGCTGCTATAGCAAATAATCCTACCTGAGTATGGGCCCCATAAGTTGAGAATGTACCAATGTTTTGTAGGTATATAAGCTGTCCCCAACATGCCAGTACAGTTGATAAAACCATAGCTATAATCCTAGTCTTATCTACATTAATTCCCGCTGAGTTAGCAACCACACGACTTTGTCCAACAGTTCTCATATTTTGCCCTAATCTAGTCTTTAAGAGCATATTATTGAACATACACAGTGCAACTATACATAGGTAGGTAGTCACAGGAATATTTATATATAAGAGGACCTCTTCAATAACTTTAATATAAGTCAGACCATATAAAACACCTGTAAGTAGGATATTTATTATTGGCATCTTGATGTTGAATTCATCATCTTTTTTAATAATCTTGAACTTTATGATTTTCCATACTTGAATAAGTGCCATCAATACCAAGGCTATAGTCACACCATGAAGGAGGAGAAGTCTATCCGTTGATAGGAACTTTTCTATCGCCTTTATATATGTTAGACCATAAATTCCTAGAGAAGCTACAATTATAGCAAAGTCCTTTGATAATGGAATTCCCGTGTTTTTTACCTTATTGAAAACAAGCCTGAATATCCCAACTGCCAAGGTCACAAAGAAGATTATTTCAATAAGTGTAAGCATGGACACAGTATCAAGTGCATACTTAAGATTCCCAGTTAAGTCTATGGTGTTCTTAACTCCTATTCCACCCGTTATGATCAGTCTATCGTTGTTTACAGGAATTACCCCTCCAATTATATAGAGAAAGAATAACTGGTAAAGACCGTCTGCAAAATATCCCAATACCATACCTGCAATCATCTCAGACCCTTTCATCTTGTTAAACAACTTTCCAACAAGCCATCCAAATAGGATTGCTATCGGTGTAGCCATTAATAGACTGAGTAAGAATCCTTCTATTCCTGTAAATCCCCAGTATATTATCCAAAACATAGCAATCTGTGCTGCAACAGCTCCAATTGTTATACCAAAATTAAGGCCCATACCCGCAAGAACCGGAATCAACAAAGCTAAAACTGTAAAACCATTTCTTCCTATACGGGTAAATACTTCTCCGGCAACGAAAGTAAGAGGATTGCCGGATGCTGCTATACCTCCGATACATAATATAACAAAAAGAATTACTACCTTGTTTTCACTTATGATGTTAAGTACCTTATCCCTTGAATTATTCATTATTTACTGCCTCCCTTCGTCTTGGAAAGAGCATATAAAATAATGCCGTTTGAGATAATTATCCTCAATACTTCCGATAGATTACCTTCAGGTAATATCTTATTTGCAACAGGTAGGGCTACAGCAAGTATGCCTTGGAATAAAAATGCTCCAAGGATTACATGGGATATCTTAGCCTTGTTAACACTAGCACCACCTATAAGTACCGCTGCAACTGAATGAAATCCCATCATCAAGGGTGCATTGTATAGCTGTAGAAATCCATAACTCTGGGCATATACGATGATTCCCATAGCAGCAAGAGCCGTTGAAATAGAAGTTCCTAATATCCTCATCTTATCTACATTGATTCCTGATGCCTTTGTAAATGCTGTATTAGAACCGGCGGCACTCATAGCCATACCAAGTTTAGTTCTCATAAATAAATAAACTATAAAGCATACTAACAAGAAGAAAATAATAAGGCCTGTAGGTATGTGTAATCCCCCTATTGAAAAATCCATAAAATTATTCAAGACTTCTCCAAAACTTGATTCAAGACTTATAGTATTTCTCATGCCCTGCTGTCCGATAGGCCAAATAAGCTCGCCGCTCTTAAAGGGTAAAGCAAGCCAAATCATGTTCATAAAGGCTATAGCCGAAAATCCAACATATGTGGAAACGGTCATTTCAGAACCCTTAACCTTATTAAGCATAGCAGTAAAAATAGCTATCCAAGGGTTAGATATCTTTAACTCAATACTTAAAGTAGCCCCCAATAGTCCTGCAACAATCCCTAAAGAAATACCAAAATTAAGTCCTATACCACATTGAACTGCCGGAACCATGGCAAGTACCAATATACCATACATGGCCCAGCGGCGAATGGAGTCTCCCATTAAATTTGCTACACTCAATCCAAGAGGAGCCGCCACTATAAGCATCAATAAAAAGAAAGAAATGATAATCAACCTTGGGAGTCCTATATTTTCATAAGCATTACCTAGCTTCTCACGCATTTTTAACACCTACCTTCATTGTTCCTGCCATTGCTAAACCATATTCTGCATCCGGTGCAT
>CAZIMA010000088.1:0-7562 GCA_964540195.1 uncultured Tissierella sp.
TATCATCCTCTTCTAAGCCCTCCCTTGATATAGCACCGGGGTCTACACCACCATGCCCTGGGTCTATTCCAATTATTCTATTAGTAATAGGGAGGTATATTTCCGTAGTTTTATAATAATCATTAAAAAATATTATGATGCAAGTGAAGAGAAATATAACGATTATTATCAATGTATACAAGAACTTTGAACTAATATATAGTATCTTCATAATCCCACCTCTTTAAATTATATGAGGTTAGAAAAGCCTTATTCCAAAATAAAAAGCACATGATTTATAAAAATCATGTGCTTTTTTGACAGAAAAATTATCTCTTACTGAATTGTGGTGACTTTCTAGCTTTCTTTAATCCGTATTTCTTTCTTTCCTTCATTCTAGAATCTCTAGTTAAATGTCCAGCTTTCTTAAGTATAGGTCTTAATTCCTCATCTGATTCGATTAATGCTCTTGCTATACCATGTCTTATAGCTCCTGCTTGACCTGTAAATCCGCCACCTTCTACTTTAACTATAACATCAAATTTATCTTGCGTTTCAGTTATTACTAGAGGTTCTTTTGCTATTACTTTTAAAGTTTCATAATTAAAGAAATTATCAATATCTCTATTATTTATAGTAACTTTTCCACTTCCTGGGACTAATCTAACTCTTGCAACTGAAGTCTTACGTCTTCCTGTTCCAATAAATTGTTCTATAGCCATTTACAGTCCTCCTTCCAACTAAAATTCGTATACTTCTGGTTTTTGAGCTTCGTGACCGTGCTCAGTTCCAGCATATACTTTAAGTTTCTTAATCATATTTCTTCCTAGGCTGTTCTTTGGTAGCATACCTTTAACTGCTAATTCGATAATCATTTCTGGTTTCTCTATTATTAGCTTTGAGTATGGAATATATCTGTCTCCACCAGGATATCCTGTATGATAGAAATGAGTTTTTTGCTCTAATTTTTTTCCAGTTAATTTAACCTTATCTGCATTAATTACTATTACATAATCTCCTGTGTCAACATGATTAGTGTAAATCGGCTTGTTCTTACCACTTAATATAGTTGCTATTTCAGTAGCTAATCTACCTAATACTTTATTTTCAGCATCAACTATATACCATTTTCTTTCAACTTCATTAGCCTTAGCCATATAGCTTTTCATTAATTTCACTCCCTTTAACTAACGGTTCTCAGGTGTCACTCAAAAAGTTTCCGGGCTCTTTTTTAAACACTCTTATATATTCTAATACATGTAATTATCAATGTCAAGATATTTTCAATCATAGTCACGGGAATCGCATGAAAGATATCCCTTAATAAAACTTTTATAAAATGATTTTAAAAAATGACTACTATAATGTTGTTTTTTGATAAAACCTTTAATACAAATGCCTTAATAAAACAATTTCTTAAATTAGGGCATGACAAATAAAAATGTTAATTTTAATTCTCTATATACAAGCCATTCTGCCCTCTTGAGAAACAGAATAGCCCATTCACCTATATTGTATCTACTATTTTCTCTAGAAAATTTTCATCTATTCCTGCTATAAATCTTTTCATGTTTTTACTGCTCTTTTTCTCACCTGGAATTTCTTGTTTTAATATATTCATTGCTATTTTTCTAAGCATTGATAAATTCTCTGCTCCATTATTCTTTCTTACTGTGCTTTCATCTTCTCTAAACACAACATCTAGCATCCAATGACAACTCTCTATGCCCCAATGTTTTCTTACGGCTTTTGCAAACAATTCACATTCACCTTCTAATGGTGCTGGAAGACTTGATATATAATAACAATTCTCTACTGTTTCTACGTCATTCTTAATCACTGTACGTCTTACCATTCCTATGCTTTTAAGAGATTCCCATTTATTCTTTTCGCTAAACCACTCTATATCATTTGTCTGGAAGTATTCTCTTTTTTCGATTCTACCATGTCCCTTTTCCAAAGTTGTTTTTTTACTGCATTGTATATCTTTAAAATCACTTTTTATGCCATCTTCCATATACTCTTGAACCTCTTTATGGAAAAGTCCTTGGTTTCCTTTTAGGGCTAATACGTAGTCTGCCTTTTTTTTAATAATCTTTTCAGCTATTTTCTTCTGAGTTCCCATTGCGTCTATTGTTACTATGCTCTTTTCCAAAAATAGTAAATCCAATAGTTCAGGTATAGCTGTTATTTCATTGCTCTTAGAGTCTGTTTTTATTTGACCTAAAATCATATCATTTTCGTCTACCCATGCATTTACAAGATGTATTGGATTCTTTTCACCGTCAAAGGATCTTCTTACGGTCTTACCATCTATGGCTACTACACGACCTTCCGTTTGATCACTGAGTTTATTTGTCCAGTTAACAAAAGCTTTGTTGAACGATTTGGGATCTATGTTCTCAAAAATCCTTTGGAAGGTGTCATGGGAAGGTACACCATTTTCAAGAGGCATATATTTTTTAAACCAATCCTTTTTTATCTGTGCAAATGTACCTATTTCTATCCACGTATTAGCATTAGCTATTGTTGCAATCACAGCAATAAAGATAACTTCTAGCAAGCTATGTTTAATTTTCCACTCTTGCCTAAAATCTTTGATATTACTAAATGAATTCTTAAAATTATTCATATTCATACTCATCTCCTTAGTATTTTTCTATACTATAGAGATTCGACATAAGTTTTAAAAGTCCTTTTTGAACATATGTTTTTTTTGAAATTATTTTTAATTATTTTTCATGCGTTAGCCGTGAATCATAGTATACCTTTTCTAAAAACAGTCCACAAGCTGCTGCGGTTTTGCCTGCAGCAGCTCGATTTTTAGCTTCTAATATATTTATTATATT
This sequence comes from uncultured Tissierella sp., assembly GCA_964540195.1. Taxonomy (GTDB): domain Bacteria; phylum Bacillota; class Clostridia; order Tissierellales; family Tissierellaceae; genus Tissierella_B. The sequence continues at coordinate 2,829 of CAZIMA010000088.1, forward strand.
ATCCGGATCCATTCTATTATTTCCGATAGTGATCAATGTTCCTACTATGTTTCTTACCATATACTTAAGAAATGAGTTTCCTTCTATAGTAATCTCGATAAACTCACCTTGTCTAAATATATTTATCTCATATATGGTGCGTATAGTGTCCTTAACTATGGACCCTTTATTCATAAAGCTTTCAAAATCATATTCTCCAATTAAGTATTCAGAAGCTCTTTTCATTCTCTCAATATCCAAATCATATTTATGATATAGGGAATAATTCCTATATATAGGGCTAGGCAATTTACCATTATATATTACATATCTGTACCTTTTTTTAGTGGCACTGAATCTGGAATGAAAATTCATATCCACCTCCATAGAATCAACTATTGCAATATCTTCAGGAAGTAGGTTGTTAAGAACTGTTTTGAATTTTTCTCCGGGTATGCTAGAATTGGTAAGAAAATTTGCAACTTGACCAAAAGCATGAACTCCCTTATCGGTACGGCCGGACCCAATAAGCCTTACCTCTTCATCTGTAACCAGAGCAATGGATTTTTCAATTACCTCTTGTATAGTAATGGCGTTTTCTTGATTTTGCCACCCTGAATAATTAGTTCCGTCATATTCTATTACAAGTTTTATATTCTTCATATACTAATGTACCTAGTGGATATAATTAGACCGAAATAGATTGCCATTGACATCATCACTACTATATCAATTTTCTTAAGTCTTAGCTCATTTAACCTAGTTCGATTTTCTCCGCCCCTATAGCATCTAGCCTCCATAGCTGTGGCTAATTCGTCAGCTCTTCTAAAGGCATTTATAAATAAGGGTACCAATAAGGGTACTAAATTCTTGGCACGATTTAATATATTGCCTGATTCAAAATCAGCTCCTCTTGCCATTTGTGCTTTCATAATCTTGTCCGTTTCCTCTAATAAGGTAGGAATAAACCTAAGTGCTATGGTCATCATCATAGCTAATTCATGAGCTGGAAGTCCTAATTTTCTAAATGGGTTAAGAAGTTTTTCAATACCATCTGTAAGGGCAATTGGAGATGTAGTTAAGGTTAATAGGGAAGTGCCTGTAATTAAGAATATAAGTCTTAAAGCCATAAATACAGCTATACTTAAGCCCTCTTTAGTAACGGTAAGGGGACCGATATTAAATAAAAACTCTCCCTTGGTCATAAAGACATTAATAGCTAGTGTAATTAATATTATAAATACTAACGGTTTAATTCCTTTAATTATAAATTTCAAAGGCAATTTAGCAATTTTTATTACACTTCCTATAAAGAAGACTATGAAAATATATGGAAAAAAGCTATCAATAAAGAAAAGTGAGGCTATAAATAGTCCTATTATAATAATTTTTATTCTTGGGTCTAACTTATGAACTAATGAATCCCCAGGAAAATATTGACCGATAGTTATATCTTTAAACATCTCTCTTTCTCCTTAAAAACTTCATAATTTCTTCTTTAGCTTCTTCAACAGTTAGTATGTTGTCATCTATGTCATTTCCTTTATCCTTTAATGTCTTCATAAACTTGGTAATTTGAGGGATTCCAAGTCCTATTTTCTCCAACTCATTCGCTCTTTTGAAAACTTCTCTTGTTGTATCGTCCATAACCAACTTTCCCTTGTCCATTACAAGAATACGATCAACAAGCCTAGCAACATCCTCCATACTGTGGGACACCAATATAATTGTAATGCCTTCCTTTATAAATAAGGTCTTTATCTCATCTAATATTTCATCCCTACCATATGGATCAAGACCGGCAGTTGGTTCATCTAGGACCAATACTTTAGGCTTCATAGCTATAACTCCGGCAATAGCAACCCGACGTTTTTGCCCTCCACTAAGTTCAAATGGAGACCTATCCTTTAAAGATTCGTAGTCTAGTCCTACAAGGTCCATAGCCTCTTTAATTCTTTTATCTACCTCTTCCTCATTCAAACCAAGATTTCTAGGCCCAAAGGCTATATCCTTATATACAGTTTCTTCAAATAGCTGGTGCTCAGGATATTGAAATACCAAACCTACCTTTTGTCTTACTTCTTTTAAAGATTTTCCTTTAACTGAAGTATTTATACCATCTATTATTACCTGGCCACTAGTAGGTTTCATTAGTCCATTTAAATGTTGTACTAAAGTTGACTTTCCGGATCCTGTATGTCCTATAAGTCCTATAAAATCCCCTTGGTTTATACTTATATTTATATTGTCTAAAGCCTTTTTCTCAAAAGGAGTATTGGCGTTATATATATAATTTAGGTCTTTAATTTGGATTATCATAGTAAATCAACCAACTCCTTAACACTCAGTACATCATCTTTTATATTTATACCCTCTTTTCTAAGCTCATATACTAGCTCAGTAACCTGAGGCACATCTAAACCAAGTCCCTTAACCCTATCAACTTGCCTAAAGACTTCTCTTGGCGTCCCTTGCAGTGCAATTTCGCCTCTATTCATTACTACAATCCTATCTGCATCCACTGTTTCCTCCATATAGTGGGTGATTAGCACTATGGTTTTTCCTTCAATCTTATTTAATTTTTTAATAGTTTCCATTACTTCTAATCGACCATTAGGGTCTAGCATAGCAGTAGGCTCATCAAATATTATACAATCCGGATTCATAGCAAGGATTCCAGCTATTGCAACTCTCTGCTTCTGTCCTCCTGATAATAAATGTGGGGCATGTTTTTTATATTCACTCATCTCCACCACATCTAATGCATCATCTACTCTTTTTCTAATCTCACTTGGTGGAATTCCAAGGTTCTCAGGTCCAAAAGCAACATCTTCTTCTACTATAGTGGCTACAATTTGATTATCAGGGTTTTGAAAAACCATACCGGCCTTAGATCTAATATCCCATATTTTCTCTTCAATACTAGTTTCCATGCCCATAACAGTAACTTTACCTTTTGTTGGCAATAGAAGTCCATTCATCATCTTTGCAATTGTAGACTTACCAGACCCGTTGTGTCCAAGAATACAAAGAAACTCACCTTTGTTAATCTCTAGGCTTACGTTGTTTACAGCTTTTTGTATACTATCATCAATATATGATTTGTACTCAAAGGTTACATTTTCAAGTTTTATCATTACTTCATCATTCATCTTAGTACCTCGGTTAAATTTATTTCTATAACCTACTATAACATAGGAGAAAGTCCATTTCAATTCACAATTAGATTCTAGGTAGTTACGCAGTCTCATTGCACAAATTTGTTTACTCATTATCACTCGTACAAATTTGGCATTCGTTGCGTTTGACCTACCATCGATTTGTAGAAAAGCACTACAAATCGGGTTAGGTCATAAAAACTAAAGGGACTAAGCTTAAACTTAATCCCCTACCCTTTTATACTAATTCTATTATAGCAATCTCTGCGCCGTCACCACGACGAGGACCAACTTTTAGTACCCTTGTATATCCACCATTTCTATCTGCATACTTAGGTCCTATTTCATCAAATAATTTTTTAACTACATCTTCGTCATATACGTATGCTAAAACTTGTCTTCTAGCGTGAAGATCTCCTCTTTTTGCTAAAGTAATCATCTTTTCAGCCATTCTCTTAGTTTCTTTAGCTCTTGTTACTGTAGTTTCGATCTTACCACTTCTTAACAAGGATGTCACTAGATTTCTTAACATAGCATTTCTATGATCTGTAGGGCGACCAAGTTTTCTTAATGTTGTCACATTTATCCCTCCTTCAAACCTGACTACTCATCGCTTTTTCTAAGGCCTAATCCTAATTCAGCAAGCTTTCTTTCTACTTCCTCAAGGGATTTTTTGCCAAGATTTCTTACTTTCATCATTTCTTCTTCTGTCTTCTGAGTCAATTCTTCGACAGTGTTTATAGCTGCTCTCTTTAAGCAGTTGTAACTTCTAACAGATAAGTCGAGCTCCTCTACTGTCATTTCAAGAACCTTCTCCTTCTTATCTTCTTCCTTCTCTACAAGTATCTCTACATTGCTTACATGCTCAGTGAGACCTATAAAAAGGTTTAAGTGTTCTGTAAGTATCTTTGCTCCTAATGATGTCGCCTCATCTGCATCCATTGTTCCATTGGTCCATACCTCAAGAACTAATTTATCATAATCGGTTATATTCCCAACTCTTGTATTCTCAACATGATAATTCACCTTACTAACAGGTGTAAAGGCTGAGTCTATTGGAATAACTCCAACAGGCTGACCTTCCCTCTTATTCTTCTCTGAAACAACATAGCCTCTGCCTCTAACTAACTCTAATTCAATATAGAGCCTTCCGTCTTCATTTACAGTGGCTATATGATGATCTTTGTTAACTATTTCAACGTCAAGTCCTGTAATTATATCTCCCGCTGTAACTTCCTGAGCACCTTCAACATCGATTAAAAGAGAAACCGGCTCTTCCGAATGCATCTTTGCAGCAATACCTTTGATGTTCAATATTATTTCAGGAACATCTTCAAGTACCCCAGGAACAGTAGAGAACTCATGAAGTACTCCCTGAACCTTAATGGAAGAAACGGCAGCCCCCGGTAATGAAGATAGTAGTACTCTCCTTAAGGAGTTCCCAAGAGTTGTTCCATAACCTCTTTCCAAAGGTTCTACAACAAATTTTCCATAACTATTATCTTCACTTAACTCTAAGATCTCAATTCTTGGTTTTTCAAATTCTATCATTAACTCTACCCTCCTTGACATTTTGGTTATTAAAGGATGAGGGCAA
>CAZIMA010000089.1:0-7400 GCA_964540195.1 uncultured Tissierella sp.
CTACAAAGATAGGATATTTTCAACAAATGTAGTAGGCTGGGAAGGAGTTCAACATATTCCTTTTAAAGAGGATGTAACAAAGAATCATAGTGAAAAGGATTTTAGTGAGCTTATAAACAAGGCTTTAGAATTAGGTGGGTTTAAGGAAGATGAAGAAACGCATGAAATAACAGTTGGATTTGGACACCATGCAACCTTATCCCATGCAGAGGAAATAGTCGGGGCTATTAAGGATGGAAAGATAAGACACTTCTTTGTAATAGGCGGATGCGATGGTGCAAGACCCGGAAGAAACTATTATACTGAGATTGCTAAAATGGTTCCACAGGATTGTGTAATACTTACTCTAGCCTGCGGAAAATATAGATTTAATAAATTAGATTTTGGAACAGTTGCAGGATTGCCAAGACTATTAGATGTAGGACAATGCAATGACACCTATTCAGCAATAAAAATAGCTACTGCATTAGCAGATGCTTTTGAGACCAGTGTTAACAGCCTACCTTTAACAATAATGCTTTCATGGTATGAGCAAAAAGCCCTTGCAGACTTGTTAGCTCTTTTATCCCTTGGGGTAAAAGGTATATATCTTGGCCCAACCCTACCGGCATTTTTATCACCAAATGTATTACAATATCTAGTTGATACATTTGATTTGCAGCATATAAGCACACCGGAAGAGGATATAAAAACAGCACTTAAACAATTAGTATAGGGAACATATTACCTCTTTATATTTACCCTTAAAAATAGTTATTGATTTTTTATTCAAGATGATTTATTATATAACATATAAGTTTAGTATGAATTAAATAAAAACATAATGATTAGGGAAAGTAAAATTTGTGAATTAGACAGAGAGAAGCTACTTGGCTGAGATAGCTTTATAATTAAGCAATTTTGAAGTGCTCCTATGAATGTTAGGTCGAATTGTAGTAGACTGTTACGCTTCTCCCGTTAGAGAGATACAGTATTTTAGTGCTGGAAATGAGATAGACAATCGCTTGATTGTCTAACCGGAGTGGGACCGCGGAAGTTTACTTCTGCCTCTGTATATAGAGGCAGAAGTTTTTGTTTTTTGTAAATATATTTAAGGATGTGATGCTTAAAAAATGGATTAAGAAAAGCTAGTTTGGGTAATAAAAGATTTATATGGCATAACATAATGAAATCATTAAGAAGAGGGGTTGTTATTTTGAATAAGTTCAAATTGTTGAAAATTGTTGGGTTAGTTTTAATTTTGTCTATGGTTCTTGCAGCATGTGGCCAAGCTGGCTCCAAGACTACAGAAGAGCCACCTGTAACCGGTGAATCACCTGAGAAGGAATATAGGGATACAATCACAGTAGCCATGACTGCTCAACCGCCTACATTAGATGCATCATTGACTCAATCACAAGTAACATTTGGTGTAGCTGGAAATATATTTGAGCAATTATACACTATGAATGAAGAATATGTACCTACACCTGAACTTGCTGAGTCTGTAGAGGTAAGTGATGATGGATTGGAATATGTATTTACCTTAAGACAAGGTGTAAAATTCCACAATGGCAAGGAAATGACAGCTGATGACGTTGTTGCATCTATGAATCGTTGGCTTAATGTAAATGGTAGGGCTAAAAACCTATTAGAAGGTGCAAACTTTGAAAAGATTGATGATTATACTGTAAAGCTTACTGTAGCAAGACCAACAAGCGATGTGATGATTGTTCTTTCAACACGTTCCTTGTTTCCTACTATAATGCCTAAGGAAGTAATTGAAGCAGCTTCACCGGAAGGTGTAAATGAGTATATTGGAACAGGCCCTTATAAGCTACAAGAATGGAAGCAAGACCAATATATTCACCTTGTTAAATTTGAAGACTATTCGCCTGTAGATTCAGAGCCTAGTGGATTTTCCGGAAGAAAGGATGCTGCAACAGAAAATATTTATTTCTACTTTGTATCAGATCATGCAACCCGTATTGCGGGTATAAAAACCGGAGAATATGATGTAGCTGAAAATGTTCCTTTAGAGAATTATGAAGAGCTATCAACAGAAGAAGGGGTTACTCTTTATTCTAAGCCAAGTGGTTCATTAAATGCCTTCTTTAATACTAGTGAAGGCCTACTTTCAGATATTAAATATAGACAAGCAATTTTAGCAGCTATAGATGCTAATGAAATCATGCTTGTTAGCTATGCAAGCCCGGAACACTATACACTTGATCCAGGCTATATGAATATCAATCAACCACAATGGGCTGTAAAAACTGGTGGGGAATATTATAATCAGGCTAATCCTGAAAAAGCTAAACAATTATTAAAAGAGGCAGGATATAATGGAGAAACGGTAACTCTTTTAACTACAAAGGATTATCAGGAAATGTACGCTGCAACTATTGCTTTACAGGAGCAGCTTCGTCAAGTTGGTATAAATGCTGAAGTTTCAAACTTTGATTTCCCAACCTTTATGGAAACCAAGAATGATAGAAGTAAATGGGATATTTTCATTACAAGTAATGGATATAATGTTATACCACCACAAATTCTTGCTGTTAACCCTGATTGGGCAGGATTCTCAGCACCGGAGCTAGGAACTTACCTTGCTGCAATTCGTGGAGCATCCAGTGATGAAGAAGCTCAAACACAATGGGCAAACCTACAACAGTTTATGTATGAATATGGATCATCTACAGCATTGGGACACTATAATGCTTCAATGGCTACAACTGATAAGGTAGAAAGTTTTGTGTTTTTTGACCAACCCATATATTGGAATGCTAAGGTAGCAAAATAAATATTTGCAATAGAGAATCTACCGCCATTTAAATGACGGTAGATTCTCTATTGACAAGGCAAGGGTCTTGCCTTGATACTTAATAAAGGGGGGATTATCTTGCTAGAATATCTAATTAAGAGGTTATTATCCTTGGTTCCTGTTTTATTCGTGGTTTCTTTAGCAATTTTTTTAATTATTCATATTACACCAGGAGACCCGGCATCTGCAATCCTGGGTTTGGAAGCTACCCAAGAGGAGATTGATCAACTAAATGAATTGTTGGGCTTTAACGAACCCCTAGCAAAGCAGTATGTTAATTGGATAGGAAATGTTCTTAAAGGGGACTTAGGAGACTCAATATTTATGAAGCAGCCTGTTACTCAAGCTATTAAAGAGCATTTTCCACCAACTTTAAGTCTAGCTATTATTGCCCAGATTATTGCCATAATACTAGCTATTCCAGCCGGAATTATTGCTGCTTATAAGAGGGGCTCATTAATCGATACTTTTCTATCTAGCGCTTCACTATTAGGAATGGCTATTCCTGGTTTTTTATTAGGCCTTTTTCTAATGCTTTTCTTTAGTGTAAAGTTGGAGTTGCTACCGGTTGCAGGTTATAGACCTTTAAGCATGGGTCTATGGACTCATTTTAGGTACCTAATACTCCCGGGTATTTCTTTAGGAACCGTCCAAGCTGCCTTAATTACTAGAATGACTAGGTCATCAATGTTGGATGTATTGTATTTAAACTATATTAAGACTGCTAGATCTAAGGGTATTAAAGAAATTCGTGTATTATTAAAGCATGCACTGAAAAATGCTGCCTTACCGATTCTGACCATAATAGGGCAAAGCTTTGGAACCTTGGTTACCGGGGCAGTTGTTATTGAATCTCTTTTTAATATACCGGGTATAGGTCAATTGATTATGAATTCCATAGTTAGAAGGGATATTGCAGTTATTCAGGGTGTTGTACTTTTTGTTACCCTAATTTATGTCTTAGTAAATTTAATAGTAGACCTTCTATATGGCGTCTTTGATCCTAGAATTCGCCTTGATGGGAAGTAAAGAAAGGAGTAAGCCATGTCCCAGACACATAAATCACAGGATATAGATAGTATCCGTCTTAAATATCTGAAAGAGCACCGAAGTTTACAGCTTAGAAAATTAAGGTCCAATCGTGGATTTATAATTGGTTTTACTATTATTTTCCTATTAATAATAGTTGCTATATTTGGGTCCTTATTTACAAGCTTTGACCCTTATGAAATGAAGGCAGTGGAGAGATTGTTGCCCCCTAGTAATAAAAACCCATTTGGAACCGATGAGTTTGGTCGCGACTTGCTTACTAGGGTTATATATGGGGCCAGGGTATCAATGAGCGTGGGTTTTGCTGTTTGTTTTTTATCATCCCTATTTGGCCTTATTATAGGTGTATATGCAAGTTATTACAAGGTTCTTGATAATATTTTCATGAGAATATGTGATGGTCTTATAGCTATACCAGGTGTTCTTTTGGCAATTGCCCTGATGTCAGCCCTTGGGGCATCAGTATGGAATGTTATTATTGCCCTTACTATTGTGTTTACCCCAAGTATTGCCAGAATTGTTCGGGCAAGTGCTCTGAGTGTGAAAGAGCAAGCCTATATTGAAGCTGAATATGTTCAAGGAGCCGGGGATTTTAGGATCATTTGGTTAAACCTGGTTCCAAATATATTATCACCTCTTATGGTTCAAGCTACCTTTGTATTCGCAAGTGCTATACTTTCTGAGGCGGCTTTGAGCTTCCTTGGTGCCGGAATACCTGAACCTCAACCAAGTTGGGGGAATATCTTGCAGGCAAGTAAGTTGGTTATTAATAAAGCATGGTGGATGACGGTTTTTCCTGGGATTTTGCTTATCTTATCCGTACTTGGCTTAAACCTATTGGGAGATGGACTAAGGGACTTCTTGGATCCACGAACTAGTAATTACCGTAAGAGTAAATAGACTTCTTGTATTGATTGGAGATGAGCTAATGGAAAATAACACTTTGCTTAAGGTAGAGGATTTAAAGGTAAGTTTTTATACTGATAGGGGAATTGTAACTGCTGTAGATGGGGTTAGTTTTTCAGTTGCTCCCGGGGAGGTTATAGGTATTGTAGGGGAATCCGGCTGTGGTAAAAGCGTGATGGTCCAATCTATTTTACGACTTCTGGACCATACTGATTCGATAAAATATGATGGACGTTTGTTGTTTGATAATAAGAATATTTTAGAACTGCCCCTTTCTGAAGTAAGAAAAATTAGGGGAAATGATATTTCAATTATATTTCAGGATTCCCAAACATCTTTAAACCCGGTTTATACTGTGGGTCAACAGATTGATGAGGTACAGATAATTCATAAGAAAATTTCTCAAGCTGATGCAAGAAAGCGGACCATAGAGTTATTAGGCTTGACAGGTATAAAAGACCCTGACCAATGTACAAGGCAATACCCTTTTGAATTGTCAGGGGGCATGCAGCAGAGGGTTATGATTGCCATGGCCTTGGCCTGTGAACCAAAGCTTTTAATTGCTGACGAACCAACTACAGCTTTAGATGTTACAATCCAAGCTCAAATATTGGACCTAATTTTAGAGTTAAATGAAAAGATGGGTATGGCAGTCCTATTTATCACCCATGATTTAGGAGTTGTTTCAGAGATTTGTACCAGTGTTAAGGTCATGTATTTGGGTCAGCTTGTTGAAGAAACAAAGACGGAGACTCTCTTTAATAGACCTCTTCACCCTTATACTAGGGGACTTATTCAATCTATTCCAAGACTGGATGGTCTTAAGGTAGATAAGTTGCATGTAATCCAAGGACTTGTGCCATCCTTATATGATGTCCCAAAAGCTTGTCGTTTTTCTACAAGATGTCCTTATGCAGACAAGAAATGTATTGAAGAAGAGCCCCCAATGATGGAGACTGATGAAAAAGACCATAGGGTCAAATGTTGGTATTATAAGGAGATTGAAATGTCTACAAAAGGAGAAAGAGGTGAGGGATTGGATGAATAAACCTATTCTAGAGCTTATTGACATAAATAAGAAATTTCCGGTCTATGGTTCTTTTAAAATACTTGGACCAAAGTCCTATGTAAATGCTGCTTCAGATGTATCTTTTAAACTAAGAGAAGGAGAAACCTATGGCCTTGTAGGCGAGTCAGGGTCAGGAAAAACTACAACGGGTCGAATCATACTAGGCCTTACAAAGGCTGATTCCGGGAAAGTGATTTATAAGGATAATGACTTGCTCCAGCTTTCGAGAAAAGACTTTCGTGAATATAGAAAGGATATTCAACTGGTTTTTCAGGATCCCTTCTCCTCTTTAAATCCAAGGAAGAGAGTTGGTGAAATTCTGGAAGAGCCTTTGATTATCCATAAAATGGGTGATAAAAAGGAGAGACAAGAACAGGTATTTAAAATGTTGAAAACTGTCGGCCTTCAAATAGACCATTATTTTAGGTTTCCCCATGAGTTTTCCGGTGGTCAGAGACAGAGGTTGGGTTTGGCAAGGGCCCTAATTATAAATCCTAAGATTGTAGTATGTGATGAACCCGTATCGGCTCTTGATGTTTCGATTCAAGCTCAGATATTGAATTTACTAAAAGAACTACAGGAAGAACTGAAGTTGACTTTATTGTTTATAACCCATGATATAAGTGTAGTTCGCCATGTATCGAATCGGATAGGGATTATGTATTTGGGTAAAATCGTGGAAGAGGCAAGTACTGATGACTTGTTTAGAAAGCAATTGCATCCCTATACTCAAGCTCTATTTTCAGCTGTACCTGATTTTACTAAGAAAAAAGCTAAAAGAAGTGCTAGTATAAAAGGTGAAATTCCAACCCTTACTAAGGAATTTAAGGGCTGTGTTTTTTATGCTAGGTGTCCTATGGCCACTGAAAAATGTAAAGCTGAGCCCCCAACAATGGAGGAAAAAGCGGATAATCATTTCGCTGCATGTCACTATGTAAGGAATATGAAGGAGGACTAAGATGACTCTTATAAAATATAAGAATGGGAAAAATGATATATTAAATGAAGCTGGTCTTCAGGCCCAAGGAAGCGATAAAGCAGGCCTTGAAGGACTTAATCCTAAGGAATTGTTAGAATCATCTATTGGACTTTGCCTTTCAATAGTTATGAGGAGGATTCTTGAAAGAGACCAGCTTTTAACCGATGATACTTATTTCGATATAGATGTGGTGGCAAAGAAGGCTGAGAATGGAGAAAATAGGTTTAGTGACTTTGTTGTAAATATTGATTTTCCCGAAAATCTTGATGCCGACTACAGAAAGAAATTGATGGTTTTAATGGAAAATGGGTGTACTATAAGTAATACCTTAAAAAATGTATCCTTGTTTGAAATTATAGATAAGGGATAATAAGGTTCTTATTATTCCTCATCCCTATATTCAATAATATCTCCGGGTTGACATTCTAATGCTTTGCAGATGCCATCTAGGGTTGAAAATCTAATGGCCTTTGCCTTTCCATTTTTCAAGATAGAAAGATTTGCCATTGTTATTCCAACTTTTTCAGAAAGCTCAGTGAGACTCATCTTCCTCTTAGCCAGCATTACATCAATATTGATTATAATAGCCATTA
>CAZIMA010000090.1:0-7377 GCA_964540195.1 uncultured Tissierella sp.
ACAGGCCACAAAGAATATATACTATTAAATAAACTATTAAAAACTTGACAATAGAAATAAAATCTGACTTTTTCATATTTAAACTTATATGGGTATTGAGTATAAAACCTATAATCATAGGTCCTATTATCTCCAAGGCAGTACGAATAAGGGAGAGGATCAAGCCTATTGATAAAGGTTTTGATTCTCTCCTTGCATAATATTTCAATTTCTTAGTTACAAATTGGTCGCGAATCTTATTCCTCATCAAAACGACTCCTTGCTACTTGATTCTTATATTGGTCATAATACCACTTTCTCTTATTTAGAAGTTCTTCATGATTACCTCTTTCAACGATTTTACCATTTTCTAGGACTATTATCTCATCCAGGTCTTTAACTTGGCTAATCCTATGACTTGCAATAATAGTAGTCTTACCTTCTCTCCTTGCCCTTATATTATTGATGATGTTTTTTTCCGTTCTTCCATCTACTGCACTCATGCAATCATCTAATATCAATATATCAGGGTCTTTTAAAAAGGCCCTCGCTATGCCAATTCTTTGATTTTGACCGCCGGAAAGAGATATGCCCTTTTCCCCACATAGAGTATCCAATCCCTTTGGAAATATTTTGAGATCCTTTTCGAAGTCAGCAAATCTTATGGCAGCCATAACTTCTTCATCTGTAGCATCTGGCTTCGATAATTTAATATTATCCCTTATGGTTTTTGAAAATATCATATGCCTTTGTGGTACATAGCCTATTAATTCCCTAATACTCCAAATCTTGTAGTCATGAATCTTTTTCCCATCAAGATATATATATCCTGTATTCATGGGATAAAGTATTAAGAGTTGCTTTAACAATGTAGATTTACCAGAACCAGTCTTGCCAAGCACTCCAAGAGATTTTCCACTTCCTATTTCAATATTTAAGTCTTTTAGAATTTCCTCTCTTGAAGATGGGTATTTAAAGCTATAATTTCTAAATTCTATCTTTGGATTTCCCCCAACCCTAGCAGCCTTACTATCTTCAACAATATCCTCCTTATAATCCCATACCTCTTGAATTCTATCCATAGAGGCACTTGCCTGCTGTTTAATATTGATAAAGTTACCAAAGGCATACATCGGCCACACCAACATATTTAAATAGTAGGTAAAGGATATTAGTTGGCCGATTGAAATCTCCCCCTTGGAAATTAAAAAGGAACCATAGCCTATGGCAATTATAAAGGTCAATGCCGGTATAATAATTTGTATAGGAGTTATAAGGGCCTGGTATTTTACAACGTCTAAATTTCTATTGCATAAATCCTGGCCTCTTTCCTCAAACTTTTTATATCTGGATTTTTGCAGGTTAAAAACCCTAATAATCCTTATTCCTTCTACATCTTCAAGTACATTTGTATTTAACCGATCAAAGGCTCTTTGTACCTTGTCCCATCTTTCATAAATTTTATTGCCTATGAGTATAACTAAGTATGCAAGAATCGGAAGTGGTATTATGGCAGCTAAGGTTAATTTAACATCTACAACTACCATCATCATTATAATTATAAGCAATGGGAATACTGTAGAATCAAATAAACTAAGGGTACCAAAACCCGCCAATTCACTAAGACTATTGACATCATTTGTAGCTTTTCCCATAAGGGAACCTGTAGAATGTTTTTCAAAAAACACTAGGGATTGCTTCAAAAACTTAGTCATTAGTTTTTCTCTTGCTTTAAAATCTATTTCATTAGCTGCCCTAAAGGTATAATAAGACCAAGCCATAGCAAAAAAATATTTAATTACTATGATAATTAAATTTATAGCTAAAATAATTAAGAATGACCTTAGTCCAATAGTTCCTTCAAATATCATATCTGTAAGCCTACCTGTAATATATGGAGGTATTAAGCCTACTATATTGCTTAAAAATAAAAAAGATAAGGCTAAGATATATTTCTTCTTATAATAAGATATAAACCACCAAAATTCTCTAAACATATATCCTCCTATTAAAAAGTTAAAAAGAAAAAAGACCTACAGAAAAAATTCTGTAGGCCTTCGTTTTACTATGGTGCGCCATCAGGGAGTCGAACCCTGGACACCCTGATTAAGAGTCAGGTGCTCTACCAACTGAGCTAATGGCACATTTATTAACTAACAAAGAATATTATACTCTCCTTTTTATTCTTTGTCCATAGTTATTCTACAAAATTTTTACTTTAATATAAATTCAATAGTCACCGGGTTATGATTAGTATGTTCGAAATTTAGGTTTAAGGCATTTATATTCATTACTTCTATGTTGTCTGATACTAGAAATCCACTAGTAACTGCAAGAAAGTTTATTCCCTTTTCAAATGGATTATTTAATGTTCTAACAGTTGGGCTGAACTTTGAAGTAAGATGAAGATCTTGTTGCCCCGGCAATCTATATCTTTGAGAATCCTTTAAGGCAAATCTGGAAAATATGGCTAATCCTGAATCAAGTGTACCTAGTGGCCTACAAAGTGGGAATGGTATCCATCCAACATAAAAATTCCTCCCATATACATGACTATAGTGAGGATACTTATCACTGTAATACTCCAATTCATTGATCTTAAAACTTCTTGTAGTTATGGATATATTCTCTCCTATGGGTGTAGCACTTACTTGGTTATTGTATATAGGAAGCTGCACCTTGATTTCAGGCCTATGATCCGTTAAATCCATATATATTGTGTACAAGCCAATTAGAAGACCTAATATAATAAATAATATTATTAGTTTTTTTTACTTTTATCATAAAATCCCCTCTTAGTAGCTTATGTTAATAACTATGGTAGCTATCTACCACCTGGTTGAAGCTTTTTGATTAAATTGCACTGAATTTATGCCTATACATAAAATACCCTAAAATAAGTGTATCATTCAAAATAGGGCAAGCTTTGCTTACCCTATTTTATCATTTTGAATAAAAAAATAATGTAATGGTACCAGGTCCGGAGTGAGAACCTATACCAGCTCCAATAGTATTTATAAGAAATTCCTTGGTGCCAAATGTTTCACTAATCATTTCTTTAAGCTTACTTGCACCTTCAAGGTCATCACCATGACTTATGGCAATAAGACTACTTGAATAATCGGCTCCTTCATTTCTTTCCCTCATTATCTCTATCATACGTTTAAATACCTTGTTTCTACCCCTAACCTTCTCAATTGGAACCAATTTCCCTTCATTATTAACCTGGAGTATTGGTTTAATATTTAGTAATCCTCCTACTAAAGCTGAAGCCTTAGAGACCCTGCCTCCTCTAAATAGGTATTCTAAGTCATCGACAGTAAATATGGATTGAAGGCTTTTTAATGCCTTATTAACATGGTCAATTATTACATCTTTGGATTTACCTTCCTTAGCCAGCTTTGCAGCAGATAAGACTATTAGACCAAATCCAAGGGATGCTGCCTTTGTATCTATAATATCTAAATCTAGATTAGGATATTTATCCTTTATAGTTTGGCTTACTACAACAGATGTCTGATATGTACCGGATAATCCTGAAGAAAAGGCTAGGTACAACACGGGTTGATCTTTCTTAGAATATTCCTCAAATTTCTCATTGAAGCTCTGTGCTGAAATCTGTGCAGTGCTAAATACTTCTCCTGCCCTCATGCCATCATATACCTCTTTTGAACTTATGGTCAATTGATCTAGATACTCTTTATCATCTCTGATTACGATTATTGGCAATACATCAATATCATATTCTTTCAGGACCTCTTCTGGCAAATCACAACCAGAGTCGGTTAAAATTTTCACTCCCATCAATAACCCTCCTTTACTTAATATTACTATATCATTTATTTGGCAATTTTAACATAATAATTTAGAATATGCATAAATTAAGGCTTAGCGAAATAAATTATATTATATAAGGGATGAATCATCATTCCAATATACAATATTTCTTTAGGAGGTAATTGAATGAAACTCTTCTTTATTAGCAAGAGATTGTTCTTTTCAATTATTGGAATTATTATTATAATATTATTATTAGCATTCCTTTATTTAATAGCAATTTACTAAAGAAGTCTGATGGAGGTTTATTATGGAGTTGTTGAGAAACACAATGTTTGTAGGACTATTAGCAAGTTTAGGTGCTGGTTTGATGACCGGTGTAGGTTCAATCCCTATATTCTTTACTAAGAACATATCCCAGAAGATGTTGGACCTACTATTGGGCTTTGCCGCAGGTGTAATGTTAGCTGCTACTTCCTTTTCACTTATAATACCAAGCCTTGATTATTCCGGTGGAAGTATAAAGGGTGCCATAATTACTGCAGCAGGAATTGTAGCTGGGGCTTTTTTTTTAGATTTGACTGATAAATATTCTCCCCATGAACATCTCTTAGATAAAAGAATCGAAGGAGGCGCTACTAATTCCTTAAAGCGAATATGGCTTTTTATCATAGCCATAACTATTCATAACTTTCCTGAGGGGCTGGCAGTAGGAGTAGGCTTTGGAGATAATAACATTTCCAATGGTCTTACACTGGCTATGGGTATCGGGCTACAAAATTTACCCGAAGGTCTAGCGGTTGCATTAGCACTTGTAAGGGAAAAGTATACTCAAAAAAATGCATTTAACATAGCGCTTCTTACAGGTTTAGTTGAACCGATAGGGGGGATTTTAGGGCTATTTCTAGTATCCATCTTTAGACCAATCCTGCCCTTTACTTTGGCTTTTGCAGCTGGTGCCATGTTGTTTGTAATATCGGATGAAATAATTCCGGAAACCCATCAAGGAGGACATGAAAGAGAAGCCACTTTTGGGGTAATTATAGGATTTGTTATAATGATGATATTAGATGTAAGCCTAGGATAAACTAGCAGCATGCTGCTAGTTTTTTAATATAGCCAACTGGTGCCTTGCATAAACAGTAATCAATTCATCCAACTCTTGACTTAATGCTACCACTTCACTATCAATACCTCCAATAACCCTTTTGTTTAATTTTTCTCTTTTAGTGTTGATCTCATCAACAATTTGTAAAGTTCATAATTTTTTTTGCATATGGTAAACTCCTTATCTTATGATTAGTCTTGATGTAATTTCTAGGAATTTATTTTGATTTTTAAATGTATTCAAATACATCTGTTAAATAAACAACAAAAGAAACTACCACACAATTTTACATTTTATCATTTTTTTACCCATGGATAAACTGATTTCTTTCATCAAATTATATTATTATTCTACATTTTATTCTTGGTATAGTATAATATATATATATATGATTGGAGGAGATAGATTGGAAAAATTGATAAATCGATTTATAAAATATGTGAAAATGGAAACAACTTCAAATGAAAGCTCCATTACGGTACCAAGTACAAAGGATCAGCTTGAATTCGCTAATAAACTGGCCAAGGAACTGGAAGAGATAGGCTTATCCGATGTTTCAGTTGATGATAAGGGATATGTAATGGCAACCCTTCCAGCAAATATTGAAAAGACATTACCCGTTGTAGGGTTTATAGCACATATGGATACGAGTCCAGATATGTCAGGCTTAAATGTACAGCCTAAGATAATTCATAATTACGATGGAAATGATATAGTTTTAAATGAGGAAAAGAATATCCTATTATCAGCAAAGGACTTTCCGGAACTAAAAGACCATATAGGAATGGATTTAATCACTACAGATGGAACTACTCTCCTTGGAGCAGATAATAAAGCAGGCATAGCTGAAATAGTTACGGCCATGGAATATCTTGTAAACCATCCAAGTATAAAGCATGGAGAAATTAGAGTGGGTTTTACTCCTGACGAAGAAATAGGAAGAGGGGCCGATTACTTCGATGTCGAAAAATTTAATGCTGACTTTGCTTATACTGTAGATGGAGGTCCTATCGGAGAGCTTGAATACGAAAACTTCAATGCAGCCAGTGCACATATTACTATCCAAGGTAGAAATGTTCATCCAGGGTCAGCAAAGAATAAAATGATAAATTCCATAACAGTTGCCATGGAGTTAAACAGCATGCTACCACTTCATCAAGTACCAGAAGCAACTGAAGGATATGAAGGCTTCTTCCATATAGTTCATTTTGAAGGGTCCGTTGAAAAAACTAAAACCTCCTATATCATCAGAGACCATTCAAAGGAGAAATTCGAAGAGAAGAAGCAGTTTATTGAAAATGCCATTGCTTATCTAAATAATAAATATGGGGATATAATAACTATTGACTTAAAGGATAGTTATTACAATATGAAAGAAAAGATAGAGCCTGTAATTCACATCGTAGACTTGGCTAAGAAAGCCATGGAGGATATTGGTATAAGCCCAATTATAAAGCCTATTAGAGGTGGCACAGATGGTGCCAGATTATCATATATGGGATTACCATGCCCTAATATCTTTACAGGTGGGCTTAATTACCATGGAAAGTATGAATACATTTCTATTCAAGGAATGGAGAAGGCCTATTACACTATTTTAAGAATTATCGAAATGATAGCAGAATAAAAACCCGATTTCTCGGGTTTTTTCTATGTCCACAAATCCTTATTTTTTTCTACATACTCATTTATCATATTATCAAAAGCGTCCATAAGGGCTTTTATAATCTTATTATCTACTGAATTTACCTTTAAATTATCTATTTGGGATATGGGCAGGATGTTTACGCTTGTACCAGTCATAAAGGCACCTTCTATCTTTTTCAAATCATCTGCATGGATTGACTCCTCAACTATTGGGATTCCAAGCTTTTGGGCAACACTAAAAACATGTTTTCTGGTAATGCCAAGCAGAATTTCCTCCTTAGGTGCAGTGTATAATTTTTCTTTATATAAAAAGAACATATTGGATCTACTACCTTCAGGCATATACCCATCGCTTTTAACCAATATAGCTTCGAATGCACCACTATCTTTCAAAGCTTTTGCTATACCCTCTTTAAAGCTGGCATGGAGCACCTTCGCATTTGGATTATCTCTTTCATAGTTATATAAGATAGTCTTGATCCCATCTAAATAATATTCTTTAGGTGGATAGAAGCTTTCTACACAAAATACAGAAAAGAAAGTCCTTCCATTGGATTCACCGGATAAAAGCTTAATATTACCATTTACTACTTTGTTTTTTATTATGGTTTCTTTTATTGCAGATTTTATTTCCTTTTCAGTACTTCCCAAATTCATGCCCGTAAGTCTAGCAGATTCATACATTCTATTTAAGTGGTCTTCAATATAAATCGGCACACCATTTATGACCCTAATAATTTCATAAATAGGTGGTTTAGTAATTCCTTCAAATAATGTTAAATCATTAGAGTTAATTAGTTTCCCATTTACTACATAAAAATCCTTAATTACTTCTGTTTTCATAAAATCCCCCTTATTTTTCTAAT
>CAZIMA010000091.1:0-7310 GCA_964540195.1 uncultured Tissierella sp.
CACCCAAGGCCAATATGCCACCATCTGCAAAAAACAAACTCTGTATAGTTAAAATAACAGACATGGTTATAAATGCTCCATATGGACCAAGGAGTGCTGATAAAAGCAATCCCCCTGTTAGGTGACCACTTGACCCTGTTCCTGGAATTGTCAGATTAATCATCTGGGCTGCAAATACAAAGGCACCCATTATGCTCATTAGGGGAAGTTTTTTTTCATCTTCCTCTAAACTTATTGTTTTAATTGAATAAGCCCCTGTTGTAATAGACGCAGCATACATTGTAACTGCCACAGCAGGCCCTATTAAAGCATCTGACATATGCATAGAAATTCTCCTTTTTAAATAGATAATACAAGCATCTTAAAATAGGTATCCTCCCATTAGGATAAGTGAATCACTCTAAATTTTTGTTAATATCTTTCTTGCACCTAAAAATATCCATGTAACCAAAATAAAAGGCATAGTGAATATGGGAAGACCAAAGACTGAAACCAAGGTATGGGTTCCTGCTGTTAAAAGCACAGTGAAAATTCCAGCTACGATTCCTGTAACCTTTGATAGAGGACGGTCACTATCAAAAACAGCTGACACCGCTATAATTGCTAAAACCGCATTATAACCGTATAATCCCAAATTCATCAAACTATGTTCAGCTCCAAATATTAAGGCTGCCAGCCAACCTATAAATGAACCTATAATTGCATAGATGCCTATTCTCCAACTGCCCCAAAATATACCTACTAAGATTAATAATCCAGCATAAATGTTATTTTGAAAATATACCTGACCTATGCCATTTACTAAACCATTTAACAAATTAATAGGCCCCTGGGTTGCTATGTTCCATTGTAAAAGATCTTGAGGAACCAAATCCGGGTTTAGATGAAAAACCTGGAGATGATAAGATGCAAGTAGAAAGAACCAGGTTAGTACAACATAGGGAAAGGTCAAGATTGGCATTTCAAAACTTGAGAAAAGATGCATCATTGTTGCAGTAAATATGGCAACCAATATAGCACCTAATATTGCAATCAAAAACCTTGATTCTTGATTTAGAAACAAGGATAATGCCAATCCAATTAATACCGAGTTATATCCCAACAGCCCCTTGTCTATAAGGGATTTATCTGCACCGGCTATATTTGCTATTACATTACCCACAATAGCAGAAACTATTGCTATAAAGCCTAAGCTATAATCCCCAATAAATATTCCCATAAGAATAATCAAACCTGCTATAGAGTTTTCAATAAATACAACCTGAGATATACTCTTTAAGGATGATGAAATTATTCTACTGCTACTATTCACCATATTCCCTCCTTTAAGTTCCCTTAAACATAGGCCTAAGGGAACTTAAAATATAAATTTATCAAGCTTTATCTCTAGAACAAATTATATAATTGGGTCATAGGAAGTTTATCTACGGGTTCACAGGAAATCTTTTCCCCATTGACTATTACTTCATAAGTCTCAGGGTCTACTATCATATCCTCAACCACCACATCATTATGAATCATATCTTTCTTAGTGATTTTTCTACAATTCACTACAGGCAATACATTTTTCTGTAGTTTTAGTCTTTCAATAGTCCCATTTTCTATTGAAGCCTTGGATACAAAAGTAATGCTAGTTTCATAAACCGCTTTACCTAGAGCTCCAAACATCTCTTTATAATATACCGGTTGAGGAGTAGGTATAGTAGCATTATCATCGCCCATTCTTGAATTTATAATCATACCACCCTTTACTATTACTTCAGGTCTAACTCCGAAAAATTCCGGCTTCCACAATACTAAATCTGCAAATTTACCTGGCTCTATGGAGCCAATATAATTTGATACTCCATGAGCTATTGCTGGATTTATAGTATATTTTGCAACATATCGCTTAACTCTAAAATTATCGTTATCTTCTGTGCCTCCTTCTAAAGGTCCTCTTTGCTTCTTCATTTTATCTGCAGTTTGCCAAGTTCTTGTAACTACTTCACCTACCCTACCCATAGCTTGAGAGTCAGAGCTCATTATACTGAAGATTCCCATATCATGGAGAACATCCTCTGCAGCTATAGTTTCCGGACGAATTCTTGAATCTGCAAAGGCAACATCTTCAGGTATATCAGGATCCAAGTGATGACATACCATGAGCATATCAAGATGTTCATCTATAGTATTCATAGTATATGGCATAGTAGGGTTAGTAGATGCGGGTAATATATTCTTTTTACCGGAAGCTATAATAATATCAGGAGCATGACCTCCTCCGGCTCCTTCTGTGTGGAAGGTATGCATTGTTCTATCACCTATGGCTTCTAAGGTATCTTCTACAAATCCACTTTCATTTAAAGTATCTGTATGAATAGCAACTTGAACATCATACTTATCTGCTACCTTTAAACTAGCATCTATTGTTGCAGGTGTTGCTCCCCAGTCCTCGTGAATCTTTAATCCGATGGCTCCAGCTTCTATTTGCTCTATTAGAGGTTCTTCAGTTGAGCAATTTCCTTTACCTAGTAATCCTATATTGATAGGCAAGTTTTCAACAGCTTTTAGCATTTTGTGAATATTCCATGGTCCCGGAGTACATGTTGTAGCTTTAGTTCCTTCGGCCGAACCTGTTCCACCACCTATCAAGGTTGTAGTTCCACCTGTTAATGCAACTTCTACTTGACCCGGACTTATAAAGTGAATATGAGTATCAATGGCTCCGGCTGTAACAATATTTCCATCCCCTGAAATTACTTCAGTAGAGGCTCCTATTATTAGATTAGGATGTACATTGTCAGATATATCCGGATTTCCTGCAATACCTATTCCAACTATATGACCATCTTTAACTCCTATATCAGCCTTTACAATTCCCCAATGGTCCACTATTATTGCATTTGTAATTACTAAATCCAATGCTTCTTTACTGGTTGCTGTTGCAGATTGACCCATACCATCACGAATACTCTTACCGCCTCCAAATTTCATCTCTTCTCCGTATATTGTATAATCATCTTCTATTTCTATAAATAACTCAGTGTCAGCTAACCTTACCTTATCTCCGGTTGTTGGTCCATAGATGGCATTATATCCTTGTCTTGAAATTTTATAACTCATTTTAACACCTCTATTAAATAAATTTCTTTGCTTTAGCTTTTTCCAAACTAACCTCAAGATTTTGCTTGTTAATACGTCCGTTGGTTAAATTATTAAATCCAATAGCTGTCTTATTTCCACCTAACTCAACTAATTGTACCTCCTTTTCTTCTCCCGGTTCAAACCTAACAGCTGTTCCTGACGGAATATCTAATCTCATTCCAAAGGCTTTTTCCCGTTCAAACTTAAGCTGTTTATTTACTTCAAAGAAATGAAAATGAGATCCTACTTGAATAGCCCTATCTCCATGATTTGCAACTAATATTTTTTCTGTTCTCTTGTTTTCGTTTAGTATAATATCTCCGTCTTTTAAAATAACTTCACCAGGTATCATAAACTATCTCCTTTCTTAAATAATTGGGTTATGAACAGTAACTAACTTAGTTCCATCAGGAAAAGTAGCCTCAATTTGAATATCACGAATCATTTCAGCTACACCTTCCATTACGTCATTCCTAGTCAATATTTTGGTTCCTAAGTTCATAAGCTCTGTTACTGTCTTACCGTCCCTTGCTAGTTCAAGAAGTTCAGCACTAATTAGAGCAATAGACTCTACATAGTTAAGTTTTACCCCCCTATCTTTTCGTTTTCTAGCAACCTCTCCTGCAGTAAAGATCATTAACTTATCAATGTCCTTTGGATTTAGATGCATAATTATTCCTCCTCGTTTTCTTCAATGCTTTTTATTATTTTTTCAGAAATTCCTTCTAGGAATTGGGCATTGTTCCCTAGTATCCGAACTACAACATCCTTACTCCAAGTATAACTAACCCCACCTTCTGCCTTAGATTCATCTATTATCTTCCTAATTTGGTCTAAAATATTATCATCTATGTTAAAGTTGAAAATCAATATATTAGCCAAATGGGTATAGTCCTCAAACATCCCGATTGAGTCCATGGCAAAATCCTTAGGTTTATAAACCGTATTATCCCTATAAAGCAATCTACCCTTACTCGTCAAACTCACTAAAGATTTGAAATATTTATATTGGAATTTCTCGCCCCTGGCATACCTTCCGCAAGTAATTATTTCCGACATAATAAACTTAGATGAAGAATCTTCTAACTCTACATCCGTTCTAGACGTAAAAGCCGAATCTGCAAAAGGAATAGTTGGCAGTGGAACATATTTTAAGAAGGCATCTCTTGCAACGTAAATCCGTGTATTCCTTTTAGCATCATTATCTTTCATTTTAAATATCTTTTCATAGGATTGGGAAGTAATTATGGTATTGGTCCCTTCGAGGGCATCAATAGTAATTTCTTGAACATCCCCCTCTAAAATCCCTGCAGAAACAGCTAAAACCATTATTTTTAATTTCCCATATCCTTCATAAAATGGTCTTGTTATTTTATAAGGAGCAGTAAAGTAAACATCATCGATTACTGTTTTACCATCTTGATTTCTGGTCCTTATATTAAGTTTAGATGTTTTCCTATAAGGATTAGGATTAGGCATATCTTACATTCCTTCTAACAATACATTTTTTTTAATCCAATTAATAATTTCTTCCAAACCCTTGCTTTCCCTTAGATTAGTAAAAACAAAAGGTTTATCCCCCCTCATTTTCTTTGCATCTCTTTCCATAACCTCTAAACTGGCTCCAACATAAGGGGCTAAATCTATTTTATTAATGACCAATAAATCCGAACGAGTAATTCCAGGACCACCTTTTCTAGGAATTTTATCTCCCCCGGATACATCAATAACAAATATAGTGGCATCCACTAGTTCAGGACTAAAGGTGGCTGAAAGATTATCTCCTCCACTTTCAACAAATATAATTTCTACATCGGGATATCTAGATGCTACTTCTTCTATAGCTTCTAGATTCATGGAAGCATCTTCTCTTATAGCAGTATGAGGACAGCCACCGGTTTCAACTCCAATAATTCTTTCTTTATCCAGTACACTATTTTTTATTAAAAATTCAGCGTCTTCTTTTGTGTAAATATCATTAGTAACTACACAAATGCTATAATCCTTTGACATCTTCCTTGTAAGCCCCTCGATTAATGCAGTTTTACCTGAACCTACCGGTCCTGCTACTCCTACCTTTATATATGACATATTAAGCCTCCTATTTTAAAATTTATTCTTAGGACATATAGAGTCTAGAATATAATATTTCATGCTGCATGGACCTAATTTCTTGACCCGGCATAGATAAGCCAATATCAGATTCCTTTAGGGTATATAATTTTTTTAGAATCATTTCAAATAATGGATACAGGCTATACAATATCTTTTGCCCCGTCAATTGGCTTAATGGCACAGTCTTAACCAAATTTGTTATAATAGCTGAGGTGGATGAGTATAAGTAATTTCTCATAGCCATATCCTTATCTATTCTTGCTGCGGCACATATGACTCCGTAAGCGATACAGTGATTATTTGGAACTTCTTCTTTATATGTTTCTTCTACATAGTTTTCAAATATATTATTATTTAAATCCACTTCCATCCGCTTTAAGGTTTTAATAAATCTTGCACCCAATTTTTCACTGCCTTCTCTTATTTCCCTAGGGGTCTTTATAGCCCTAACTGTGGATTCTAATTCTACCAAGCTTTCATAATCCTCTCTATCAGCATATTCTAAGGCATAAAAGGAGGAAAGCAATTCTGTATATAGAAAACTCCCTAATAAATTTCTTTGAATATATAAAAGAGCACTATCTTCATCTTTTACAATATCCTTTTGAATATAAGTCTCAAGTCCAAAGGAATGAGAGTATCCCCCTATTGGAAAAAGAGCATCGTTTATTTGCAATAATAAAAATGAATAATCATCCATATATTTAGTGGCCATGGGAATGTTCACCACCATGATGATGGTCATGGCTATGGCTATGACCATGACTTTGATTATTATTTACTGAGGATATAGATTTATCTCGATGTATTTTCATCATTTTTACATCGGCTTCAACTTCCATTCTTTTTAACATTTCTAATATAGGTTTATCATAAGGCAAAACCAGCTCAGTATAATCTTCACTATAAAAAAGTGGCGAATGCCTATTTCCTATTTCATAACACACTTTCGCCACAGTTTTTAAGTCTTGAACCTTTACACTTATACACTTATATTCTAAAATATTGACTACAATAGCATTATCATTCCTAGTTTCAAGTACATCTCCTTGAAGGAGTCCTCTGGTTATTTTTTCACTATCCAATCTAATTCCGATTTCTACTCCATTATTGGTCACAAGTCTATGTATCCTCTTTCCGGAATCATACCAATTTACATCTACGTAATCTATAGAGCAATCTTTGAAATCCCTATCTGTAATTTTACCTTTAATGTCTTTTATCAATATTTTTTCCATGTTAACACCTCGCTTTTTTACTTATCTTTTCCTATATCTTCAACATATATACCCAAAAACAGTATTCATAAATTCCTGCATAAAAAAGTTTGGGCAAATAATGCCCAAACTTTTATTTGTTTAATTTGATTAAATCAAGGACTTCTCTGATTCCGGGTCGAATAGATGAATTTTACTTGGGTATGGGATTACTTTCACTATGTCTCCTGCTTTAATATGGGTGGATGCATGGGTTTTTATGGTATGGATTTCACCTTGAACATAAATGTGTACATATACTTCACTACCCAATAATTCAGTTACCATAACCTTGGCCTTAAGCCCTTCACCATCGGTAAATTCAATATGCTCCGGTCGGACTCCAAATATGACTTCTTTTCCTTCATAGACCCTTAACCTTTCCTTGCTTTTTATTTCTAAGGGAAATTTAAAGTCCCCATATTCCCCATTAATCCCTAACAAATAGTAAGCATCCTCTTTTGCAGTAAGCCTTCCTTTATAGAAATTCATCTGGGGCGAGCCAATAAAACCTGCTACGAACAAATTGTCCGGCTTATTATATATCTCCTCCGGACTTGCTACCTGTTTAATTACTCCATCCTTCATAACGCATATCCTACTTCCCATGGTCATAGCCTCCGTTTGATCATGGGTTACATAGACGAAGGTGGTCTTTAGCTCTTCATGTAACCTAATCAGTTCAGCCCTCATCTGTACCCTCAACTTAGCATCCAAGTTGGATAAAGGCTCATCCATTAAAAATACCTTTGGATGCCTTACTATAGCCCTGCCTAGAGCTACTCTTTGTCTCTGTCCACCAGACAAGGCTTT
>CAZIMA010000092.1:0-7227 GCA_964540195.1 uncultured Tissierella sp.
TCTGATTCCATTTTTATAGCTGTTATCCAAGGCTGCCTTAGAATTTGTATAAGTCATCCCGTCTATTCCACCTCCGGCATGAGCTACAAGGTATAGGTTTTTTTCTGTTAAAGCAGGGCTATTTTCAACCAGATTCTTTAAGAGGTCGTTTTCCAATATATAGTTTGATTTATCTATTTCTGATATGGCCTTATAATGTTGGTCCCTAAAGTCATCTACATCCATACTTTCTCCAGTATTGATATTGTAGGCCCTGCTATGGTCATATACTCCGTCTCTTGATATTTCAAATACGGATTCATCATCGATTATGGAGCCTTTTAGCATATAGGTTTGAGGGTAGACATAGTTCTTATCCTCGTAATTGGTCAGATCTCTTCCAAATACCAGGCCTTTATAATTTTTATAGCCCATAATATTGGCCATAGTAGGATAAAAGTCAACTTGGCTGCCTGTAATGGATATGGTCTCATTTATCTCCTGGCCGGGAACGTGGACTATTAGGGGAACATTCATCATATGGTGAAAATCATAGTTGGTGCCTAGAAATTCGGACATGATCTTTTGTTCCTGTTTTTGGGTTGAAAGGACTGCAAAATGATCTCCGTATAGGGCTATTACAGTATCCTCATATAAGCCTTCTTCCTTTAATCTATCAATAAATATTCCAATTTGCTTGTCTGTGTAGTGTATGGCTTGAAGATAATTCCCCAAGATAGTATCTTTGTGTTCTTTTCTAATATTTAGGGCTTGGTATTCTTCCGGCATATTAAAGGGGGTATGGCTGGTTAAGCTTATCATAAAGGCATAGAAGGGATTGTCGTCTATGGCATCCATTTCCTTTAAATACTCAATAGATTGAGGGAAGAAGTCCTCATCCTTTATCCCAAAGCCAATAGTATCTTCAAATTCAAAGTCCTCTTGGGATATAAATCTTTGAAAACCTTGATTTACATAGGCTTGTTCCCTATTCCAATATGTTTTCTCATTTCCATGAAAGACCCAAGCTGTGTAATTGTTATCCCTTAGGAGCCAAGGAAGTCCATAGAAGGTGTTATCAGCATACTTTAAGTATGTAGGCTCATCCATAGATGGATGCAAGGAGTTTTGGGATACAAACTCAGCATCAGAAGTATTTCCCCTGCCTAGTAGTTGGTAGTAGTTATTGTAATAAACTGAAGAAGGGTCTCCTATAAGTCTATTTAAATTGGGTGTAATCTCCTGGCCATCATATATAAGGTTTATTGCAAAGTTTTGCAAGGCTTCTACTTGGAGGACTATTAGGTTCTTACCCTTACCTATACCCGTTAATTTTCCTTTTTCAAGCTTTCCCCTTTGCTTTAATTCCCCTAAATCCTCATCTGTAAATACTGCAGCCGCTTCCGACTCCGCTCCCTCCCCTAATTCTAAAGATTTATATATATTGTCCTTTATATCTATCAAATGATAGGCGAAAAACTCTTGCCCCTTTATGGAGCTCATTTGACCGTTTATATTATAGAAGAGAATCAATCCCATTAGAATAGAAGCTACTACAATCGGGTCTTTTAGAAATATTAAAGTTGAGACCTTATTATGGATTATAAATCCAGGCTTTTTCTTCCAGAGAAAAAACAATAAGGGCAAGTCAATTACCAGCAATATTATTTTTAGGTTAATTATTGCCTTTATACTGTCTACTATGGAGCTTAGCTGGGATACTTGCTTTAAAAGAGCTAGAGATGTCAAGGAATTGAACTGAGAAAAATATGTAGAATCTACTAATAAGAGTATAGAAATCAATGAATATATGGATAATCCTAATATTTCTTTACGCTTGCACTCCCATTTAGATTTAGATATTAATGATAAAATAAAACTGGCTATAATACTGCTAATGATTATAATCGGAAGCCTATTGTGTTCAACCCTTGTTATACTTGTAAAAATTATAAATTTTATTGTCATTAATAATTGTAGCAATTATATCACTTCCTATATTGTTTTTATGCTCAATACAAAAAGCACCATTAGTATATACACATATATATATCATACTGTAGGTGCTTATTCTAGTCTATTAAAAATACATCTAAACCCGAGATCCTTCGCTAGCATTGATTATACAGTCCGTCTCAGGATGACATTCGAACTTAATTAGCTATTATTTTTTAAAGATCTCTATGGCCTTTACTAGTTGCTTATCTATATCAGCACTGTTTTCAACAACTATATCCGGTATTACCCCCACTCCATGGATGCTAATCTTCTTTGGTGTTAGGTATTCGGAGGTAGTCATCTTTATTATGCTGCCATTGCTTAGGGGGATCATAGACTGGACTATTCCCTTGCCAAAGCTTTTCTTCCCTATTAAAGTTCCGGCTTTAGTATCTTTTACCGCACCTGCTAATATCTCCGATGCTGATGCACTATTTTCATTTATTAAAACCACCAGTTTATATTTTGGTCCTGAGTTTGTTGATATATGGGTAACCAGTTTCTTATTCTTTTCCTTAATATGGACTACAGGCCCTGATGGTATGAAAAGATTTGAGATATTTACTGCTTCAGATAATAAACCACCGGGATTGTCTCTTAAATCTAGGATTACATTTTTTATATCCTTACCATCAAAGTTTGCCAAGGCTTTATTTACTTCCTTCATAGCCTGTTGGTTAAACTCACTTAGTTTGATATAGCCAATATTATCTTGGATTATTTTATATTCCACCGGATTTATATTTATTCTGTCTCTTTTTACTTCTATATATATTGGTTGGGTTTTATTAGCCCTTCGAATTCCCAACCTTACTTTTGTACCTATAGGTCCTTGTATAAGCTGCTGGGCATTTTTAATGGACATAAATCTGGTGTCTTTTCCATTTATGGATACTATTAAGTCATCCTTTTTTAATCCGGCCTTTTCTCCAGGGGAATCCTTGATTGTTCCTATTATATTAATGTAGGAATCTTTTTCTTCTATATATACTCCTATACCGGAGAAGGTACCCAACATGCTTTTATAAACTTCAGCTGCTTCTTCAGGGGTATAGTAGTCACTATATGGGTCTAAAGTCTGAAGCATGCCTTTTAGTCCACCTTCAATAAGGTCCTTATCCTTTATTTCAAATGGGTAGTTGTCCTTTATGTATTGGTATGTTTCTACCAAGAACATCAAATCAGGATCATCGACCTGGGCTTGCAATTTATTGGCACTTGATGCAAATGCATTGCCAGGTATTAAGATAGAGAATATCAATAAAAAGATTATAATTCGTTTAGTCATAATGCACCGTTGCCAAAACCTTATAAAACTCTATAAGTTTGTTTAATTCCCTTTTCAACGTATCCCATTTTGAATACTATAAATAGCAATCTACTTTGGTTTGATATAATACTCCGAGGGCGTAAATTCGGATACAACGATTCCTACATATCAGCATCATCTTGTTCTTGATTTTATGCTGATTGATAATTAGATAAGTTTATAGATGCGTTTAAATCTCTATCCATAACTAAACCACATTCACATTTATAAACCCTGTCAGAAAGTTTAAGGTTTTTATTTATATTCCCACACTTACTACAAGTTTTAGAAGATGGATAAAATCTATCTGCTACAACCAATTCTATCCCATTAAATTTACACTTATATTCTAACACTCTTCTAAACTCATAAAAGCCTTGCTTTGCTATAGCTTTTGATAAGTGCCTGTTTTTCATTATATCCTTTACATTAATATCTTCTATGACTACTCTAAATGGCTTGGTTTTCACTATTTCAGTAGTAGTCTGATGAAGATAATTCTTCCTGATATTTGCTAATTTTCTATGCAGTAGTTGTATTTTCTTTTCAAGCTTTATAATATTGCTAGTTTTGACATACTCCTTTCCTTTTTTATTTTTATCGTATTTACGACTGACTTCACGTTGCAACCTACGCAGTCTTTTTTCTATTTTTTTAACAATTCTTGTTTTGTTAATATTCTTATACACTATACCATCTGAGCATATTGCCAAATCCTTCAATCCCAAATCTATACCTAAACTAACATCTGTTAACTCTTGGTGTTTTTCTTCTTGTTCTATGCCAATAGATAAATACCAATATTTATTGTCAAAAGATATTCTAGGATTTAAGTATTTAATATCCACTGGTATCTGTTCTGCTGTTTTAACCCACCCCACTTTTTCAATTAATACTAATTTTTTCTTAACTTTAAGTTTTGATGTGTCATTATAGAATGACGGCTTACTTTTTCTTCTACTTTTAAATCTTGGTTTTTCAGCCAATCTTTTAAAGAAGTTTTTATAAGCATTACAAGCATCTTTTACAGCCTGTTTCGCTACATTGTTTGATACTTTATTTAACCAATTAAATTCAGTTTGTTTTAATTGGGTTATTTCTTTTCTTAAATCATTGTCGGAAATAAATTTACCACCATTTTTATAATTTTCTTCTTGCCTTGCAAGTGTCCAGTTGTATATGAATCTTGCCGTGCCTACTGATTGCCATAATTTCTGCTCTTGTAATGGAGTCGGATAAAGTCTAACTTTCTTGGATAGTATCATCTTCTATCAACTCCTTAATCATTTTCTTAGCCTTACTCGCTCTCTTGCCTTGAAATTTAGCACTAAATACAGTTATTACTTGTATCATATCTTCTACAATTCTTGTTCTTCTATTTTATCGGTTGTATCTACTATTTCTATTTCACAATCATATAAATTAGCTATATACTCTACCAACTGGAACCCAAATCTAAATAGCCTATCTTTATATAAAACCACTACTTTCCCTACCTTGTTTTGTGTTATCAAGTTTATAAGCGCTAATAGCTTTTTTCTTATCCTTCCATATGATTCTATCACTAAATCATATTTTAATATAGATAGATTTGTAATTTCATCCAAGGATAGTTGCATATGCTTCCAAAACATTAAATTTATTATAGAAACATGTTATAAATTATAACATATAATGGTATAATGTTATTAGGAGGATGATTTTTATGTTCACATTACTAAAACTGGAAAATTTCAAGTCATTCAAAAATGTAACTCTTGACATTAGAGGTAAATACAAAAAACCAAAAAAATTTATATTTATCTACGGAGAAAACGGTTCTGGAAAATCAAACTTAGTTTATGCTTTTAATTTCTTAAGAGAATCGATTCATACATTAGACTATCAAAATAAAATGGAAGAGTTATTCAACAACCCCAAAAACATCCCTCCATCTAATTATCAATCATTAATTAGCAATAAATATTTGCCATTTTATTTTACTGATTTAAAGAAACTTAGAGATGAAGTTTATATGATTGGATCAACTGATGATATGGTTCTAGAATTTCATTTTACAATAAATGATATCGAAGGAGTTTATAGACTCGTCTTTGATGATACACTAAAGGAAGAAAGCCTATATTATTTATTAGATGAAAGACGGGGCTTCTTATATAACCTGAAACGTGATACAAAACAACTTTCAAATAAAATCTTCAAAGATGATGATTACAGGAAGGACCTTGAAGGATATATCGAACAATACTGGGGAAAACATACCTTTATGTCCATTTTAGAGAACGAAAGACATAAGAAAAATCAAAAATTTATTGAAAAGCGTGTTTCCAATAATTTGTTTGAAGTTATTAACTATTTAAGAAACTTTTCTATAAGATATAAATATGGTAGATTTGGCGAAAAACAGATTATGAACACGCAACATTTTGCACTAGTAGATTTAAAATCTGGAGTAATTCCTATTTCCGATGAAAAAATATTAGAAGAAAAAGAAGAATTAGTTAGATATTTCCTGACATCATTATATTCAGATATAAAGGATGTATACTATTCAAAAAAATTTGATTCTGATAATAATGAAATCGAATATAAACTTTTTCTCAAAAAGTTAATTGGAAATAAGATTAGAGATATAGATTTTACTATAGAATCAACAGGCACCCAAAATTTACTTGATATATTATTGCCTTTAATAGAAGTTTGTCTTGGAAACACAGCTATTATTGATGAAGCAGATTCCGGGATTCACGACTTATTATTTAATGAATTAATTGAAAATGTAGGGGAAGTTATTGAGGGACAATTAATTATAACGACTCATAATACTACTTTGCTTGAAAATCTCAACAATGAAAATATCTATTTCATCCAAGTAGATTCCAATGGAAATAAAAGAATTGTTAATATAAATGACTTCGACACAAGAACACAAATGTATCATAATATTCGAGAAAGATATTTAAAAGGAATCTATGGTGGTGTGCCAATTCCAGGCTCTCTCGACTTCGAGACCATCGTGGAAATACTTGATACTGATAATGGTGTTAATTATGAGTAGATTTCAACCTATTTATACAGAAATATTAGTAGTTGTACATGGTAAATCAGAATATGAGTTAGCTACCTATATTAGAAGCAATTTGAGAATTAAACTTGCTATAGAAGCTGAAAACAAGGGAAAGAATAGCATTCAGATTAATAGTCTAAAGAACATTTTTGGTAATACTGTATTTAGTTCAAAAAAGAATTTTTTACAAAAGTACACGGATCTAAATATAGATTCCAAAAAAAGAATTAATAAGCTTAGCATCTATACTATTATGGATATAGATGATTGCACACCTGAGGAATTTAATAACTATAAGAACAAATCAATGTTTAGTAGCCATTGGCTTTATGATTATATCATCCCAATATATAATATTAGGAATCTAGAAGATGTATTAGAAAAATCCGGAGTACCCTTTGAAAGAAAAAACAAGGGTAATTATGTTAACATATTCCCTACTAATAGGGGACAAGCTGATCTCATCCAAATTGAAGATTTTAGGGACAAACTAAAGATGAATAGTAGAATTACTAATTTACATTTGTTCATAGACGAATGTTTGGATATCCAGAAAAAAATGCTATAAAAGATAATAGAGGCTCCAGTTTTATCCTGGCGCCTCTATTATTTATTAATCACCTTACATATCTAGCATCGGATAGTAAATTTCAGTCCACTCTTCATAAGTGTCTGCTAGTCTTTCATAGTTATGGCTATTTATTGCTTCTTGCATTGTTTCATAGTACCAAGCTGATGCAGGTAAATCATGGAAGGTTCTTGCTTCAGGTAATATATCGTCTGCATGAACTCTTCTGTTTAGTACATTGTTTACCAATGTTACAAATTCTGCTCTGGTAATATATTGATTTGGCCTAAAGCTTCCATCCGGATA
>CAZIMA010000093.1:0-7171 GCA_964540195.1 uncultured Tissierella sp.
TTTTGACAATTTCAACAAGAATGCTGAATTAAACAAAGAAGCGGTGAAAGATTTCCGCGGTGTGTTTAATGACATCAATCTTGGTGACTCTCGTCTTGGGTCCTCTACAAATGAACGTGCCAAATCACTTAACCGTATTGTAAAGCTTGTGGATAGTATTGATTACAAAGGTGAAGATGGCAAAGATATTCTTGGTGCAATCTATGAGTATCTAATTGGTCAATTTGCAGCAAGTGCAGGTAAAAAAGGTGGAGAATTCTATACACCTCATGAAGTTTCTATAATTTTAGCTAAAATCGTAACTGATGGTGTAGAAGAATCTGATAATACTTTTTCAGTGTATGACCCCACTTGTGGTTCTGGATCATTACTGTTAACGGTTCAAAGTGAGTTGCCTGGTGGAGATAAACCTGGGGCGATTAAATTCTATGGTCAAGAGAAGAACACTACAACATATAACCTAGCTCGCATGAACCTTATGATGCACGGTGTTTCATTCAATAATATGACTCTATCAAATGCTGACACGCTTGAAAGTGATTGGCCTGATGGACCCGATGAAAAAGGAATTGACCGCCCACGCTCTTTTGATGCTGTGGTTGCAAATCCTCCTTATTCTTCTCATTGGGATAATAGTGAAACAAAATTAAAAGATCCACGCTTTAGTGAATATGGTAAACTAGCTCCTAGAACTAAGGCAGATTATGCATTTATTTTACACAGTTTGTATCATCTTAATGACACTGGAACAATGGCAATTGTACTACCGCACGGTGTTTTGTTCCGTGGTGCAGCAGAAGGTACGATTCGTCAGACTATAATTGAAAAAAATTACCTTGATACAGTTATAGGCTTACCCGCCAATTTATTTTATGGGGTAAGTATTCCAACTACGATCTTAGTATTCAAGAAAAATCGTAAAACAAAAGATATTTTGTTTATTGATGCAAGCAAAGATTTTGAAAAAGGCAAGAATCAAAATAAACTTACTGATGAAAATATCAATAAGATTATTGATACTTATCAAAATCGTGTAGATGTTGATAAATACGCTCACGTGGCATCACTTGAAGAAATCAAAGAAAATGAGTTTAACTTAAATATTCCTCGTTATGTGGACACATTTGAAGAAGAAAAAACAATTGACCTTAATGAAGTGAATAAGCTATTAGAGCAAGATAAACGAGAAATTGCTGAGCTTGAAGCTAAGATTAATGAACAGTTGAAAATCTTGGGTATTAATGTGTAAGGATTGACTCAAAGGCATAGCGATAGAATTATCGACTATGCCTTTTATGCTCTCACTCAATCTTAAATACTTGGTTTATCTCAGTAATCTCCACAATAGTAGTATCAGAACTACTCATTTTGTGGATGAATTTAGGTATCACATCGTACTTATCCCCAAAGTGCATTGGGAAGAAATATTTTGGATGGGTAGTATTAATAAAATATTCTCCACCTAAATAATAGGCATCTTCAAGTCTTGGATCTACAGGAAAGAAAGCTACATCTATATTACTCCCTTTAAGTTTATCAAGCTCCTTCTTAAAGGCATCCTCCATTCGGATTTTTTCCTCATCGCTATCGTCATCCCAATACCACCAGTTTAAGTCCCCGGCAAAGAATATACTCATACCGTCAGCCTGAATCAACAAGGAAATTCCTAAATCTGTAGACCCAAAGGATTTAATATCCACATCAAAGAGCCTAAGGTCTTTTCCTTCATCTAAAAAATAGATTTGATTTGAAGCCTCAGTCTTAATATCACTGCTTAATACATACAAGATATGTGGGTTTTCTTTTGCCCATTCAAATATCTCTTCGTTATAATGGTCCCCATGACCATGGGTAGAAAATACTATGGTTTTCTTGTTTTTTAGGTCTACTTCTCCCTTGTAATAATCGAAAACAAAGAAGTAATTTTCTGTTTCTACCGTAAATCCACTATGATAGATATATTCAATCTTCATAAATCTCAACTCCTCTAGGATATCTTACCCACAAATAATATAAAGAAAACTCTCATATATTATACATGTTATGTTCATAAAATCTTCACATTTGGGTATTAGAATCATAGGTAAGAAGGAAATTCGCAATGCACAGTTCACAATTCACAATTATGAGCCAGATTCTTTTAGGTATTAAGATTGACATTCAAGGTCTAAAGGTGGATTTAGTTTAAAGAGTAAATAAAATTATTAATATAATTAAATAAAAAGGAGGAAATTGTATGGATGATAGAGATTTAAATAAAAATATGGATGAGAATATGGATTCTGATAATACATCACAAGACAATAACTTTATCTTGATTAATAAAGAAGAAAAAGACCTAAATGAGGATGTAGATTATGAAAACAGTGAGGATATCGATGAGAAATTAAATGAAACTTCAGCTAGTGATGATTATGTAAAGGATGAGGAAGTCGTTAGGGAAATGAGATCTAAAAAGAAAAAAAGCTTTAGAGGAAGCGCCCTATCCTATATAGCATTAGCATTAGTTTGTTCACTACTTGGTGGATTTACATCCTACTTCCTGGCACCTAGACTATTGGCAGGTGTTTTTCCTACCAGTACCCAGTATCAGGGTGAAGCCATTACAATTAATACAAGTGATGACCTTTCTACCGTAACGGCTGTTGCTAAAAAGTCTATGAGCTCCGTAGTAGGTATAACCACCGTTGAAACTCAAACTGTTTGGCCTTTTAGTTCACAGGATGTAAGTGGAGTAGGCTCAGGGGTAATCATAGATAGGAATGGTTATATACTGACTAATTCTCATGTAATTGCAGATGGAAATGCTAAGGAAATCAAAGTATTGTTTGAGAATGGAGAGCAAGTGGATGGTAAAGTTCTTTGGAATGATGCAACCCTTGACTTGGCTATTGTTAAGGTTGATGTAACTAATCTGCCTGTAGCGGAATTGGGAAATTCTGATGATTTAGAGGTAGGTGAAATAGCCATAGCCATAGGAAATCCCCTTGGACTTGAATTTGAAAGAACAGTAACATCGGGAATAATTTCAGGTCTAAATAGGTCAGTTACTGTTGATGGTAGAGTTGTTATAGATAACCTAATTCAGACCGATGCATCTATTAATCCAGGAAATAGTGGTGGACCTTTATTAAATGGAAAAGGGCAGGTTATAGGTATAAATACGGCCAAGATATCATCCGGAGAAGGGCTAGGCTTTGCTATTCCAATAAACGAGGTAAAAGCCATAGCTGAACAGGTTATTGAGAGCGGAACTTATAAGGTCGTTTTTATGGGCATTACCGGAGTAGGGTCAGAAGAATACCAAAGCAGACTTGGCGTTGAATTATCAACAAATAAAGGGGTAGTAGTAATTGAGGTCCAAGCTGGCTCACCGGCTGATATTGCAGGCCTTAAAAGCGGAGATATTATCACTAAAATAGACCAAGTAGAAGTAAATAATATGAGTGAATTAAAAAGGGCCCTTATTAAATACAAGCAAAATGATAAAGCAGATATAAATATAGTAAGAAATGGTCAAGAGCAGGTTCTGGAAGTGGAGTTTACTGTAGTTAGATAATACTTCTGAGTCCCCCGCTCAGAAGGTTTCTATATTAAGACTATAACAAGTTAAACCATTGTTATAGTCTTTTTGATATTAAATCAATTTTTTAAAGGATTTTTATAACTTTTGTCTAATATATAGAATTAGAAAAAAATCTAGGAGGTTCTTATGATAAATAAAGAAAGACTTTTAAGCACTTTTATGGAATATGTACAGATTAGTAGTGAGTCAATGGATGAAGGTAATATGGCTAAGAGACTAGTAGAGGATTTAAAATCTTTAGGATTTGATGCCTATGAAGATGAAGCCGGCAAGAGAATAGGTTCTAATGGGAATAATGTATATTGTTATATACCGGGTACTTTGGAAAAGGAAACCCTATTATTTAGTGCCCATATGGATACAGTAAAACCAGGTCTAGGCATTAAGCCCATAATTGAAGATGGCTATGTAAAAAGCCAAGGAGATACCATATTGGGTGGAGATAACAAAGCAGGGGTTACAGCTATAGTAGAAGCTTTAAGAACTATTAAAGAGAATAGCATCTCCCATAGACCAATAGAAGTAGTTATTACAATAAGCGAAGAGGTCGGATTGCTGGGAGCAAAGAATCTTGACTTTTCAAAGATTAAATCAAAAAAAGCAGTAGTACTGGATACAGGAGGGAATGTAGGAAAAATAGTAGTCCAAGCCCCAGGTCAGGCCCAATTAAACGCTAGAATAATTGGCAAGCCTTCTCATGCAGGTAATTCACCTGAAGAAGGGATAAGTGCTATAATGGTAGGGTCAGAGGCTATTTCTAATATGAAGCTATTAAGGATAGATGAAGAGACTACTGCAAATATAGGAACATTTAAGGCTGAAGGAGCAACTAATATTGTTTCACCGGAAGCAGTCATAGAGGCAGAAGCAAGGAGTTTAGATAGTCAAAAACTGGATAATCAATTAAAAGATATGGTCACTTGTTTAATAAATGCAGCCCAAAAATATGGAGCCAAGCTAGAATATGAGGTAGAAGTCAGTTATTCATCTTTTAAATTGGATAAGGACAATGAATTAATTAAAGAGGTGGAGGATATCTGTAACAATTTGGGTTATAAAGTCTCGAAAGTACCTGCTGGTGGTGGAAGCGATGCTAATATCTATAATAAAAATGGGATATTAGCTGTAAATCTGGGAAATGGAACAGACCTTGTCCATACAAATGATGAAAGATTGAATATTGATGAATTTGAAAAACTGAGCAAATTAGTATTGGAATTGATGATAAAATAAAGCAGAGGCTGGAGAAGGATAGCCAATCCCTCTCCAGCCTCTATGATATTAATAATCTTTATTCATGTCTAAGTTTATGCCCATTGCCTTGGCAACCCCTTGGCCATAAGCAGGGTCAGCCTTTAGGCAGTTTTCAATATGTCTCATCTTTATGAATTCGGGAACTCCTTCCATATTTCTAGCTGTATTATGGAATAGTACCTGCTGTTGTTCCGGAGTCATTAGCCTAAATAGCTTGCCCGGCTGAGTATAATAATCGTCATCATCCTTTCTAAAGTCATAACGCATTATATCTCCATTGGCACTTTGCGGCGGATCAGCAAATTCTGGCTGCTCTTGCCATTGACCAAAGGAATTTGGTTCATAGTGAAGTTTTGAACCTTGATTTCCATCAACCCTCATTTGTCCATCCCTATGGTAGCTATTAACATAGCTGGCTCCCTTAGGCTGATTAACAGGAATTTGATGGTGATTTACACCAAGCCTATATCTTTGAGCATCTCCATAGGAAAATAATCTACCTTGAAGCATCCTATCAGGAGAGAAACCAATTCCCGGAACTACTTGAGCCGGGTTAAAGGCAGCTTGCTCAACATCTTGGAAGTAGTTATCAGGATTTTTATTAAGTTCTAATACGCCTACTTCAATTAATGGAAATTCACTCTTATACCATACCTTTGTTAGGTCAAATGGATTATAAGGCATGTTATTTGCTTGTTCTTCGGTCATAATTTGAACATACATGGTCCATCTTGGGAAGTCTCCTCTTTCAATGGCATCATAAAGGTCCCTCTGGTGACTTTCTCTGTCATTTGCTACTATTGCAGCTGCTTCTTGGTCAGTTAGGTTTTCTATACCTTGATGGGTTACAAAATGGAACTTAACCCAAACTCTTTGGTTTTCTCCATTGATAAAACTAAAGGCATGGGATGAGAAACCATGCATATGTCTGTATGACTTAGGAATTCCTCTGTCGCTCATAGTAATTGTAATTTGATGTAGGGCCTCTGGAAGGGATGACCAAAAGTCCCAGTTGTTAGTTGGACTTCTCATATTAGTACGAGGGTCTCTCTTTACGGCGTGATTAAGATCAGGGAATTTAAGAGGATCTCTAAAGAAGAAGACAGGTGTGTTGTTGCCTACTAGGTCCCAATTTCCTTCTTCAGTATAGAACTTTATAGCAAAGCCCCTAATATCCCTTTCTGCATCTGCAGCTCCTCTTTCACCTGCAACAGTTGAGAATCTAACAAATACTTCCGTTTCCTTACCTATTTCCGAGAATATTTTAGCCTTTGAATATTTGCTTATGTCATGGGTTACTGTGAACTTTCCGAATGCTCCTGAGCCCTTAGCATGCATCCTTCTTTCAGGAATAACTTCTCTATCGAAATGGGCCATCTTTTCAAGAAACCATACATCTTGAAGCATCACTGGACCCCTAACCCCTGCTGTCATGGAGTCTTGGTTGTTAGGTACCGGAGCACCGGTTACGGTGGTGAGTTTCTTTTTATCATCCATATCTTTTCTCCTTTCAATCCATAATTCACAATTCCAAGCCAATTAATCTAGTCATTAATTTCTACCCAATAATCAGTCTATTAAAGCGGATATAAATATAGAATGTTTTAATAACTAATAAGGATTTGATTAATTCCTTTTGGGGGTATAATGTAAATTAATGAGGTGAGAAGAAGGATGAAACTTGTTAATATAGTATTGATATCCATAGGACTATTATTTACGGGTATTGGAATGGTAGGAGTGGTTCTACCTGTGCTTCCAACGACCCCCTTTCTTATATTGGCTTCCATATGTTTTATGAGAAGCTCAGAAAAATTCGATAAATGGCTTAGGGCTACGAAGCTTTACCGGGATTATGCAGAGGATTATGTTAGGGACAGGTCTATGACCTTTAAAAGAAAGGCAAGGATCATGTTTATCTCTGATATGATGCTTCTTTTTCCCTTGCTTAAATTGGATAAAATTTATTTAAAGCTATTTATTGTATTGGTCATTATACTTAAGTATTGGTTCTTTATATTCAAGATAAGGACAAAAAAAGAATAAGGCAGCCATAGGCTGCCTAATAAAATTTCTCTATATATTCTTCGTATGTCATACTTCTGTCTACAAAACTTCCATCGTCTTTAATATCAATGATTCTATTTGCTATGGTCTGTATAAATTGATGGTCATGGGAAGCAAATAGGATATTTGATTTAAAATTGATTAATCCATCATTAACTGCAGTAATGGATTCAAGGTCTAAATGGTTAGTTGGCTGGTCTAGGATTAGTACATTGGCATTTGTAAGCATCATCTTAGATAGCATACATCTTACCTTTTCTCCTC
>CAZIMA010000094.1:0-7100 GCA_964540195.1 uncultured Tissierella sp.
TAGTGCCAATTTGGTTTAATTTAATAAGGATGGAGTTAGCAACTCCAAGGTCTATTCCCTTAGAAAGTCTTTCTGTATTTGTAACGAATAAGTCATCCCCAACAAGCTGAACCTTGCCCCCAAGTCTTTCAGTCAGCTTTTTCCAACCTTCCCAGTCATCTTCAGCAAGTCCATCTTCTATGGATACAATAGGATATTTATCCACTAAATACGCATAGTAGTCTATCATTTCATCTACAGAAAGTATTTTCCCTTCTCCTGCTAAATTATATGTTTTAGCTTCTTCATCATATAATTCAGTCGCAGCTACATCCAAAGCTAATCTCACATCTTCCCCCGGCTTATATCCAGACTTTTCAATAGCTTCAACTATTGTAGCAAGGGCTTCCTCATTACTAGATAGGTTTGGTGCAAATCCACCTTCGTCTCCTACAGCTGTGTTTAATCCTTTGGACTTTAACACTGACTTAAGGCTGTGGAATATTTCAGTACCCATCCTTAAGGCCTCTTTAAAATTTGGAGCACCCACAGGCATTACCATAAATTCTTGGATATCTACATTGTTATCAGCATGTTCTCCTCCGTTTAGAATATTCATCATAGGGACTGGTAATGTCTTGGCATTTACACCTCCTATATATTGATAAAGAGGAAGTCCCAGTTCATCTGCAGCTGCTCTTGCTACTGCCATAGACACTCCTAAGATTGCATTTGCTCCAAGCTTTCCCTTATTATGTGTTCCATCTAAATCTATCATAAGTGTATCTATACCAACTTGGTCATATACTTCCATTCCAATTATTTCATCTGCTATAATGTCATTAACGTTTTCGACTGCATTTGATACACCCTTACCTATATATCTGGATTTATCCCCATCCCTTAATTCAACTGCTTCAAATGCTCCAGTGGAAGCTCCTGAAGGTACAATAGCTCTTCCAAAGGCTCCGTCTTCTGTCCACACTTCAACCTCAACAGTAGGATTTCCTCTGGAATCAAGGACTTCC
This sequence comes from uncultured Tissierella sp., assembly GCA_964540195.1. Taxonomy (GTDB): domain Bacteria; phylum Bacillota; class Clostridia; order Tissierellales; family Tissierellaceae; genus Tissierella_B. The sequence goes on from CAZIMA010000094.1 coordinate 1,008, forward strand.
CTTGCATATATGTCGGTAATTATACTCATTAATAAAACCTCCTATTTTTAATCAATAATTAAACTTTCTCCAGTCATTTCCACAGGCTTATCCAATCCTAGCAATTCTAGAAGGGTTGGAGCTAAATCTGCTAATTTTCCTTCTCTTAGTTTATAGTCTTTATCACCCACTAATATTAGGGGAACCTTATTAGTAGTATGGGCCGTTATAGGTGTGTTTGTTTTTTCATCTATAAGGGATTCAGCATTTCCATGGTCGGAAGTAATTATAAGGCTTCCTCCCTTTTTCTCAATTAAGTCCACGATTTCACCCAGGCAAATATCTACTGTTTCAATGGCTTTAACTACTGCGGGAATTACTCCTGTATGGCCTACCATATCAGGATTTGCAAAGTTTACTATAAATAAATCGTATTTATCCATATTAAGCCTGTTTATGATTTCATCTTTCAACTGGAAGGCACTCATTTCAGGCTGCAAATCATATGTTGCTACTTTTGGGGAAGGTATTAGTACCCTTTCTTCGTTTTGGAAGGCTATTTCTCTTCCACCGTTAAAAAAGAATGTTACATGAGCATATTTTTCAGTTTCTGCTGCTCTCAGTTGAGATAGACCCTTTAAAGCAATATATTCACCAAGGGTATTGTTGATGGTTTCATTCTTATATGCAACATGTACCTTTGGCATAGTCTTATCATAATCAGTCATGGTTACATAGTAAGTATCTACAATTTTTTCCCTATGGAATCCATCGAAGTCAGGATCCACAAATGCCCTGGTAATCTGTCTGGCCCTATCTGGCCTAAAGTTAAAGAATATGACCGAATCTTTAGAATCCACAGTAGCTACCGGATTACCATTTTCGTTAATAACAGTTGGGACCATAAACTCATCAGTTACACTTTCCTTATATGAGTCTTCCACAGCTTCCACAGGTTCAGACTTCTGAACACCCTTACCAAGGGTCATAGCATCATATGCCAGGGCTGTTCTTTCCCAGCGCTTATCCCTATCCATCGCATAATATCTTCCTGATACTGTGGCAATCTTTCCTACTCCTATTTCATCAATCTTATCCTTAAGCTCTTTTATATGAGTACTTCCTATGGACGGTGCTACATCCCTTCCATCCAATATTGCATGGATAAAGACCCTATCCATATTTTCTCTCTTCATAAGGTCTAACAAACCATATAGGTGGGTATTATGACTGTGAACACCACCATCTGATACTAAACCTACTAGATGAAGTTTAGAGCCCTTCTCTTTTGCCTTTTGGATTGCATCCAGGAATTCCTTCTTATTAAAGAAGCCCCCTTCTTCTATATCTTTACTTATTCTAGTTAATTCTTGATATACTACACGACCTGAGCCTATGTTTAAGTGTCCTACTTCCGAATTGCCCATCTGTCCTTCAGGCAGGCCCACTGCCAATCCACTTGCATCAAGGCTTGTTGTCGGATATTGGGTACATAATCTATGGAAATTAGGTGTCTTGGCTAGACTTACTGCGTTTCCTGCATAATCTTTCCCTATGCCTAAACCATCTAAAATCAGTAACATTACTGGTTTTTTTGTCATAGTATCCTCCATTAATAATTAATAAGCTTTTGAAAATCCTCTGCCTTTAGACTAGCACCACCTACTAGAGCACCATCGATATGGTCCTTATCCATTAGTTCTTTAATATTGTCAGCTTTTACACTTCCACCATATTGAATCCTTATATTTTCTTTCTCTTCACCATAAAGGTCTCCAATTATACCCCTAATAAATCCGCACATGGTATTTGCATCATCGGCAGAAGCCGTCTTTCCAGTTCCAATTGCCCAAATAGGCTCATATGCTATTACTATATCCTTTATAGATTCAGGAGGTATTCCTTCGAATCCTTTTATTATCTGATTATTTACTACTGTTTCGGCCCTATTTTCTTCCCTCTCCTCAAGGGTTTCTCCTACACATACTATAGGAAAAATCCCTTGTTTTAGAGCTGATTTTATCTTCAAGTTAACACTTTCATCTGTTTCATTAAAATACTGTCTTCTCTCTGAGTGGCCAATAATACAATAGTCCACCCCAATTTCTTTTAGCATTAGAGGTGATATTTCTCCCGTATAGGCTCCCTTTTCCTCCCAGTGCATATTTTGTGCACCAAGTTTAATTCCACTTCCTCCAATAGCTTTTTTTACCTCTGTCAAAGCTGTGAAGGGAATGCATACTACTGCTTCAACATCTTTATTTAGAGTATAAGCCTTTATACTTTCAACCAAGTTTAAAGCTTCACTGATTGTATTATTCATCTTCCAATTCCCTGCGATTATAGGTTTTCGCATTATTTACATTCCCCCTTTGATAATTCACAATGCACATTTCACAATTGTTCAGGTCTAGTCTTCGTAGTCTAAGCCCGAGATTCCTCGGATGCACTCGGAATGACAGGAACGACACAGTGGTCGTTCCCTACTCTTACCTATTCTTTATCATTAATAGCAGCTATCCCCGGTAGTTCCTTGCCTTCAAGAAGCTCCAGAGAAGCTCCCCCACCAGTGGAAATATGAGTTATTTTATCAGCTAATCCTGCCTTTTCAACAGCTGCTGCAGAATCGCCTCCACCTATAATAGTGGTTCCCTTGGATTGTGCCAATGCTTTTGCGATTGCAAAGGTACCTTTACTGAAATTATCCATTTCAAAAACTCCCATAGGTCCATTCCATATAACAGTCTTTGCATCTGAAATAATATCAGAAAATTCCTCTATAGTTTTTTCTCCAATATCAAGGCCCATCCAACCTTCAGTCATTTTATCTATATCAACAGTCTTAAACTCAGTATCGTTTTTAAATTCCTTTGCTATTACCAAGTCCTTAGGTAGAACTAATGATACATCTTGTGCTATGGCCATGTGCATTAAATCCTTAGCTAGGTCTAGCTTATCCTCTTCTAGAAGAGAGTTTCCAACTTCGTAATTCTTAGCTTTTAAGAAGGTAAAGGCCATACCTCCACCTACTAATAGGGTATCCACTATATTTAAAAGATTCTCAATAACTCCGATTTTATCTGACACCTTTGCTCCCCCTATTATGGCAACTAAAGGTCTTTCAGGTTCATCTAGTGCATTTACCATTACTTCAATTTCTTTTTCTACAAGAAATCCCACGGCAGATGGAAGTATGTTAGAAATACCTACATTAGAAGCATGTGCCCTATGGGATGTTCCAAAGGCATCATTTACATAAAGGTCTCCAAGGGAAGCTAGGTCTCTTGCAAATTCCTCACCATTTTTCTCTTCTTCTTTTCTAAATCTAGTGTTTTCTAGTAGAGCTACATCACCATTATTCAGGGAATTTACCATTTCACTTACTTTGTCTGAAACTACCATATCATCTGCAGCGAACAATACATCCTTTTTTAGTAGGTCAGACAGTCTTTTGGCCACAGGTCCTAAACTATATTTTGGGTTAGCTTCTCCCTTGGGTCTTCCTAAATGGGACATAAGTATTAACTTGGCACCATTTTCTATTAGGTAGTTGATTGTCGGTAGGGAGCTTTTTATTCTGATATCATCGGTTATATTTTGGTTTTCATCCATAGGAACGTTAAAATCACATCTTACTAGGACTTTCTTGCCTTTATAATCATAATCCTTCAATGTCTTTTTATTCATAATTAACCCACCTTTGCAAAATGATAAATAGTATTAGTCGGGTTTTAAAACCCGACTATGATTTTTAAGCATAGATGAAACTGCTTGCAGTTTCTACCTACCGCTGCAACGAGGTGGGTGATTTAGACACACCACCTGTTTAAGTTAATAGGCACCTCCCACTTTTAAAAGTGTGAGACATCTGCACCTCGTTATTTAGTTGCTATTATTTTTGCTAAATCTACTACTCTAGTTGAGTACCCCCACTCGTTATCATACCAAGAAATAACTTTAACCATATTGTCTATTACCATTGTGGATAAAGCATCAACTATGGATGATCTTGGGTCACCTTGGAAATCTTTAGATACTAGTGGTTCTTCAGTATAGCCCAATATTCCCTTAAGTTCATTTTCACTTGCTGCTTTTAAAGCTGCATTTACTTCTTCTACTGTCGTAGGATTATCAACCTCAAATACCACATCCACCATTGATACTGTTGGAACAGGAACTCTCACTGAAAACCCATTTAATTTTCCCTTTAACTCAGGTAAAACCAGTGAAACTGCTTTAGCAGCACCTGTTGTTGTAGGAATCATATTCTCTGCTGCTGCTCTAGCACGACGAAGGTCCTTGTGTCTCTTATCAAGAATTTGTTGATCGTTGGTGTAAGCATGAATTGTTGTCATAAGACCCTTTTTAACCCCAAATTTTTCTAGGATAACCTTAGCAACAGGAGCAAGGCAGTTAGTTGTACAAGAAGCATTGGATATAACATTATGAAGGACCGGATCGTATTTTTCTTCATTTACACCCATTACAATAGTTATATCTTCATTCTTTGCCGGGGCTGTTATCATAACTTTTTTAGCACCTGCTTGAATATGTTTTTCAAGGTCTGCTTTTTCTTTAAAAGCACCGGTTGAATCAATAACCAACTCAGCCCCTAAATCATCCCATGGAATCTGTGCCGGATCTCTAAAGCTTACTACAGGCACTTCCTTACCATTTATTACAAAACCTTTATCATATACTTCTATAGTTCCTTGGAATTTACCATATAAAGAATCATATTTAAATAAATGAGCCAAGTCCTTAAGGTCCCCGGTAGCATTGATACCAACAACCTCTAATTCCTTAACATCTTCCTCAAATATAACCCTCAATACATCTCTACCTATTCTACCAAAACCACTTAATCCTACTTTCATTACAGCTCCTCCTTTTATATTAAATTAAAATTTGACTAGTTCCAGTATTTTCTTAGCAGCACTTTCATCAGTAACTATTATGATGTCTTTTCTCAAAGATGTTATGGCTATTATTGCTTCAGCTTTTTCCTCTCCACCAGCAACACCTATAACATTTTGAATTTCCTTAAACTTTTCAAGAGACAAGCCAATAGTCTTATACTCCCAAATTTCATTACCTCCTATGTCGAAATAATGACCAAAGGCTTCTGCTACACCACCTTTATTAAGGATATTGTCAACTCTATCCTTGGGGAGATTTCTTCTTCTGGCCATAGTGTCTGCTCTACCAATACCAAACACCAGTAAGTTTATGCGATTTATTAAATTTATAGAACTTTTTATTTCTTCATTTTTGATTATTATATCTAGGGCTTCAGCCTCAAGGGTATCAGGTACATTTAATAACCTATAGGCTCCTCCTAATTTTTTCCCAATCTTAGCAGCAATGGCATTTGCTTGAGTTTCAATCTCTTCTCCCAAACCACCTCTGGCTGGAATTACCAATATGTCATTATTCTCGTTGGATATGGTCATCTCCTCAGCAACTGTTGCCATAGTATTTCCACCGGTTATACCTATGATATCATTTGCATTAAGATAAGACTTTATTGCATGTGATGTTACTTTTCCCATATCCCTTAATACATAAAGATTTTCAGAAGAATTCCCGGGAACTATAATTGCCTGTTTTAGCCCCAATGCCTTTTCAAGGTCTCTCTGCAGCTCCAATATACCCTTAAATCCCTTATAGATATGGTCGAGTTCATCTAGTAAACTTTTTCCTAAATCAGTTACATTCATACCCATTATTTCTACATTTATTAACCTTTGCTCTTTAAGAATATTAACCTCATTTCGGATAATTCGCTCACTAATATTAAGCTCTGATGCCAAGGCCCTTCTACCTATTGGTTGATTAAATAATATAGTCCTGAGTATTAAATACCTTTTTTCAACAAGCTCAGTAATCTCTGGTGCAATGTTTCGGATTATATCTGTGAAATCTATAACATCACCTCCACTCGACATTAATGGACATTTTTCGTCCCGGTTATTAAAATGTGATCCCGGATTGGATAAAAAAATATCAATGTTCATGGATATTATATCCCATGTTTACTGAAAATGCAAGTTTTCTATATAAGTAAACATAGGATATTAATATCGTTTTCTAATTGTTGAGGATGGAATTTCC
>CAZIMA010000095.1:0-7090 GCA_964540195.1 uncultured Tissierella sp.
GTAGATGATAGAGATGTGGAAAAATTCCTTGCACTCTTAACCTTCCTACCAATGGATGAAGTAAGAAAACACGGGTCCCTTAAGGATGCTGAAATAAATAAGGCAAAAGAAGTACTTGCTTTTGAAGTTACTAAGCTAATCCACAACGAAGAAGAAGCAACAAAAGCACAAAATGCAGCAAAAGCATTGTTCTCAGGTGGAGCAGATGAAGGTTCAATCCCTTTTACAGAAATGGACAAAAAGGTATTTGAAGAAGGAATCGGTATTCTAGATCTGATGAAAGAATTAGGATTGACTAAATCCAATGGCGAAGGAAGAAGACTTGTAGACCAAGGTGGAGTTTCTATAGATGATATAAAGGTTGAAAACGTCGATAAAGTTGTAGATATAAATGATTTTAAAGATGGTAAAATTCTAATTAAGAAGGGTAAAAAAGTATATCATCAAGTAAGAATTTAAAAACATAGGATTAATTTGAAATGATAAAAGGAAATATACCTTTTATCATTTTCTTTTTAATTTTACTACAAACCTATCATGGTAATAATCAGATTAAATGGGTATGTATAATATACCATAAAGATTGTAAGGGGGTTAGCTACTATGATGCGTGAAAAGGAACTATTGGGAAAGCTAGAATCTGAATACAAAGATTACTTTTACAAAAAACATATGATACCAAAGCCTTACTACGAGGACCTAAAGAAGGTTAAAGCAGTATTACTTGGAAGCAATCCAATGGCAGTTGGTGAAATGGCAGGTGCCGAGTACGTATTTGATTTAAACCACTTTAATAAGGACAGGGGAGACAGCCCTATATTTGACAATATTTACGACAACTTAAATGCCCTAGGCTTGGATTTATGGGATATTTATGCTCAAAACCTATGCAAGAACTATTTTATTAACCTATCTGTCCATGATGATATATGGGTAGAAATTGCCGGTCATTGGGCAGAAGTAATTAAAGAAGAACTAGATACCCTATTTGAACCAGATGTACCGGTGCTAGTGACAGCACCGTGGATATTAAAACCTCTAGTAGAGGACCACAAAGAACCTAGCTTCTATTATGAGAAAAACAAATTCATAAACTCTGAAAATAACAAGCTAGGAAGAAGACTTATACCTTTCTTTAGACAATCTGAATTTGCACTTAAGGATCCAAAATGGAAAGCTTATAAAGAAGCTATAATAAGTACATTTTTTAACCACTAGATTCTTGCCATCCTATATGTTCTTAGATAATATTAATGGTAATATCGGTGAATTAAGGGTAAAATCATAATAACAAATATTTATACAAAGGAGAATCATATATGAGTAAATACATCATACTCTACAGACATGCATTGGCAGAGGATAAGGCAGATGCTACTGAGGATGAGTTAAGGTCCCTTTCCATTAGAGGAAAGAGGCTATTGAGAAAAAGTGCAGAGGGATTTAAAACAATGTTAGGTAAGAAGAAAAAAGTCATTATCTATTCAAGCCCTAAACTAAGAGCAAGAGAAACTGCAGAAATGCTTTCAGATGAATTTGAGCTAGATAAACCTCAATATCTAGATTTCCTAGCTACAGGTGGAAATATTCGCAATGTAAGAAATATACTTGATGAAATTGAGCCTGGAACAGTTGCCGTGCTAGTTGGTCAACAGCCATTTTTATCTATTTGGAGCCAGGAACTTTCAGGTGTATTTATTCCATTTAAGAAGGGTTCTGCAGCCTGCTTTAAATTCCCCGATGTGGAAATAGGAGAAAGCAAAGCTGAATTAAGGTGGTATATGCAGGCAAGGGATTTTATAAAGGTTAGTGAAAAATAAAAGCTTTAAAGCCCAATAATGAAGATTCATTGGGCTTTATTCTTTGATCCAAGTTCTAAATTGAAGAATACTTATTTAGTTCTCTCAATCTTGGGAAGAGTATGTTGTTCTCTAGTTGTATATGTTTAAATAAGTCCTCTTCCAAATCCTGAAGCCTATTATATGTCATTTCATAGGTACCACATGAATCTTCCGGTAGTGTATAATCATTCGTAACCTTTCTTAATTCACTAAGAATCTCCCCCGTATTTATATGCTCTGATTCAAGCTTATCTATAATACTTATGGCCTTTTCTAAATCAGCCTTGGATGATGAAGCTAAATATTCTTCTATTCCAAGGTATTGAATTGACTCTTCCATTGCTAAATGTGCTTCTAATTCCATTTTTAAAGTATGAAATAACTTATGAACCTTAAAGAGTTCAGGATGATTTGAACCATGTACTCTTAAAATGGTTATAGCCAACTTACTAATGGTTGGAAGCTCTGCCCATAAATACCCATGGTGTTCATTTACTATATGATCTACTAATTCTTCCATGGGAACATCTCTATAGTCCTTATCCTTTGATTCCTTCTCTATACTCATATTAGGTCCTCCTTTAATAATTGTTTATTTATTGCTTATCTTTTACTATTCTTAGTATATGGGATTTATATAGTATCTTCTTTGACCTAGCTCAAAGTTGTACCATTGACAATAGAAAATTCAATGTATAAAATAAGTTATGCCATAAAAAAAACCGCTATTCCAATATTAGAAAAATTGAGGGGTTAATAAATGAAAAAAAAAGATATACTTGAATTGAAAAAACGACTAAAAAAAGACCACTGCACCTTCACTAGAATGTGTGGCTGCTTTGTTAATTCAGAAAAGAACATTATCCTGGAAATAAAAGAAACATTCTTGAACTTGGATGAAGATGACTACTTTAAATACTTAGAAATAGCTAAAAAAGTTTTATCAGGAACAATCGGAAACAATATATTGGAGCTTAACTTTCCAGAAGGTGAAATTGGTGAGAAACAAACCTTTTTGACCCTGCTAAAGAAGAGTAAATTGAAGGAAGATGACCTGCTAAATGACTTATATAGGTCCGTAATCGATAATTATGATTTTACGGGCAATTATTTAATCCTAGTATTTCATGATGTATATGACATTATTACAAAAACTACTGATAATTTAAAAATAGATGAATCTGAGGAAGTATTTGAATATGTACTATGTGGAATTTGTCCCGTTTCACTTTCTGCACCTGGACTTAGTTATTATGAGGAAGAGAATATGATTAAATCTCGAATGCGTGACTGGATAGTTGGAGCTCCCATTAACGGATTTATATATCCTGCCTTTATAGACCGTGGCCCAGATGTAAACTCTATTATATATTATACCAAGAACGCAAAAGACCCCCACCCTGAATTAATGGAAAACACCTTGGGCTGTTCTCCTAAGGATACTTCTGCAATACAAAAAGAAAAGTTTCAATATATTGTTAAAGACTCTATAGTTGCTGATGAAGATGAAACCGATGAGCTCTATATGAAAATTCAAGAAAACTTAAATAATATAGTGGAAGAACATAAATCAAGTGCAGATGATATCCATGATGAGCCTATAAAATTAACTAAAGACGAACTTCAAAATATCCTTATTGAAAGTGGGGTTTCAGAAGAGTATACGTCTAGAATTGAAAAATACTATGAAGAAGAATTTACCGAGGAAGTTCCATTAGTAGAAAATCTAATAGATGGCAAAGCCCTTATGGTAAATGAAATAAGAAAAAAAGAAAGAAACTTAGAAAAACAAGTGGAATTCTTAAAGGACAAACTGGAGCAATTAAATCCCGAGAACAAAGATTATGATATAATAGTACATGTAAAACCTGAAAAGGTAAACCAGGTGAAAACCCAAGTAATCGATGGACAAGAATACTTAGTTATTCCTATTGAGGGTAATGAAAATTCTATGATTCAAGAAATAAAATAGGATTGAATATTAAAAGAAACAAAGGATAGGCTCTTTTGTTTCTTTTTTATCTACACACTCATTTAAATCCCCTTTATTGACATAAAAGTTCTTATATAATATACTTATTGATAATTAAACAACTTCGATATTGGTTCACAAATTGTGATAATAGGGAATTAGGTTGAAATCCTAAACAGTCCTGCTGCCGTGTTGAGAGAGCGGTTTTTATGCGTATGCAAACCACTGGATATTATCTGGGAAGGTTAAAAACCAGCAATGACCTCTAAGTCGGAATACCTGCCAATATTGTTTGCGTAAAAACCGTAAATCCTATGGTTCTACAGGAATAGAGCAATAGGCAAACAGCTAAACATTTGGAAAAATTACACATTCCAAAATTTACTTTGTGGTTATTTACGTTTCGGAACAATTCCGGAGCGTTTTTTTATTAGCTATAGAAATGGAGGAATCAAGATGAAAAAACTTATCTCAATTGCTTTAATCTTAATTATATTCACATCAATTTTCACCGGATGCTCAAAGGACCAAGGCCCAACTATTGAAGAACCACTTGAACCTATTGCACCAACTACCATAACCGACCCGGCAGGAAATGAAATAACTATTCCAGAGGAAATCAATTCTATTATATCCTTAGCTCCTTCTAATACGGAAATCCTAATTGAACTAGGCTATAAGGATAAGATTATAGCAGCTGACACTCAAACTCAAACCTTAGGGGTATTAGGGGACGATTTACCTTATATTGATTTAATGTCTCCTGATGTCGAGCAGATTATTGCACTAAATCCCGATATTTTATTTGTAACGGAAATGAGCATGGTGGAAGGCAATAATCCCTTTAAACCTATTAGTGATTTAGGAATAACAGTAGCATCCATTCCATCAAGCCAGAGTATTGACCAAATCTATGATGATATTATGTTTATTTCAAAGGTCCTAAAGGAAGAATCTAAGGGGCAAAAAATTGTAGACAATATGAAGGAGAAAATTGCTAGTATTAAAGAAATTGGTGATACAATTACTGAAAAGAAATCAGTTTATTTTGAAATTGGAGCGGCACCATATATGTATAGCTTCGGTAAGGGTGTATTCTTAAATGAAATGATTGAAGTAATAGGAGCAACAAATGCCTTAGGAGATCAAGAAAGTTGGATATCAGTATCAGAAGAGGCAGTACTAGCTGCAAATCCGGATGTAATTATAACAAATGTAAATTACATAGAAACTCCTATTGATGAAATAAAATCACGTTCGGGATGGGAATCAATAAAAGCTATCCAAAATGAGGATGTTTATTATGTAGATAATATGAAAAGTTCCCTACCAAATCACAATATAGTAATTGCTTTAGAACAAATGGCTAAGGCCGTATATCCAGATAAATATTAATTTATGAAAAAGAAAATTTATATCTTAATTACAATATTTATATGCATTATTGTGATTATCCTAGGGATAGGTGTTGGAAGTGTTTATCTGCCACCTAAACTTACAACAAATATCTTAATGAATAAGATATTCTCAAAACCCTTATCAGAAGATATACAAGCTGCGGCAGTTTCTATAGTATGGAATTTAAGAATTCCTCGAACCTTATTGGCATTTATAGTAGGTGGAGCCTTGGCAGTAAGTGGTACCGTAATGCAGTCTGTACTTAAAAACCCCCTAGCCTCCTCCTATACCCTTGGAGTATCTTCCGGAGCTTCTGTAGGTGCTGGGATAGTTATAATAACAGGTTTAACCATTCCTTTCCTTGGAATACTTGTACTTCCTATGTTTGGACTGACCTTTGGTCTTTTGACAGTATTTCTTGCAGTAACCTTTTCAGCAAAATTGGATAGAAACATGTCCAATAATACCATAATACTAGTGGGAATGGTGTTTTCACTATTTATAAATGCTATTTTAACCCTTATGTCCTCCCTAGCCAGGGAACATTTACAACAATTAATCTTCTGGCAAATGGGTAGCTTCTCCTCCAGGGAATGGTCAAGTGTTATAATACTCTTACCAATAGTTATTATAGGCGTACTCATCCTAATGACATATTCCAGAGAACTTGATTTAATGACCTTTGGTGAGGAACAGGCCTCTGCAGTTGGAGTAGAGATTAACAAGGTTAAATGGATACTACTTGGATTATCAGCAGCCTTAACAGGAAGCGCTATTTCCTTCGTTGGAGTTATAGGATTTATAGATTTAATAGCACCTCATGTAGTTAGAAGGTTCTTTTGTTCATCTCATAGGATAGTTATTCCAATGTCTATGTTTATTGGAGGAGCCTTTATGGTAATATGTGATTTAATAGCCAGAACCATTATTTCACCTTCCGAATTACCTGTAGGAGCTGTTACTGCTTTAATAGGCGCACCATTCTTTGCATATGTTTATTTTTCAAGAAGAAAGGTTAGATAATATGTTAAAATTAGAAAATGTATATGCAGGTTATGATGGAAGTGAAGTACTTAAAGATATATCTTTCAAGCTTAAGTATGGAGAAAATCTTTCTATAATTGGCCCCAATGGCTGTGGAAAAACCACATTGATAAAGGCCATATCCGGTCTTATTCCTAGTAAGGGGAATATTCTGATTGATAATAAAGATATAAGTAAGATGAAAAGGCGTGAAGTAGCTAGCAAGATAGGTGTAATGAGCCAGATATCTTCAATATCCTTTTCATATAGCGTATATGAGACTGTCCTATTAGGGCGATATTTGCACATGAAAGGTGTATTTAAGGGTCCTTCAGCTTATGATAAAAGTTGTGTAGAAAAATGCTTAAAAACAGTGGGCTTATATAATTTGAAGGATAAACAAATCACTACCCTTTCCGGAGGTCAACTTCAGAGGGTCTACCTTGCCCGAACCTTGGCACAGGAGCCTAATATCATTTTACTTGATGAACCAACCAATCACCTAGATTTAAAATACCAAGCGGAATTAATAGATTATCTTAAGGAATGGTCGAGAGATGAACAACATTCTGTAGTAGGAGTATTACATGATATCAACCTTGCAATGCGACTTGCTGATAATATTCTAGTCCTAGAAGATGGAAGAGTTAAATCTTATGGCAGTGTAAAAAAAGCTGTAACTCATGAAATATTAAATAGTGTATATGATATGGATGTTGTAGGTTTCATGGTTGATTCCTTGAAAAAATGGGAAGGTATATCAAATTATAAAAACACAAGGTTAACTAAGATAGTTTAAGCACGGTCGAGTAAATAAGCCTCTCTCTATTGCTCTGTGTCATTAGATTGAAGGCTT
>CAZIMA010000096.1:0-7069 GCA_964540195.1 uncultured Tissierella sp.
GATGAAAAAAGCAATTCATTATATAAATCAGTTTTTTGCTGGTATTGGTGGTGAAGATACTGCTGATTTAAAACCAGAAATAAGAGAGGGATTAGTAGGTCCTTCATTAGCACTTAATGCTGTACTAGATGCAGAAGTTACCCATACTATCATTTGTGGTGATAACTATATGGGTAGTAATACTAAAGAGGCTGTAGATGAGATATTAGGGTTTCTTGAAGATAAGGAATTTGATATCTTCGTAGCAGGCCCTGCCTTCCAAGCAGGAAGATATGGTGTAGCCTGTGGTAACATTTGTAAGGCAGTGAAAGAAAAATTCAAAGTTCCAGTTATTACATCCATGCATGTTGAAAACCCAGGAGTAGATATGTTTAAGAAGGATATGCATATATTTGAGGGTGGAAAGTCAGCTGCAAAATTAAAAGATGATGTAAAGGTAATGGCTAATTTTGCCAACAAGATTTTAAGGGGAGAAGAAACAGGTCCTGCAGAAGAAGAAGGATTTTTCCCTAGAGGGATTAGAGCACAAGTTTGGTTAGACTCTGGAAAGACTGCTGCTGAAAGAGGAGTAGAAATGCTGGTTAAGAAGCTTAATGGTGAACCATTTGAAACAGAGCTTCCTATTCCTGCACCAGATAGGGTACCAGTTGCATCTCCTATAAAGGACCTATCCAAGGCAAATATTGCTATTCTAAATACAGGTGGAATTGTACCAGTAGATAATCCAGATAGAATCCAGTCAGCCTCTGCAACAAGATGGGGTAGGTATGATATTTCTAGCTTCGATAGGTTAGAATCAGGTGAATATAAGACTATCCATGCGGGCTTTGATCCTGCAGCAGCTGATGCAGACCCAAATGTTATAGTTCCTCTTGATGCTATGAAAGCATATCTAAAGGAAGGTAAAATAGGCAAACTTCATGATTACTTCTATTCTACAGTAGGTACTGGTACTACTCAGGCCGAGGCTACTAGAATGGCCAAGGAGATTATAGTTAAGCTTAAAGAAGACAATGTAGATGGAGTTATTATGATTTCCACCTGAGGTACTTGTACACGTTGCGGAGCAACGATGGTAAAAGAAATAGAAAGAGAAGGAATACCTGTAGTTCAAATGTGTAATTTGGTTCCTGTAGCAATGACTGTAGGTTCAAATAAAATAGTTCCTACAATATCAATACCTTATCCATTGGGAGACCCTGCCACTTCAAAGGAAGCACAATGGAAGCTAAGATATCACCGTGTGGGAGTAGCATTAGATGCCCTAACAGATGAGGTAGATGAGCAAACTGTTTATAAGGTCAAGATATAGTTTGAGATAGGTAAGGGATAATATCCCTTACCTTGTATCAAAGGAGGTAGGAAATGGATAAAATAAAGACTAAAAATAACTCGGTATTTTATATTTCTCTCATTATTTCAATAGTAATAGTATTATGGGGAATTTTAGCCCAAGATAATTTTGCTAGTTTTGCCAATTTTCTTCTTGCATTTCTAACTACTAATTTTGGATGGGCTTATCTTATATCCATGTTCATATTTGTTGTATTCGTACTTTGGCTTGCATTTAGTAAATATGGAAAAATTAAATTAGGTCCTGATGACTCAGTACCAGAATATAGTACATTATCATGGTTTGGAATGCTCTTTGGAGCAGGTATGGGTATTGGATTGGTGTTTTGGGGAGTAGCTGAACCAATTTCTCACTTTGTAAGTCCAGCACCTGGTATAGAACCTGGTACTATTGAGGCTTCCAATTTTGCTATGAGAGCATCCTTTATGCACTGGGGATTTCATCCATGGGCAAATTATGCAATAATAGGTCTTGCCTTGGCATATTTTCAATTTAGGAAGAATAAACCAGGTCTAATAAGCTCTATATTCATCCCCTTACTTGGAGAAGAAAGAGTCAATGGACCTATAGGTAAGTTTATAGATATACTAGCTGTATTTGCAACAGTTGCAGGAGTTGCTACCTCCCTTGGCTTAGGAACATTACAGATAAATAGTGGATTGAATTATTTATTTAATATTCCAGAAACTAAATTTGTTCAGGTTGTGATAATACTTATAATTACTGTATTATATATATGGACAGCCATAAGTGGAATCGATAAAGGAATTAAGCTTTTGGGAGATATAAATCTAGTATTGGCATCTGGTCTTTTGCTATTAGTATTTGTTTTTGGACCAACATTAAAGATAATAAATTCCTTTGTTAATGGATTTGGAGAGTATATCAATGGATTTGTATATAATAGCCTTCATATAGAACCATTTGGAGACAATAGTTGGATTAATGGTTGGACCATATTCTACTGGGCATGGTGGATAGCATGGGCACCATTTGTAGGTACATTTATAGCCCGTATATCTAAAGGTAGAACTGTTAAGGAATTTATAGGTGGAGTAATAGCGGCCCCTGCGCTAGTATCCATGGTATGGTTTGCAGCATTTGGGGCTATGGGATTAAATCTTGGTGAGATATTGGGAATTGAAGGCTTGTCACAAGCAGCATCCAATCCTTCTACTGCACTGTTCCAAGTATTTGATCATTATCCACTAAGCACAATTATGTCCTTTATAACGGTTTTACTATTATGTACCTTCTTTATAACATCCGCAAATTCAGCTACTTTTGTATTGGGTATGTTAACATCTAAAGGAGATTTAGACCCTTCAAAACAAAAGAAGTTTATATGGGGAATTGTTCAAGCTTTATTTGCAACAGCACTTCTATTGTCTGGAGGATTAAATGCATTACAAACAGCTTCAGTTGCAGCAGCATTCCCATTTATTGCTGTTATGCTATTGAGCATAGTCTCATTAATTATGGCATTAAGGAAAGAAGCCTAATTAAGTAGGTAAGAAGTAAGAGGTAAGAGATAAGAGGAATTGGGTCTATCTTTTGGGTTTATAAACTAAGGATAGGTCCAATTTTTTTGAACAAAATTACCATCCTCAAGCAATATAAATTGTGTTAAAATAGAGAAAACTGGGACAACAACTCCTGTCCCTACCTGAGGTGATTATATGAACTCATTTTTAACTAGTGATAAAACTAAAATTTATTATAATATGCAAGGCTCTGGTAAGCCTATAATATTCATTCATGGATTTGCTGCTAGGAGTAGTGTATTTAGAATTCCTCAGAAGATCCTCTCAAAGGGATACCTTACCCTATCCTATGACCAGAGGGGTCATGGCAGGTCTAGGGAGATAGTAGAAGGCATGAGTATGGACATACTGGCTAGGGATTTATATGAGCTTATAGGCTATCATAAATTAGTAGGTGTGACTCTTGTAGGTTGGTCCATGGGTGGATCCGTAATATTTGAATATCTAAGAAAATATAATTGTAAGAATTTAGATAGGATAGTAATAGTGGATACAGGTCCTAAAGTAGTAAATACTAAGGATTGGGGATTAGGCCTATATAAGGGAAGATATGATGAGGAAAGTGCAAAGTCCCATTTAGAGAAGATGAGGAATAACTGGTATGATTTTTCTAAGGATTTTATGAGTAAAATGGCTATTCATCTTCAAGAAAAGCAATTAGATGCAGCTATAAAATCCATGGGAGATAATGACCCTACCTATATGAAGGGGATTTGGGAAGACTTAACATCTAAGGATTATAGAGATATATTAAAGGATATTAATATTCCTAGTCTGATTATTATGGGAGGAAGGAGCAGTCTTTATTCAATAGATACGGGGCAGTATCTTAATGATAAAATAAAGGATTCAAAACTAATAATATTTGAAGAGAACGGACATCTTTTAGTACAAGAAAGCCCTACTTCATTTAGTAGGGTACTTAAGGATTTTGTCCTATAACGAGGGGCAGATGTCCCCCGCTCCATCGATGCTTAAATAAGGAACAAAGGGGTCGGTTCCTTTTGTTCCTTATTAGATAAAGGGAAAATAATCATTTTCCTTATTCTTAAATGGTTTAGATAGGATGTTTTCCATAATGTTAATACCCTTAATGATTTCATCCCTGTTTACGGAACCAAAGCTTATTCTAACAAAGTTATTATAACTTTCATCGATAAAGAATACCTTTCCTGGAACAATGCTTAGTCCATTTTCCACACAGTTATTATAGAATTGGATTGAATCAACATTTTGAGGAAGGCTTATCCATATACTTAGTCCTCCATTGGGTTTATAAAACTGGATTCCAAATTTTCTCAGATGAGTAAGATGGTCTATCATCAATTTATATTTATTTGAATAGACTTTTCTTATATTTTCAATATGTTTCTTCCAATAGCCTTCTCTTAGGTATAAATCAAAAGCTCTTTGTAAAAATCCTGACGAGGCTATATCTGTTGAGTGTTTTGCCTTAATCACTCCTCTTAGAAGTTGATCAGGCAAGGTTATAAATCCAATCCTTACACCAGGCATAAAAACCTTTGAAAAACTTTTTATATATATAATTTTATTATCTTTATCCATTGAGATAAGTGGAGTTTTTATATCATCATCAAAGTATAAATCTGTAAGGAAGTCATCTTCAATAATATAGAAATCATTTTCTTTTGCCAGGTTAAGGATTTGTTTCTTCTTGTCCTGGCTATATGAATATGTTGTAGGGCTTTGGTAATTAGTCATTATATAAAGAAATTTGGGCTTAAATTTCCTTATATTTATGGACAATAGGTCTATGTTGATTCCGTCTTCTTCCATTGGGATTCCTATGATCTTGGCACCTCTGGATTTAAAGGATTCAAAAGCTGCTGAATAAGTAGGATTTTCTACGAAAATAATATCACCTGGATTAACTAAGGATTTTGAGATAATATCAAGTCCCTGTTGACCACCAGAGGTTATAAGTATTTGGTCTGATAGTACCCTGGTATTGTAATTATCCAAGATAAATTTAGAAATGGATTCTCTTAGGGGCTCATAACCATTTATCTCCGGGTAAAGAAATGCAAGACCACCATCCCTATTCAATACATGGATTAGGGATTTTTTAAAATCTTCTATGGGGAATAGGTCAGGGGTAGGCGATACACTCGCAAAGTTAATACTCTCCTTTGAAATAGGGAGTATTCCTGAAAGCATCAAATCCATGTGTCCTTCATCTAGGATTTGGACTTCATCTACAAGGGATGATTTCTTAATATAAGTACCACTTCCCTCTACAGAATAAACAAATCCTTCCTGCTCCAGAAGTTTATATGCATTTATAATTGTCACATTGTTGACTCCAAGTTGCTTGGACAGGCTTCTAATAGAAGGTAATTTTTCATCTTCAAGAGAATCTTCCTCTATTAGGATCTTAATTTTATCATAAAGTTGAATATAAAGGGGCTTGTTTAGGTCCCTATCTAATACTATTTTATTCATTGGATAACACTCCTCTGTATGGATACAATTAGTATATCAAATAATCAACAAAAATAAAATATTTATCTAAATTGTATATGAGTCTTAAAGGATGGAATTTTTCTGTTAAATAAGATACAATAGTAAGATGGAGTTCTTAACCATATTTAAAGGAGTAGACAATGGAAGATTTAAAGAAAGTAAATAAGGGGTTTAAAATATTTATACTTTTATTTGCCCTTATGGTTTTAGTCTTTATGCAAGATGGTAATCAAGAAAAGTTTATAAATTTAATAGACAAGCTTATAGGTAAGAATATGGAATTGATATTAGATAGGGACTATGAAGGGAATAAACTTCTTTATTTTAATGGATCCGTATTGAAATGGGAAGAGAATTCCTTAATATTCCATAATAATGATGGAAGCCAAAAATGGGTCAAGGATTTTTCCTTTCAGGAACCTGAAGTAGTCTTAGGTGAAAACTATATATATACAATGGATAAATCTACAGGTGATATATATAAGATTAATAGACAAGGGGATACAGTCTTGAGAGTACAGTTAAATACCCCTGTTTTAAGTATTAAGGAAAGTAATAATCATATTATTTCACATATTAAGGGCGAGAAGGAAGGACTTATAATAAGCAATGAGGAAGGGGAAAATATATTAAATCAAAGTGTAGATGGGAATATTCTCACTTCCCAGATAAATAAAGATGGATCTGAGTACATATATTCCACAATAGAAATGGATGGAAGGGATATAGTATCATGGGTGTTTGTCAATACTATTGATGGAGACCTAAAATATAGTTTAAATTTTGATGATGAAATAATATTTACTACAGACTATATAAATAATAAGGTCCTATTATTAACTGACACCAATCTCAGAATAATTCAAGATGGAGAAGTTAAATGGAGTAAGGAATATCCATTGATAAAGGATATTTATATAGAAGAAAATAATATATACTTGCTCTACGGTAATAATTTAGACCTAATAGATTCCCGAGGCCGAACTAAGGATAAAATTTCTTTTGCTATTGATTATGATAAAATAGTTCCATTAGAAAAATCTATAGGTCTTTACGGAAATAATAACTTATCTATTTTACAAAATGGCAAGGAAATAATAAAATATATTGGGGAAAAAGAATTTATTTCAGTAAGAGGATATAAAGACTTTATTGCCCTTAATTATGAGGATCATATAGAAGTCCATAAACTACAGGATAAAAATTAGATAGGGGGATTTGTAATGAATAAAGAAATAGATTGCAGGGGCGAATTATGTCCAAGACCTGTCATAATGACTAAAAAGGAACTTGATAGTATTACAGAAGGAACTTTAACTACTATTGTGGATAACGAAGTAGCTAAGGAAAATGTTTCAAAATTAGCACATAGTTTGGGCCTAGAATTTTCAGTTGAAAGCAAGAGTGATAATGAGTTCTACGTTAAAATAGTTAAGGGTTCAAATGATAGTGGCCAAGAAGTTGACGAATTAGTAGCTCTAAGCAAAACGACTATTGCTATTGGCTCAGATAAAATGGGTACAGGTGGAGAAGAGCTAGGGAAGGTTCTTATGAAGAGCTTTATCTATACAGTAAAGGAAACTGAACCTTATCCTGAAAGCATAGTTTTATATAATTCAGGAGTAAATTTAACATGTGAAGGAAGTCCTGTACTGGATGATTTAAAGGCCTTAAGTGAAAATGGTGT
>CAZIMA010000097.1:0-7062 GCA_964540195.1 uncultured Tissierella sp.
CCTATGCCTTCAACATTATAACAGAATCTTTGATTTTCCCCTGGTCCAGGAAATAGGTCGGATGCTGCAGGGTCTAGTGTAAAAACAAAGGGAAGAACACGATCTCCACTTTCAACTTGACTATAATCAACGGATAACCCACAATCTATTGGAGTTTGTTGGGCCATTTTTAAATTTTCCATATAAACCTCTCCTCTTAAGTCTTTTGGACATTTTATTTTTTTACTGCTCAATATAGCATATGAAACAAGCTGAAAAGTGTGAGTTTTAGCAAAGGATAATTCAGGCCTAATCACAAAAATATTATTAAAATATTGCAAATATTCAAAAACCCTGGTATAATAAGTCATATTTTTTATTTATTGAATTTACGCTTTACCATATTAAAACGAAGGAGATTTTATAAATGAAGATTTTTGACTATTTAGAGAAATATGATTATGAACAATTGGTATTTTGTCATGATAAGAATTCTGGATTGAAGGCTATAATAGGTATACATGATACAACACTAGGTCCTGCTCTTGGGGGTACAAGACTTTGGAATTATGAAGATGAAGAGGATGCAATACTAGATGTACTTAGATTATCTAGAGGAATGACATATAAAAATGCAGCTGCTGGATTAAACCTTGGAGGAGGTAAGACTGTAATAATTGGAAATCCAAAAGAAATCAAGGGAGAAGCTTTATTTAGAGCTCTTGGCAGATTTGTAGAGGGATTAAATGGCAGATATATAACTGCTGAAGATGTTAATACAACAGTTCAAGATATGTCATATGTAAATGAAGAAACAGATTATGTAGTTGGCTTAGAAGGAAAAAGTGGAAACCCTTCTCCTATAACTGCATATGGAGTATTTAAAGGAATATTAGCAGCTGTGGAATCGGTTTATGGCTCTTCGGACTTAAATGGTAAGACAGTAGCCGTACAAGGCTTAGGTGCAGTTGGTTATGAACTTTGCAGATTGCTTAAAGAGGCCGGAGCAAATCTAATTGTAACGGCTTTAAGTAAGGCTAGTATTGATAGGGTAGTAAATGATATTGGGGCAGAAGCTGTAGCACCTGATGAAATTTACGGAGTAGAATGTGATATATTTGCACCATGTGCACTAGGTGCTATAATTAATGACTTCACCATAGACAAATTAAAATGCAAAATAATTGCCGGAGCAGCTAATAACCAGCTTAAAGAAAATAAGCATGGAGATATCCTACAAGAGAAGGGAATATTATATATTCCTGACTATATAATAAATGCAGGTGGAGTAATAAATGTATATGAGGAATTTGTAGGTTACGACAAGAATAAAGCTCTTGATAAGGCTGGTAGAATCTTTGATACTGTTAAGGAGATTATAGATATTTCTAAAAATGAAGGTATTCCTACTTATAAGGCAGCGGATAAATTGGCTGAGAATAGAATAGCTAAAATAGGTAAGTTAAGCAATATATACTTGAAAAAATAACGAGGTGGATAAAAAATCAGTACCTAATACCAGGTGCTGATTTTTTGCATTCTAGCCATTATAAAAGCATTATTTTTTAATAATTGGTTAAACTAAAGCTGTTAAATAATATTAGGAGGGATTATATGGCAGTTGTAAAGGTTATCGAGATTCTTTCGGAATCAAAAAATGGCTGGGAGGAAGCTACACAGGAAGCAGTAAATGCTGCAGCTAGAACAATAAACAATATACAGAGTGTATATATTAGCAATATGCAAGCAATAGTAGAAAATAATAAGGTTGTAAACTATAGAATCAATGCAAAAATCTCATTTGTAGTAGAATAGCATAAAGTATTTAAATGTTTTGGGAAATTAAAAAGGCCTTTTCAAAAAAGAAAAGGCTTTTTTATCCTTCACAATATAGAAATTCCATTTCTATTTTTTTATTTTTGGTATAAGTAGTCAGAAGTTGCCTTGATTGATTAACTACCCTTGCTCTGGTATAATGAGGTTAGGTATTCTACAAGAGGTGGTGTGTCTTATCACTCACCTCATTGCAGCGGTGTGTATAAACTGCAAGCAGTTTCATCTATGCTTAAATTAGTAGTTGGAGGTGGTTATATGTCAGTCAAATCCGAAGTTTTGAATCTACTGGAACAAAGTGGTGATAAAGCAATATCAGGACAAGATTTAGCTGAAAAACTTAATGTGTCAAGAACAGCAATATGGAAAGCCATAAACTCCTTGAGAGAAGAAGGATATATTATAAATGCAACAACAAATAAGGGTTATACTCTTGATAAAAACAACAATATAATCTCTGAGCAAGGAATTAGATCATACCTAAAGGATGAAAATAAAGAGATACCAATATATACTTATAGCACTATTACTTCTACTAATACCCTAGCTAAAAGCATGGCTATTGAAGGGGCCTTAGATAGAACCATAATTGTAGCTGACCAACAGACTGAAGGTCGAGGAAGGTATGGAAAATCTTTCTTTTCACCAAGTAAAACAGGTATATATATGAGTATAATCATGAAACCAAATATTAAACTAGTTGATTCACAGCTAATTACCATCTATACTTCAGTTGCTGTTTGCAAGGCTATAGAGACTTTAACTAATTTATCACCTAAAATAAAGTGGGTTAACGATATTTTTCTTAATAATAAGAAAATATGTGGAATACTTACAGAAGCCATTAGTGACTTTGAAAGTGGCAGCATAGAAAGTATAATAATAGGCATAGGAATCAATGTAAAGACAGCTGAGGAAGATTTTCCTGAAGAGTTAAAAGATATTGCTGGGTCCCTATTTGCGGAGGATATTTCTAGAAACATGATTATTGCTGAAATATTAAATGAGATTTTTAAAAATCTGGAGGGTATAAAAGAAGAGGATTTAATTAAGGACTACAAGGACCGTTCCTTTGTGTTAGGTATGGAGATAAACTACGACAAGGGCGATGAAACTATATTTGCAACAGCGATAGATATCAATGAAAAAGGAAACCTTGTGGTTAGAAGAAGGGACAACACCTTAGATACCTTATATTCAGGAGAAATACATATAAGGTGGGATAGGAAATAATTAAAAAAGGCTGGACAAGATTATACCTTGTGCCGGCCTTTTAATGCTAAAAATATTAACAATTCAAGAAATTAGCTAATTGGGGCAGGAGCCTTAACTATAATAAGTTCTAATGTATCCCTATCTAAATTTCTAACATTCATTTTAATGCCTTGGGGAATCTTTAATAGAGAACCTTTTTCATAAACGTGTAACTCTTGTTCATCTAGATTGATTGAGAGTTTCCCCCTTATGACTGTCATATAGACGTTAGAATTTGAATAATGCTCTGGCATTCCTTCATTTTGGTTGAAAACCATGTGGATATAATGAATGTTCTCATCCATAATTACCTTTTCTACTGCTTTATCATCGCTTGTTGAAATATTATAAATTTGTTCTATCATTGTAATCCTCCTCTTTAGTTGTAACTTATAGCATCTTGTTTACAATACTTTGTACATTCCATACAAACTAGGCAATTGCCTTTAACTATAAAATGTTTTTCCCTTTTCTCCACTGCCTTAGCTGGACAAACTCTTTGGCACATAGTGCAGTTATTACACTTTTTCTGGTCTATTACCATATTATGCTTTGAATTCTTACCTGTTATGCTGAAAATAGTCCCATAAGGGCAAAGATAAAAATGCCAGAACTCTTCTGGAAAAAATAAGGTTACAAATACTCCAATGCCTAATAGGACAGGGAGAACAGGTAACTTCTTTCCTGATGTAAATGCAAATACAAAGGTTCCAATAAAAAGGATTAAAGTAAAGATTCTTAACCAAGGTTTCTGTAAGTATTTAGGAATTTTAATTTCCTTAATATGTAGCCTCTTTTTTATCACAGTTACAAACTTCATAAGGGTATTTATAGGACAAATCCAACCACAATATATTCTTCCAAGTAAGAAAGAAGCTAAAATGCTGATTAAAAATATTCCCATCCACATTTGAATTCTACCCATTTTTAATAGAAGTGAAAACAATAAAAGAAAAGCTAACTGAATTAATTTTTGTGTTTTTCCTTTCAAAGAGATCCCCCTTTCATTTTATATCTAAAATCATTATACTTGAAATTAGAAAGGAAATAAGTTACCGTGGTAACTAAAAGGAGGAAATATATGAAAATCAATAATTATTTACATAAGATTGGAGAAAGTACTTTGTTTTCTTGCTTTTTAGAGGAGGATTTGAAGAGGGTATTAAACTCTTCACATTGTTTCATTAAGAGATATTCAAGGGATGAAATCATTCATTTCCAAAATGAGGAGTGTACGAGTCTTGACCTTATTTTAAAGGGTATAGTAAGAGTTCAAAATATAGATAGGGATGGTAACATACTCACTATTAGTGACTTTGCAGAAGGGGATTCAGTGGGGGTAAATCTACTTTTCTCTAGTAGGAATAAGTATCCCATGAACCTTCTTGCCTATTCTGATGTAATTCTCCTTCACATAGATAGGAAGTTGATACTGGATATGTGTCAAGAAAATAAGGATTTTAACATTGGAATTATGAGAGCCATATCCGACCGTTCCATTATACTAAGTGATAAAATCAATACCATTTCTCTTAAGACCATTAGGGAATATATTATAGATTTTTTAAATGAGGAATATAAGAAGCAGAATAATAAAGTTATTAGGCTTTCTTCATCTAAAAAGGATTTGGCAGAAAGATGGGGTATCCAAAGGTCATCATTAAGTAGAGAGCTTAATAAGCTTAGGAAGGAAGGACTTCTTGAATTTGATGCACAAACTATAACTATAAATTGGGACATTAATCCTAAGATTTAATGCCCCAATTTGTTTATCTTTTTTGGGATATGGTTTAATGCCTTTGGGCCAGCCCTAAAATTATAAAATTGGGCCCTATCCGTAAGATTTAATATCATCTGCATTAAGTCCCCACCAAACATTCTTATGCTACCCTTTGCACAAGGTCTTTCGCCAAAGCTTTTAACATCATCAACCCTAACATTTTTTCCGATAAACATAATAGGAACCGGTTCACCTGAATGAATTAGACTTCCTGAACTTGGTGTGGAATGGTCTCCTGTTACTATTAGGAGAATTTCCTCTTTTAAGGCACTATCTACAAGGGCCTTGATTTGCCTATCTATTTTTTCAAGAACCTTAACCTTATTGATTGGGTTTTTAGTATGGGCTGCTTCATCTGTATCCTTGGTATGTAGGAGTATAAAGTCATAGTCACTATCTAAGCTTATTTGAACTCCATTTTTAAAGTCCTTATATCTAATGAAATCCATTCCAAACAATGAAGCCATGCCTCTCATCAACAATCCATTTGCCACTATGGCAGAAGTGAGTCCATGTTTTTCTTCAAAAGTTGGTATATCTGGTTTCTTCCCAGCCCATTTGGTCAATAGAAAGTTAGCTGGATTTTTGCCTGCTCTAAGTCTCTTTAAATTTACTGGGTGGTCCTTTAATCTTTTATATACTTCCAAAAGATATTTATTCATTATGTCAGCTGTATGATGAGCATTTAATTCCTCAGTTTCAAAGGCTTCAACCTTCATGACAAAGCTATTATCATAAAAAGGGTCACTATCTGAAATATGAGGGCTTACTTTATCACCTTCTAGTTTTAATACTCCATGTATATCGATTGATTGCTTCCACTGGAAATCTATATCTTCCATGGTTTGGGGTAGAACCTTCATAAGTTCAGAAACTTCCTCATCGGATAGATCACTAACCCATCGTTCTTTTATGGAAAGTCCAGAGTCTAGCTCAATATAGGCCCATGATGTACAAAGGTATGCAGCCCTATCCTTGAGTTCAAAGTTCCTGGTTAAAGCATTGATAATTCCTCGTCCTGGGAAGTCCTCTATGGGATAACCAAATAAAAGAAAATGGGCTACTTCAGTTCCAAGAGGGAGGCCTTGCTTATATGGAATCATAATCCCTGTCTCAGCCCCTTCACAGAGTTTATCTAAGTTGGGTGTCCTTGCATACTCTAGGGGTGTTTTACCACCTAATACTTTATGAGGCCTATCTCCAAGCCCATCCAGGATCATAAGAACTGTCTTCAAAATAAACCACCCCTATCTTTAATTGCTTTAATCATTAGGTCTCTTGTAACATCAGGATCCTTTATTAATTCTTCACCTAAGACTTTACAAATAGGGTAGAGGAATCCTTCAAGATAGGTCTGAATTCGGTTTTTATCATAATAAACTGAACCATCAGGGTCTATATAATTGCCGCTAAATGCACAGCTTTGATGAGCCTTTCCCTCTTCCCATTCCCAGCCTATTAAGTCTTTAACCTTATCTCCATCTTCCATATATCTTATTGGCATAATTAGGTCTACATTAAAGTATTTAGCAATCTTTATATATGCATCTAAGGCTTCTGAAGTTTGATTTAATTTTATTCTTCCATCATGACTCTCTCTTTCTCCTGAGATAATTCTAGATCCCAGCTTTAAGGCTAAGGGAATTCTAACTAGGTGAAAATACGCATGACATCCAATACAAGGGGTATAAAAACCAAAGTTTTTCACATTAAAGTCCAAAAAACGTCCGTTTATTATACTCCAAAGGTCAGGATTGCTATAATAGGTTAGAGGGTAGATGTTTTTCCGATTTCCATAAATTTCTTGAATCCTCTTTATCATTTGCTCATAATTGAGTTTAAGTATATCAAAATCCCCATATTCAGTTGGAGCAAAGGTTGCAATAGGCAAGACACTAGTAATGGACTCATCTTCTAATGCCTTTATTATTGCTGCCACACTATCTCTTCCGGCAAATTCTCCAATTACCGTATTTTTAGGTAGGTCCTTAATCATGTTAAGCACAATAACTCCCCCTTTATTCCAAGAATATACCCTTTTTTGTAGGTGAAAAACACTAGTAAATAAAAGTCGAATGTTGCCTAATTATAGGATTTAAAATTAAGTCTTTAATACTAAAGTCGAAAAAACACCTTTTTCAATTTAAAAGGGTGTTTTTTCAATTTATCTGATATAATATTAATTATCATATACCATGGGTTAATTAAGCATGAGC
>CAZIMA010000098.1:0-7061 GCA_964540195.1 uncultured Tissierella sp.
CTTCTGTGTTAACACAGAAGAACCGTCCCCTTGATTTTTGGATTTTTGTTTTTTCTTATCTTACGCTTTCCATCCTACTTCTTACTGTCTTTTCAATTGCACTTAGCTTTTCTTGGGAATCGGCTTTAGTCTTGCCTTTGGTATACATATATAGCTTTATCTTAGGCTCTGTTCCTGATGGTCTTATGGCATACCAAGATCCATCATCCATATAATACTTTAAAACATCTGATACTCCAGCATCGGTTTTATCATTGAGGTAGTCGATAGTTCTTTCCAATTTCATATTGCCTATCTCATTAATAGGATTATTTCTTATATCCTTCATTATTCTTCCTATAAGTTGTTGTCCTTCAAGCCCTTCTAGAACTATAGAGATTAGGTTTTCGTTATAATATCCAAACTCTTCATATAGGTCTTCTAGTACCTCTAATATACTTAAACCTTGCTTCTTATAGTAAGCCGCCATCTCGGCTATTAGCATAGATGAAACTACAGCGTCCTTATCCCTAACTAAAGTTCCGTATACATAGCCAATACTCTCTTCATATCCGAAAATAAATTCATATTCCTCTGTACTATCCCATTCATTAGCCAAGGCACAGATATTCTTAAATCCAGTTAAGGTTTCAAACATTTTCACACCATATTTGTCACATATAACCTTCCCTAAGTCTCCTGTAACAATGCTCTTTACAATTGCTGCCTTCTTTGGGATATCTCCCTTTTCATGTCTTTGAGACAAGATATAATTAATCAATAAGGCACCTGTTTGGTTTCCGTTTAAGAATGTATAGCCATTTCCATTGTCTACAGCCATAGCAACCCTATCACAATCAGGATCCGTGGCTATAAGGATTTCCGCACCTTCCTTTTCTCCAAGTCTTGCCGAATATTCAAAGGCCTTTGTATCTTCAGGATTAGGATATCCTACAGTAGTAAAGTTTGAATCTGGGTTTTCCTGCTCAGGAACTACTATGATATTAGTAAAGCCTCTTTCCTTCAGTACTCTTCTTACTGGTATATTACCGGTACCATTTAGAGGGGAATATATTATTTTTATATCCTTATCAATATCCTCTCTTATAGCCATTTTTAATAGGTCTGCTGTATATTCATCATCTATTTCCTTACCTATTTTATTAATAAGTCCCTTTTCCATAGCCTCATCTAAGCCCATAGTCTTGATACTGCTAAAACTCTCTATCTTTTGAATTTCTTCTAGTATTTCATCTGCAATATCATCTAGAATCTGAGAGCCTTCTTGCCAATAGACCTTATACCCATTGTAGTCTTTTGGATTGTGGCTAGCAGTTACTACTATACCGGATATGCAATTAAGTTTTCTAACAGTATAAGATAATACAGGTGTAGCTCTTATATCATCAAAGAGATATGATTTGATTCCATTAGCAGCCAAAACTCTGGCCGCAATCTCTGCAAAATCAGCTGAATATTTTCTTACATCGTAAGCTATAGCAACCCCTCTGTCCATAGCCTCCTGGCCTTTTGAAACTATAGTCTGAGCTAGTCCCTGGGTTGCTAGTGAAACCATATATTTATTCATTCTATTAGTTCCTGCTCCAATTTTTCCCCTTAGACCTGCAGTTCCAAACTTAAGGTCCGTGTAGAACCTGTCCTGGATTTCATCTTCATCCTTTAAAGCCCTTAACTCTTCCCTAGTTTCTAAATCAAAAAATTCATTGTTAAGCCATTCATTATATTTATTTTTGTATTCCATAAGATATTCCCCCTTTTTTTATCTTTACCTTAATCTAATCTGGCTATTTGATAAACTTAGTATAGTACTTATTAGGATTTTTCACCTCAATATATTATTATACCCCATCCATAGTCAACTTTCACTTAATAATATGCTGCTAATTTCGACATTAAAACAAGGTTTTCTAATTCTCTTACTATCCCAAACTCCTTTTATTCAAATAATTACCCTATTTTAAAGTAAATAACTCCCTTATATAAAGAGTATTTATAAAACCATTTATCCAGTGAATAAGTCTTCATCCTTCCCCAGTTAGATGTAAGTATATAGCTCATGCCATCCCTCGTTCTATAAAACCTGGTTATAGTTACCCAATGATTCCTTAACTCTTTTATTTGAGTGTTCCAAGTAAGGAGCATAACAGGATTATTTTCTCTAAGACCAGCCTTTATATAATTAGCTATATTTTCCAAGGTCCACTTATCTTTAAAATATACGGGTTCAAATTTTACTCCTCTAGCTTCTCCAAATCTTAGAAATCCCTTTGTCATATTGCCAACTGTAGGAACTCCATATAGGGCTGGGTTAATAAACATATACACATCATTTATATGCTTAGTAAAATCCTCTTTACATCTTGTCTTATAAGGATATAAGGAATAAATATTAAGGTTATCGGCTTTGTAGGCAAGTATATTAGCCGCAGCTACCACACCACAAGCCCTATCAGCCCAAAATTTAGTAGTAAAATTATGGCTATTTAACCATTCTTGATTACCGCCATAGTACTTGTTTTCCACCAATGAAAAGCTCTCATAGCCCTTTATATAAACATCTTCAATAATATCACCGTTTTTAACTTTGTCCAATTATTTCATCACCCCTTTACTAATACAAGTCTCCACCCTATGATATCATATAGGAGTCCCTTTAAGCTAAAAGTGTTAATCTAATGAATTTGGGTATAATGACTTAAAGAAAGGAGACGATTCCAATGCTAAAGGTGAAGATATTTTCAGATTATGCCTGTCCATTCTGTTATCTAGGTGCATGTTTAATGAATAAATTAAGAGAGGATGGAATCGAATATGAAGTAGAGTGGATTCCATTCGAATTGGATCCCAATGCTCCCTTAGAGGGAAGTGATTTATATAAAATATATTCCGAAGACTATGTAAATAGTTCTCTTAATATGCTATCTAATATGGGTAAAGAATATGGTATAGAATTCAATAATAAAAATGGTAAATACAACACCCTTAGAGCTCATTTAGGCGGATATTATGCTAAGGAAAAAGGCAAGTACGAGGAATATCTCATGGCTATGTTTAAAGCATATTTTGCTGATGGTATTAATTTAGGTCATAAGGATGAAGTCAATAAAATAGCTGAGAATATTGGTCTAGATATTGATGAGATGAATAAGGCTATAGATTCCGGGAAATATACAGAAGCTTATGAAACAGCAAAAAAACAAGCTCAAGAATATAAAATTCAAAGTGTACCAGCCTTTATAATAGACGATAGAAGAAAGATTTCTGGCATAAGGGAATATAAACTATTTAAACAGGAATTTGAAGATGCCATAAAAAGTAATTAAAAGGGTTGAACTTCTCAACCCTTAATTTATGAATATAGTATCATCTAACATCATTATGAAATGGTCTTCCATTAGTTCTAAAATAGAATTAGCTTCTTTAATGCTCTGTCTTAATTCGCTTTGAATCTCCCTAATTTTTTGCTTATCCACTAGGAGTTGGGCCCTATTGAAGGGAAAATTATCTAGAATGATGGCTATCTCCCTCTCCTCCTTTTTAATCCTCTCCTCAAAAGTTTCTATCAGGTCCTTTAACTCTCCTATAGGCTTTTCTATATTATCATTAGTAGCATTAGTCTCATCTTGTGCAAGCTTATAGATAATTCTCAAAAATTGAATCTCCCCATTTTCGTAGGCTATTTCAGCCTTAGTCCATAATGATTTTTGAACATCGTTTAGATCCGAATTTATATCAGGATAAATTAGCTTTGCAATACCAACATAATATCTTTTTAATTCCTGTAGATCCAATTCACTTAACCTACTCATATTCTCAGTATAATTTGCTATACTAATTTCATTATTATTAGAATTTAATGCATCTAAAAAGTCCCTGAATTCATCTTTTATCTCTGCTTCAATCATGGCTAAATTAATGGTTTTATTTTGAACTATAGACTCATTAGCAAGTTCTATTCTTCTCTTGGATATAGCTAATTTAATATCCAAATCAAATAACATATTCTCCAGATGTCCTATCTTCTTGATATAATCCGTCTTTAGAACAAAGTATTTATGTTTTATAAGGCAATTCTTATCCTCAATGAGATTTATCATCTTATCCTTAGTGCTGTTATATCTATTAAGAACCTGATTATATTCAACTTGTAAATCAGCCTCAGTCAAAATTACACCTCCATTAGACATGCATCGGATTCCATAAAATTCTAGAAATATCCCTTATAATCATAATTATATTGTTAAATTCTCTAATATAATACCAAACATATAAAAAAACGTTCCTGATTTTTTACCCGTAATAAGATTATTTTAAACTTCCTTGGCTCTTCTAATTTTATTGGTGATAAAATCCTATGGAAGTAGGCTCTCTTATCTGATATATTTAAGATATATTGTATATGGAGGAAATTATGGAATTATTAAAAAGTACTAGTTTAGAAAGAGCCTTAAGCTCTAAGAAAAAAAACAATAAATACCCTATTACCCTAGCTTTTCTTATTATAGTTCTTTCAATTAGGGTTACCCTTTATTTTGCTGCCATTAAAGCGGATCTTGTAGAAGAAATCTACTCCTCTAAAATATATCCCCTTATAGGCAATTTTTTATCTAGAATTACATCTATATTTCCATTTTCCTTAGGTGAACTTCTTATAATACTACTTCCTTTAATAGGATTTTCCTTAATTGTATATATCATTATAGGACAAGGTCTATTAAAAGACAAATTGTCTAAGATAGTACACCTCTTAATTCGATTTTTCTCCTTAGTCTATATACTATTTTATCTTCTATGGGGATTTAATTATTATAGAGAAGACTATATGACCATTGCAAAATGGCAAGATCATAATCCAACTTTTGAAGACCTTGTAGATTTAACTCGTGAAGTAATTATGGAAATCAATAGTATAAGAATTGGACTGGATGAAAATGAACTTGGCATATTTGAATTAAAGGACGATATAAAGGATTTAAGCCTTATAGCCTTAGAGGGTTTTAAAGATTATTCAGTTGGTTCATATAGGTTGGATAGGATATTTAGTAGACCTAAACCTGTATTTTTATCTGATTATTTGAGTTATACAGGTATCACAGGTATATATTTCCCATTTACAGCTGAAGCTAATATAAATACAGCAGTTCCCCATGTTACAATGCTATCTACAATTTCCCATGAAATTGCACATAATAAGGGGTTTGCTAAAGAGGATGAGGCAAATTTCATAGCATATAAAGCCAATATAAATAATCCAGATAGGAGGTTTCAATACTCAGGATATTATCTCGCTTTAAGCTATCTACTAAATGAAGTTTATAATCAAGACATAGAAGTATATACCCTGCTTTTTAATGATTTAGCACCAGAGGTAAGAATTGATATTGAAAATTCAAGAGACTTTTGGAATTCTCGAAAAGGAAAAACCGAAGAAGTAATGACTAGGGTTAATGATAATTATCTTAAATCTAACAATCAAGACCAAGGTGTGCAAAGCTATAAGGGAGTTGTAAAACTATTGCTAGCTGAATACTTGAATGAGGTAAGGGTAAATAAGTGAAAAAAAGTATTAAGATAAAAAAACAGACCAATCATAGACAAGCTTCGACTTGCTATGATTGGTCTTCTAGGACATTGTGTCCCAGTTATCTCATTTGGGGTCTTCCTATCTTTTCTTTCGAAAGGCTGCTGGTAAAGTGCCAGCATCAAAGCTAAATAAGATTTTAATAACCCAAACAAACATTAATATTACAACAATAGGAATAACACAAGAGGTTATTATTAGAACAGCAACAGCATCTAAGAATACACTAAGAGTATCTTCTCCCTTCTTAATCATTTCAGAAATATTAATACCTATTTTAGAAGTTAGATTTGACAAATAGCCTCCGATCTTTTCCATCCAATTTTGGTCTTCTTCGTAAAGATCATTTTTCTTTTCTTCTATGTATTCTTGATTTTCATTTGCAGTTTTAAGGGTTTGATCAATAGATGCTTCATAAGACTCATATAGCAAATCACTTATACCTATACTCGCTGGAATTGCTAGAAATAATACAAGTCCAAATATGGCTAGTTTTATAGCAAGACTTCTTAATATTTCTTTCTTTGAAAATAAATATATAACTCCTAACAAACAAGCAAAAGGTATAATATATTTAAAAGAAACATAACCAACTACTGAAATCAAGATCTTTTCTAATAGGATAGCACCTAGGATAACAATAAAATACGGTGTTAATTCAGCAATCTGATTAGCGATTGGCATTGCAGCATCTCCTGGAATCAAGGATAAGGCTGTAGAGGATGCTGCAGCTGTTGCAGCCAATTTCAGAACTGTAACTTTTTTATCATCTAACGATTCTATTGTTGATGCATGAAATTCTGGTGCTGTTACAAATTTAGATAACACAAAAATCGAGAGTAGTGCTATAATGATTAAGATTATAATGTATTTATTTCTTTTAGATACATCTGATTCTATTTTTTCTATCATACTTCTCCCCCTTTTTTATTTATCTCTATTCTTTGCTTTTCTTGTAAGGGATAATCCTCCAAATCCTCCTACTATAGCCAAATAGAAGCCAAAATCATATCCAAAACCTGTATTTATGGGCTCATATATCCTAGTATCCTTAAAAAAGGAAAGTATTAATGATATAGGAGCTATCCATCCATGCCAAATTCCAGATAGGAAATTAGCAGGTTCTTCATTAGTATATGAGCCATCATTTGGCATACATCCAGTTAATACAAATAAGGTTGAAATTATTAAGACCAATAATAAAACCTTATTTGGCTTCATATTTCTATTCACTTGAACTCTTCCCATATATATCACTTCCTTTTGATTCTTATACCCACTTTTATTGGTGTCTAAAATTCTTGACTATATAGTCACTGTTAGCCTTTTTTATCCTACAACCTTTAAGTTAGGTGCCTGACTCCGTCAGGGATTCTTAGTTATTTTAGGTAAAAAAAGAACAAATCATTTCTGATTTGTTCTTTCTTATGGTGGGCCTTCGGGGACTCGAACCCAGGACCTACCGGTTATGAGCCGGGCG
>CAZIMA010000099.1:0-7047 GCA_964540195.1 uncultured Tissierella sp.
TCCATAAGGATTCTTCTTTCCTCATTACGCTTTTTAATTTCTTCTCTTAGCATGTCATCTGTTATTTCTATATTGAATTTTTCTTCTAGTCTTTCCTTTAATAAAACTAGTTCTTCTCTCCAATATCTAAAAGCATGGTCTTTATCTTGACCTTGAGGTAGATGCATTACATGGGTATCTTTCATCTTTCCCATTAACTCATACATCTTTTTCTTTCCGTCACATGTTGTTTCACCAACGATTAGATCGGAGAAATAAAAATAAGGGCATGTATCAGAAACAGCAAATCCGTAAGAGGACTTAATTAGGGGACAAAGGTTTTTAGGAAGATGTTGTTCAGCATGTGGGATTGGCACGTCAGATGTACCACATAAGCCTACTGCTGCCGCTCCAGCTGCATGGATTATCTCCATTGGTGTATATGTACAAAATACTCCTACAACAGGAGTTCCTTTTTCCTTTAATTCCTTCACCTTCAAAAATCCTTGCTTTCTTGCATCATCATACTGGTCAAACTTTTCCGGTAATTGTAATTCTTTTATTGGTTCTATCTCAACCCACTACTTTTATAATTTATGTAATTGATAGTTTCATAAGAATCCCATTTCATGAATGCCATCATTCCTAAACTTGTTAATTAAACAACAAATCAATTATACAGTACTTAAAATATAAATTCGAATTGCTAATTTTGATAAGGACAAGCTTTAGTATAGGTTTCTTCAATAAAAAACTTTTTACTAAAAAAACCCTCCTAAGCAGATCAATTTTAGTCTACTTAAGAGGGTTGGTGGGAATCTCCCTTATTAGTCTAGATCAAAATAATAGGAATTCAATAGATATTTTTCATCGTAGTCCTTAGCCAATTTATATAGGTAGTTTTTTAGCTTTTTTAAAGACCCGCCTCCTTCTTCGTAGGCTTGGAGATTTTTAAAAAACCATGTTTTTTCCTTTTCACCGGCCCTGTCTTTAAAATATCCCCATACATGCATAAGTCCATTTACAGCGTTTCCGATGGTGATTTGACTATTCATACCTTCATCTATAAGTTTATAAAAGTCTAAGACCGGGTATTGGTTTTTATCCTTTAGGAGGTTTCTTATGGCCTTGTAGTTGGAAGGGGACCTTTCTAGGATATTGTATTTATATAGGGCCCACTCATCTTCCAGGTGTTTTATGTGTTTATCTTCCCTTGTTAAGTTGATACACTTTACGGCCGAAAGGTTTTTATCCTTAACTTCAAGCATAATATCCAAGTCCCTTTTTAAGCTTTGGAAGAATTTTTCAAATTCATTTAATTCTATGGTTTCGGAATGAGAGCCCCGATTCTTTTCCGGATTCTGCTGAGAATAATGGATCTTCTGGACCCCATCCCTATGGGTCCATGTCTTTCCGCATAAATGAATCCATTCCAATTCACTTTTCTCTTCCTGGGACCTGTTTATAGCATTATGGAGGTTGTCAAATACCACCGGAATATTTAACTCATTGGAAATATATAGGACATCCTCTACAGTGTAGGATTTATCGTCGTTTTCTATTACCATCCTGTTTTTTATACTATCATCTAATACTTTATAGTTGTGTATAAACCGTCCTCTGGCCCCTTCCTTATCCCCATATAATCCACCTATATGGAGGATTATCTTGTTCTTTTCATCTACCCCAAGGGAGTCTAGAAATCTTGTATGATAGATCAGGTCTTCCACAGCCCTACTTACTACATCCTCCTTAGGGGAGTTTAGGACCGTATATTGGCCGGGGTGCATGGATACCCGCATATGGCTGGCCTTTATCTTATTTCCAATGGCCTTAAGCCTTTCATCAAATATGTCCCACCATTTTAGGGTATTTACCGGGCTAGACCCAAAGGGGATTATATCCGATGAAATTCTAAATAATTTTATATTCTCTTTAATATTGTATTCTATTATATTTTCAAGGCTATGAAGATTATAGTCTATTAAGTCCATTAGCCTGTCTTCTCTAGCATTTTTCATGGTGCAGCTTTTAAAATCCGTATCCCTTATTCCCTTAGTTAAACATGCATATCCTATTCTCATAATTTCTCCCATCATATGATATAGTTTTGGATTTAGAAAAAAGCGGGGATTATATCCCCACTTTGTCCAATTCGTCTAAATTATATGTGTCTATTAATTTCATAAGCTTTATAGGGTATTGTGGATCAGTTGCATATCCCGCCCTTCTTAGTGCCCATGCTCCTTGCATATAGTCGTACATTACTCCTCTGAAGTTTGTATATCTGTCTCTATTTAAGAATTCCTTATGGTCTGCCCAAGATTGGTTTACATTATCATAGGCTCTAAAGTCTGCATCTACCCTATATGTTATTCCGTTATATACTTCCCAGGTGTTGGAAGTTACGCTGCCTTTAGGTCCTACACCCTTTATACCAAATAGGTTGTTGGAAAGAAGGCCTGTATACTTGTCTACGGGAACGCTTTGTCCCCAGCCTGTTTCTAATATGGCTTGGGCTGTTTGTAAAGCTGCACTCATACCTGTCTTTTCATAGGAAGTTCTAGCAAGTCCTGATGCCAAGCCAAGGAACTTATCCTTCTGAATTATAGGCTGTGGTCCATGGACCTCGCCTAGGTATACCCTAAAGTTGATCTTTTCGCTTAAGACCTTCTTGCCTTGATAAGATCCTTCAGCCTGTATGGTCACTTCACCTGCATCACTGGAAGCCGGTGTATAGGTTACTGCTTGAGTAGGAGGGACATTGGATGCAATAGCCTTTCTTGCACCTGTCTTGATATTAGTCAGGAAGTAGCTTACACTGTCTAGATTTACATTGCTATTTACCTTAAGAGTAGTTGGACCAGTTACTACTTGTTTTGGTCCTATGCCTTCAAGTAAAAGCTTTGGACTTCCTTCTATATATACCCTAATTGGGTCACTGTCATAAGTTACTCCGCCTGCTAGGACCCTTACTATTAATTCCTTAGTTCCTGTGTCGTTTGGACCAGGGAAGTATTTATATCCACCATAAGGTATCTTGGCTATAGTTGAGATTATTCCCGTATTTACATCTCTGCTTAGGTATTGGGTTTCGCTTACATCGAAATTTCTCTTAGCTATAAGGTTTACGGAATTGTTGATTGTTTGTCCTGGAGTCACTCCTCCAAGACCTAAAAACCTGGTTAGGCTAACTTGTACACCTACAGGATTACCCGGGTATGGATTGTTTTTAGTATCATAAGCTATTGCCCTAATCTCATAGTTTCCATTATCACTCATTACAGGTGACCAAGTAAAGGTCCCTAGAGGGTCCTCTTCTCCCGTCAAGGTAGTTTTTCCTGTGCTTAAATTCTTTATCTCATACTTTATATATGCAGGGAAGAAGTTCAGGTCTACACCAAAAGTGGTATCTCCTGTAATAACTTGTCCACTATTTAGGCCTCTTATACTAAGGCTTGGATTTACATTTATATTTACAGGAATAGAATCTCCCCCAAGGAATTTACCATTCTTATCATATACTGCCCCTACTAATATCTTATTGCCATTGTCCTCAATTCTTGGAAGGAAAGTATGACTACCATTTACTAGACTGCCCCTGGCTACCATAAATCCCTTTCCTGTAGAAGGCTCAAGTAATAAGAACCTTACTTCATTTCCGGGAATTGTATAAAGTTCAGAGGTGCCTAGCTGTAGGTTAGCCTTACCACTTATAGTTTGTCCCGGATTTTGACTTAAAATTTTAATATCGAAGAAATTAGTAGTTTCACCTTTCTTGTTAGAATCCACCAAAACTGTTCTGGCACTATCATTCCAGTCAACAGCTATTCCAAGGGCATTGCTAACCAGTCTCAAAGGTACAAAAGTCCGGTCATTATAGATCTTAGGTGCTACATCGCTTACATCATAATCTGCACCATTATCGTATTGTACAAGGTTGCTTCCTATTCTTAATAGGACTGTATCATTTCCCTTTTGTACAAATACACTTCTCTCACTTTCATTCCAAGTAACAGTAGCCCCTAACTCCTCTGAAATAAACCTAATGGGTACTAGGGTCCTGTCATTTTCTATTATTGGGCTGGATAGGTGAGTTATATCCTTGCCATCTACAAGCAGACTTATAGGCTTGGCAGCTATCACTCTCATATCGGCAGTTGAACCAAGTACAAGTAAGGCAGCTGTAAGGCTTAGTATAGTTTTCTTTATTTTTACTATCACGAGAAATTCCTCCTTTGTAACACAGTGCTTATTTACCCACCTTATTGAGGGCATATCACATCTTTCATTAATTGTATCATATTTTAACGCTAATTTAGACAAGAATTCTCCCATCTTCTATAAGTGGTGAGATGAATTGTCTATTATTTGGGTATATATATACTAATAATTGTTCCTTGATAACTGCATATATGAGGTTGCATAGAGAAACCGATTAGCTATGAATGCGATAACCAAGCGATTAGCCTTTTCCTTCTATGCGTAAAATATGCAAGGTACAAAGTAAACCAATTATTCGTGAAACCGTTGGGCAAACGGGGATAGCTCGGTAAATATACTGACAATAGTCAGTACTTCCCAAGAAGCCCCCACTTCTAAAGTGGTGGGAGCATGTCACTGGTCTATCATGTTACAAAGAGATTACAGAAAGAATTACCAATTCCCTCTTCCTATTCCTTGTTCCTTGATTTTTGCCTTATTCATTTGCCTTCATTGAATCCACCATCTTGATATTCTTCAGTTTCCTCTTCATAAATAGGTTTACTATTATGGAGAAGAAGATAGTTATTAATCCTGAGATCAGGTAGCTTAATGGCTTTATATCCCTGCCGAACATAAACTCAGGATTCTCAACCGTAGCTATTACAAAGGTGTGTAATGCCATTCCAAGGACCAGACCTAGAAGCATTCCTAAAAAGGCCAGTATCCTGGTCTCCCTAAAGATGTAGGTTGAAACCTCTTCCTCATAATAGCCAAGGACCTTCAATGTGGCCAGCTCCTTATTTCTCTCGTTGATATTGATATTGGTCAGATTGTACAAGACTATAAAGGCCAAGGCTCCGGAAGATACTATTATAAATACGACTATATAGTCGATAGCAGACAATAGATTATCAAAGGTGGACTTGGTTTGAGATACGAAGCTTGAATTTAATACCTTCTCATTGGATAAAACCCTCTGGGCTATAGAATCAGAGGAATTTGCAGCTCCTGGCTTTGCCAGTATAAAGTTCTCATCTTCTCTTATATTGAATCCACCTATATAGTCGCCCTTATCCATATATACATAGTTTCCGGCATAGTTTTCAGTGATTCCCCCTACGGTAAATTCAGCTTTTTTATCATCAAAGTTAATAAAGGTAAACTTATCCCCAATGCCTAAATCCAATACCTCACTAAGCTTTTCTGTTATTAATACTGAATCCTTATTAACTATTAGCTTTTCCTTGCTTTCCCTATCCCTGAATTCAACAAAGTCTCCTAGGTCCTCTAGATTGGCCGCCCTTACTGTAGCCTCTAGTTTTTCATCTTTGAAGCTTAGCTCACCCTTATCCGAATAGATTGCTATGGAATTTTCAATAAGACTTTTATCCTTTAGGATATTATTAAGGTCTCCATCCCCTTTCCACCCATCGTCCACTTCTATCTCAATCTCATACTTGTATATTTCAGCAAACTGGGTATTAGCCAGTTGTCCAATGGAATCCCGAAGGCCAAATCCCGTTACTAAAAGGGCTGTACATCCTGAAATTCCAATGATGGTCATAAAGAAGTGCTTCTTATACCTAAAGAGATTTCTGGCAGTTGCCTTATGGTTAAAGGTCATCCTTGACCAGATAAATCCAACCCTTTCCAGCACTATCCTCTTACCTGCCTTTGGTGCCCTTGGTAACATTAGGGTTGCCGGTTTTTCCTTTAAGGCATCATTACAAGCATAGATTGTTGCCCCTAGGGTACTTAGGATTGCCAGTCCTGATGAAATAAGGCCAATCTTGGTATTATAGGCTGCTATAAAATCAGGGAGGTGGAAGAGGACTCCATATGCATTCCAGATAATATAGGGAATGACCTTAAAGCCTACAAAAAGACCTCCCATACTTCCGAGTACAGATGCAAGTGAGCAATAGACTATATACTTAGCGGTTATGGAAAGTTTGGAATAGCCCAGGGCCTTTAGGGTCCCTATCTGAGTCCTTTCCTCCTCTACCATCCTGGTCATAGTAGTAAGGGTTACTAAGGCTGCTATCATATAGAAGAAGATCGGAAAGACCTTTGCAACTGCATCTACCTTTTCAGCATTTAACTCGAAGCTTACGAAGCTGATATTTGAATTTCGGTCTAAGACATACCATTCAGGGACTTCCAGCTTATCAATCTCCTCCTGGGCATCCATCAGCTCAGCATAGGCTTCTGCCAATTCCTCCTCAGCCTCTGCCTTTCCATCTAGATATTCTTTTTCACCGTCCCTAAGTTCTACAAGTCCTTCATTATAGTCTTTTTGACCCTGAGCAAGTTCCTCTTCTCCATCCTTGATCTCCTTATTGGCCTTGGCTACTTCTTCTTTAAGGGTCTTTTGGGCATCATCTAATTCCTTGACCCCATCTCTGTACTTAGCCCACCCATCTGCTATTTCCTCCTTGCCGTCATAGTATTCCACAAATCCGTCATCTAGCTTTTTTTTAGCATCCTCTAGTTCTATTCTAGCTTCTTCCAGTTCTCTCCAACCATCTTGAAGCTTGGTCCTATTCTCCTCTAACTCAAGCTTTGCCTCTGCAAGGTCCTTTTCCCCTTCTTCTATTTCCTTTTTAGCTTGTCTGATTTCATCCCTTCCATCATAGTACTGGTCCCAACCATCTTCTATCTCCCTTTCTGCCTGTCTAAGGTCTCTTTCCCCATCCATAATCTGATTCCAGCCATCTAATAGGGTGGAAACACTTGGAATTTGAGATTTTTGGATTTCAAGTTCATCTAATTGCGACTCTAGTTTTTCTCTCTTATCATTCATAAGAGCTATCCCATATTCTGTTTCTGCTTTTTTACCTTCGAGTGTTTCTATCCCGATTT
>CAZIMA010000100.1:0-6556 GCA_964540195.1 uncultured Tissierella sp.
GACAACGACTCGCTACTCTTGATTCCGCATCCCCGTCGAAACCATTTCGCCCCCCAATTATTCCTTAGATACAATATAAGTATAACAAAAACATGTGTTTTTGTCAATCTGCTAGATAATGTCAAACGACCTAAGCCCAATCTTTTGGCTTATATTTGTTATAAATATTGAAGACTGTGTCTATGGTAAAGATAGCCAAGGCTATCATGCCTGAAATCTTAAATGTATCTGTAAAATATACTGAGGCTAATACTCTATCCCCTAAGATAAAATTATAGACTGCCATATATAACCTATATCCCGGTACTAATGGATAGAAGCCAGGTATAAAAAACATAGTAGAAGGTGTCTTGAAGATCCTAGAAAACAAATGGGATAATAAAGATACTACTATTCCTGCAATAAAGGTTGAGATAGTAGGTCCAAATGTATTATTAGTTAAAAGATATATGGCCCATCCTACTGCTCCTACAGTACCTGTGAGAAAAATAAGTTTTTTGGGGGACTCCAAAAATATTGATGAGGCCACAACTGCTGCAAATGCACTTAGAACTTGTGCAATCATTTGATTACACCTCCTAACACCAAGCCTAATGCAACTCCTACTGCTATTGATAAAGCGATTATTATAGCTTCTAGAGCTTTTGCTCCACCTGACATATAGTCTCCACGAAGTGTATCCCTAAAAGCATTGGTAATTGCAGTTCCTGGAACTAATGGCATAATAGAACTGGTTATGACTATATTCACATCTAGAGATCTAAAGGCTATTCTATTAAATATATTGATTACTAAGACTGCAATCATAGAATATAAGACATTGTGAATAAAAAAGCCTAAATTAATTTTTTTTTCAAACTTATAACTTCCTACTAACACCCCACCATTAAACCATCCTACTAAGGCTTCAATAATCCCCCCACCAAAGAGGAGGGCAAAGAAGGTTGGTATTAAGGAAGTTGCCAAGTTTTTACCCCTTGGACTATACTGGCCTTCAGCTTCTATCTTTTGCAGTTTATTAAAGGCCTCATCTAAGCTAATATCTCCACAGGTGAGACGCCTAGTAATACTATTTACCCTAGCAATATTGTCTAAATTGGTTACCCTATCGGTAATCCTTTTAACCTCAGTAATGGGGGTTATAGAAGGATCATCTAAGGTAAGAAAAATCCCCGTAGTTAAGACAATTGCTTCTGATGTTTCAAGGCATGAAATATCAAGTATCCTATTCATTACATCTTCTATTCTATATGTTTCTGCATTGCTTCTTAGCATGATTTCACCAGCTAAAATTGCTGTATCTACAAGCTTTTTATTATCCATAACATTTACCTGTACTTTTCAGATGAATGCTGTTGTATACGCCTTTCAGCATCCTTCTTAGCTATAGTTTCTCTCTTGTCATATAATTTCTTACCCTTTGCTGTAGCAAGTTCAATTTTCACCTTACCATCTTTTAAATATACAGAAAGCGGCACAAGGGTATATCCTTCTAGCTGTAGTCCTTGAAATAACTTTCTAATCTCCTTTTTATGGAGCAACAACTTTCTCTTTCTTAAAGGATCTACATTAAAGATATTCCCTTGTTCATAAGGGCTTATATGCATACCATTAATAAATACTTCCCCATTTTCAACGGTAGCGTAGCTTTCCTTGAGGTTAATCTTTCCTTGCCTAATGGATTTAACTTCAGTTCCGGTCAAAACTATTCCTGTTTCAATAGTATCCTCAATAAAATACTCATGCCTAGCCTTCTTATTCGTTGCAATAACCTTAATACCTGTCTTTTTCATATTATCAACCCTTTAATTTGATATTGATAATTAGTGTACCAAATTTACATATATTAGTCAATGAATCAAATCAATCTAAAATCAATAGTTCTCTTAGCTATATCAGCACCGATTACCTCAACTCTAACTTCGTCTCCTAGACGATAGATTCTATTAGTTCTTTCACCAATTATATAGTAATTTTCCTCATCAAATCTATAGAAATCATCATCCATATTGT
The DNA here is from genome assembly GCA_964540195.1 of uncultured Tissierella sp. Lineage (GTDB taxonomy): Bacteria > Bacillota > Clostridia > Tissierellales > Tissierellaceae > Tissierella_B. The sequence continues at coordinate 2,014 of CAZIMA010000100.1, forward strand.
TAAAGTGAACTAATCCTTCGATTGTATTCTCTAATTGAACAAAGAGACCAAAGTTAGTAACGGATGATACTATTCCTACATACTCTTCCCCTATCCTCTCAGACATGTATTGAGCCTTCTTTAGGTCGTCTACTTCTCTTTCAGCATCTTCTGCCCTTCTTTCGGTCATGGAAGTATGGTCTGCTATTTCTGGCAAGATTTTTTCCCATTTATTAATTCTATCAGAGCTTAATCTTCCTTTTAGATAATCTTTAATAATTCTGTGAATGACCAAGTCAGGATATCTTCTAATAGGTGATGTAAAGTGACTATAATACTGTGCTGCTAACCCAAAGTGGATTCCGGCTTCAGGACTATATACTGCCTTCTTTAAAGACCTTAAAAGAAGAGTTGAAATTACAGGTTCTTCTTTCTTTCCTTTTATTTCCTTGGTCAGTAGCTGTAGCTCTTTAGGATGAATTTCCTTACCCTTTAATGAATATCCAAAGTTGTGGATGAACTTAGAAAAATCCTGTAATTTCTCAGCATTTGGCTCTTCATGTACCCTGTATAGAAATGGAATCTCTGCCCAAAAAAATTCTTCTGCAACTGTTTCATTAGTTACAAGCATAAACTCTTCAATAAGCCTATTGGCTACTCTTCTTTCTGCAACCCTTACATCTATTGGCTTTCCATTTTCATCTAATTCAATATAGGTTTCTGCAAAGTCAAAGTCGATACTACCTCTTCTCTCTCTTTTATCATTTAATATCTGCATCAATTCATACATTTGGTCTAAATCATTTAATATATCCTTAAGCTTTTCCTTTGCTTTTTCATCACCATTTTCTAGATAGTCGGAAACATCGTCGTAAATAAGTCTGTGTTTACTCTTTATTACAGACTCGGTTATTCTATGATTTACAACATTCCCCTTCTTATCGATTTCCATAAAGACCGTTAGGGTTAATCTATCAACATTAGGGTTTAAGGAGCATATTCCATTGGATAATTCCTTAGGTAACATAGGTATTACCCTATCTAAGAGGTAAACAGAATTTCCTCTAGATAATGCCTCCTTATCTAAGGCTGAATTTTGCTTAACATAATGCACTACATCAGCTATATGAACCCCAAGCATAAAATTTCCATTTTCCAGACCTTCAATTGAAACAGCGTCATCAAAATCCTTTGCATCTGCTCCATCTATGGTAAAGGTGGTTAAGTCTCTAAGGTCTTCACGCCCTTCTAAATCTCTTTGGGTTAGGTCTTCTTCAACCATATCAGCCTGCTGCTGTACCTTTGGCGGAAAGTCTTCTGGCAGCTTAAACATCCTTATAATAGATAGTATATCAGTGCCTTTTTCACTTAAGAATCCCAGGATTTCTACTACTTTCCCCTCAGGATTTCTCCTTAGTTCAGGCCATCTAGTAATTTCAACCACTACTTTTTGACCGTTTTTGGCGCCTCCAGTCTGAGCCTTTGGTATAAATACATCGTAGGCTATCCTTTGTTCATCGGGTATTAAAAACCCAAAATTACCATTGTCCTCAAAGGTTCCAATAATAGTTTCATTTGCCCTTTCCAATATCCTTACTATTTCCCCTTCTTGACGCCTTCCTGCCTCTTGCCTTCTAGTAAGATTTGCTACTACAGTATCCCCATTCATAGCACTATTCATATTTTCTGCAGGGATAAAGATATCTTCTTTCATCTTATCCTTTGGAATTACAAAGCCAAAACCTTTTTCATGTCCTTGGAGTCTACCCACTACAAGATATTCAGAGGTAATAAGTCCATATTTGTCCTTGTTATTTCTAATAATAACCCCTTCTTTTTCCATTGACTCCAAAACCTTATAAAACTCCTTAACATCGCCCTTGCCTATTTCAAATTCAATAGCCAATTCCTCTTTAATCATAGGCTTATATTGTTTTTGCTCCATAAATTCTATTATATTTTCTCTTATACTCATTTAGATTCCTCCTAATTTGGTTCCTACCCTTATTGTTTACCCTTTTTGAACAAAAAAATGTAAGATATCGCATTAATATCTTACATTTTCAAAACAAATTATTTTAAACATAGATGAAACTGCTTACAGTTTCTGTACCCAGTTATTTTACACCTGTATTAAGCTTAGTACCATATTGGGTTCTAGTGAATAGGTTGGCATCAAAACCATACATATTCTTATTCTTTTCTTCATGAGTTAAGAACGCTATATCAAGTAGGTAATCGATAAGATTTTCAAATGGATACCCCTTACCATCCCAAAGATAGAAAGCTATAGACCCAGGTAAAGTATTTATTTCATTTACATATACCTTATTATCTTGGTCCACTAAAAAATCTATTCTTGAGGTACCTTTACAATCTATTGCTATAAATGCTTCCTTAGCCAATTTTTCGATCTCAGTTCTTAAACTATCATCGATATCAGCTGGAATCACCCTTCTTTCTCCAGCATTTTTGCTGTTCTTATTCCCACTGATGTATTTATCCTCAAAACTTAATATTTCCTTCCACCCTAGGGGCTCCTCACAAAGTGATGTAAATACTTCTTTATCATATCCCATTACTGCACAATTGATTTCCCTTGGATTTTCAACAGCCTTTTCAATTATAATCTTTCTGTCATAATTAACCGCAATTTCTATTGCTGAAATTAAGCCTTCTTTATCCTTAGCCTTATTTATACCTATACTTGAACCAAGGTTAGCCGGTTTAACGAAAACAGGATAGTCTATCTTACCCTCAATATCAGATATTACCTTATCCCTATCTGCTTCCCAGCTACTTCTATAAAACCATGTATAATCCACTATAGGAATATTATAAGATTTATACACATCTTTCATAAGTATCTTATCCATTCCAACCGATGATGCCAAAACTCCTCCACCAACGTATGGAATATTCATAAGCTCAAATAAGCCTTGTGCACATCCATCTTCTCCATAAGTACCATGAAGAGCCGGAAATATAACATCTAAAGTATCTACTATTTTCTTTCCAAATAATCCCAATGATTCAGGATGAAGATATAGATTATAATCGTTTCTATTCTGTGACATTATAATCCTTTTGGCATCTTTGAAATTTCCTTCTTTATAGGTATTAAAATCCTTAAGAGAGTTACCTGTTAGCCATTCACCTTCTTTTGTTATATATATGGGAACTGCCTCATATTTACTCTTGTTTAAATTCTCTATAACCTGCATTCCAGTGATTACAGATACCTCATGTTCTACACTGGTGCCACCAAAAATTACACCTACTCTTTTCAATTCAAGACCCCCTTTAAGTATCAAAGCAAATTAATAAAATATTGCACCGAACCACTAAAACTAGGCTTTTACTGGTTATTCACTATAATTATCCGGCAAATCATTTTCAAAGAGTACAACATCCTTAGGTTTTGCTATTTTACCTATTTGAGCTGTTGCCTCCTCTAAATTGTTAACAATAAATATATTGGACTTGTTGTAATTTGTCTCCATTAGTCCTTCATAAATAGGCTTTGTACGCTTTTCTCCGACCAATATTACATAATCACATACCTTCCCTATATTTACACCAAACTCCCTATTTGCTGCCTCTTCCATCTCTCCCAGTTCAATCATTCCCGGAGTTACTATAATTTTCTTACCCTCCTTGAATTGGCTAAGCACCTCTAGGGCAGCCTTAGTTCCTATTGGATTTGAATTAAATGCATCATCTATTATAATAATTCCTGTACCTGGATTTATAATATTAAGTCTATGCTCTACAGGCTCAATCTTAGCTATTCCTCTAGAGATCTCTTCAAAGGTAAGGCCTAGACTCTTAGCTACACAGGCTCCTGCCAATATATTATATATATTATGTTTACCTAATAGCTTTGTAGTACAATCGATACTATTCCCTTCCTTGTCCCTTAATGTAAAGGTAGAACCAAGCTCTGAAACTATGATATTATCTGCGTACATATCCAGTTCTTCAACATTTTCCAAGCCGTATAAAAGCTTCTCTTTAAACGTCTTATCCGCAAGCTTTTTAATATATTCATTATCATAATTGAATACTGCAACACCATCCGTAGGCAATTCTTCAATCAATTCATATTTAGTCTTCATTATATTATCAATATTTTTGAAGGTCTCAATATGGACCGGTCCGATTGAAGTGAGAACTCCTATTTTAGGTTGTACAAGTTCAGCTACTTCCCTAATTTCACCTATGACTTTAGCTCCAAGTTCAGCAACAAAAACCTCATGATCCGGCATCAATGTATTATTTATTACCTTAGAGAGACCCATAGGGGTATTGTATGACTCAGGTGTATTAAGTACATTGAATTTTTCAGATAATATTGTCCCAACAATAAACTTTGTACTGGTTTTACCGAAGCTTCCTGTAATCCCAACAACATAAAGATCTTCTCTAGACTTTATAATATTTTGAGCACTATGATAATAACCCATATTTATCTTTTCTTCGACTGGTTTCATAATTCCCGTAGAAAAGTACATAAATAAGGGCTGTAACCTATATATCATATAGGATAATATTGCAATTATTA
>CAZIMA010000101.1:0-6531 GCA_964540195.1 uncultured Tissierella sp.
AGCCTTCAATCTAATGACACAGAGCAATAGAGAGAGGCTTATTTACTCGACCAAGTTAGGTCGAATATTTATTTTAACACCTATGTGGCATAAAAAAGGATGATGAAATTGCAAAAGTCTAATCTAAAGATTGGAGAATTACTATTATATGCAGGCAAGATTACTCAAGAGCAATTAGATATTGCCTTAGTGGAACAAAGTAAGACCAATGCAAAATTAGGTGAAATTATAGTCGCAGAGGGTTGGCTAAGCTCGGAGGATATTGTAGATGCATTGGAATTTCAATTAGGCTTTCCAAGAGTAGATTTAAGTAAGTATGAAATCAACCAATCAATTGCAACCCTGCTACCGGAATCCTTGGTCAGAAAATATAAGCTTATAGCCATTGATAAAAAGGATGACAAGTTAATAGTAGCCATGGTAGATCCTTTGAATTTCTTTGCAAAAGACGATATCAAGCTTTTTACAAAGATGGAACTGGAGCCTGTAATATCAACTTCAAATGATATAAATAAGGTCATCGATAAATATTATAGTGGAGAGAGTATAAAAAAGGTTCTTGAAGAGTTTACTGAAAGCCATATGGTAACTGACTCAGATGACATGGATGATACTGAAATGTCAGAAGTAACTTCTGCACCTATAGTAAGGCTATTAAATTCCATTATCGAACAAGCTGTAAGAAGAAGGGCATCAGACATACATATAGAGCCTTATCAAGATGAAATAAGGATAAGATTTCGTATAGATGGAGACTTAACAGAGATAATGACCCTACCCAGAAGTAACCTATCTGCCATAGTTACCAGGGTAAAGATTATTGGTAGGATGAATATAGCTGAAAAAAGAGTACCTCAAGATGGAAGGGTAGAAAGCCGTATCAACGATAAAGAAGTGGATATGAGAATTTCAACCTTACCTACGGTCTACGGAGAAAAAATAGTTTTAAGATTGTTGGATAAGAGCAATTTTCAATTTACAAAAGAAGGCCTTGGCTTTAGCGAAAGAAATCTAAGGGTATTTGATCAAATACTTTCCCAGCCCTATGGCATGATCCTGGTTACCGGGCCTACAGGTAGTGGAAAGACTACCACCCTTTATACAGTACTTAAGGAGTTAAATGTAGTTGAGAAAAACGTAATTACCATTGAGGACCCGGTAGAGTACAAGCTTAATGGGATCAACCAAGTTCAAGTAAATGTAAAATCCGGACTTACATTTGCCCAGGGACTTAGGTCCATACTAAGACAGGACCCTGATACGGTAATGGTAGGGGAGATAAGAGATGGTGAAACTGCAGAGATTGCTGTTAGGGCAGCTATTACGGGCCATCTTGTATTATCAACCCTTCATACTAATGATAGCCCCTCGACTATAGCAAGACTTATAGATATGGGAATAGAGCCTTATCTGGTATCCAGTGCAGTAGTGGGTATAGTATCCCAAAGGCTGGTTAAGACCCTATGCCCTAAGTGCAAGTCACCATATGAGCCAAAGTATAAGGAAAAGAAGATGTTGGGCTTTACTGAAGAAGACAAGCTTACCCTCTATAAGGCAGTAGGCTGTAATTTTTGTAACCAGGGTTATAAGGGAAGGGCAGCTGTCCATGAAATAATGCCCATCAATGAAAATATTAGAAGATTAATCGATACAGGAGCAACTATAGATAAAATAAGGGAAATGGCCTTGGAAGAGGGTATGACAACCCTATTTCAATCAGCCTCATCATTGGCCTTAAAAGGTGAGACAACCTTTGAGGAAGTTATGAGAGTAGGCTTTACCCTAGGATAGGAGGTAGTTACTAGTTATGAATTTATTTGAACTGGTTAATTTAGGAATCGAAAAGAAGGCATCGGATATTCATATTACAGTTGGAATACCTCCAACCTTTAGAATCAATGGGACCTTAGTTAATATTGGAGAAAGGCCCCTAGAGCCCCAAGATACTATGGAACTTACTAAGGAGTCCATGAGTGAAAAACAATTCAAGGAACTGGATGAAATTGGAGAAATTGACTTTTCCTATTCAAGCCCCGGAATTGGACGATTTAGAGTAAATGCATATAAGCAAAGAGGCAGCTATGGTATGGCACTAAGGGTTATACCCCTTACTATTCCTAATATGGAATCCCTAGGTCTTCCAAAGGTCATCTCGGATATAGCAAGGCTTCCTAGAGGGCTTGTTCTGGTAACAGGGCCTACGGGAAGTGGAAAGTCCACTACCCTAGCCTCAATGATAGACCAGATAAATAGGGAGAGAGCTTGTCATATCTTAACCCTTGAAGACCCCTTAGAATACCTTCATAAACACAAGAAGGCCATGGTAAACCAAAGGGAAATAGGTAGTGACTCTGCCTCCTTTGCCAGTGCACTAAGGGGAGCCCTAAGAGAGGACCCTGATGTTATCCTGGTAGGAGAGATGAGGGACTTGGAAACTATCGGTATAGCCATAACAGCAGCTGAAACAGGTCACTTGGTTTTATCAACCCTACATACAAATGGGGCAGCTAAGACTATAGATAGGGTAATAGACGTATTCCCACCTCATCAGCAGCAGCAAATAAGGGTTCAATTGGCTTCAGTAATACAAGCCATAGTATCCCAACAGCTTTTGCCTAGAGCAGATGGTAAGGGAAGGGTAGGAGCCTATGAGATTATGATAGCAACACCTGCTATTAGAAACTTAATCAGAGAAGATAAGATTCACCAAATAGATACATCTATCCAAACCGGAGCCAAGCTCCAGATGCAGACCATGGATAGCTCTTTGATAGACTTATATACAAGAGGTTTAATACTAAAGGATGTAGCCTTGACCCAGGCCATAAATCCTGAAGATATGAAAAAATATGTAAGGTAGTGAATTCTTGTCAATACACCCTCGACTAAAGTCGAAGGCTTCTAGTTTTAGCCAGAAGCTTTAGTTGGTATTGAGCAGACTCAGGGAAACCTACGTTAAAGTGGTCATCATAGACTGATATGCTTCTCCAGTATCTTATAGTATCATCACTTTATATGGTGCAAGGTCTAAACAGCTTATAGGGTTAATCAAGCAGTGCTTTGCACGCAAAAGCTACTTTAACATTGTCGAGGAGAGAGGAAGCTTGTCTTCCCGTTACCCTGCTTAGCAGGGGTTTATTAAAAAGGAGTTGATTTTAAGTGGTGTTTGTCTTAAATCATAAAAAGAAACCTATTAATATGTGCACTAATGCAAAGGCAAGAATATTGCTTAAAAAAGGCTTCGCAGTAGTTCATAAAACACATCCATTTACAATTAGATTAAAAAAGGATGCTGATGGTCTAATCACTTCAGAAAAAGAGTATCACCTAAAATTAGACCCAGGTTCAAAGGTTACAGGTGTTGCCATTGTTGACAATGATTCAGTAGTCTTTTTAGCTGAAATTGAACACAGAGGCTCACAAATAGTGGATTTATTAAAAACACGTCAGCAAACAAGAAGGAATAGACGCAATAGAAAAACTCGCTATAGAAGATGTAAGTTCATAAATCACTTTCTAAAAAAGGATTCAAAACATAAAGCAACTACAAAAAGAGAAGAAGGATGGCTTCCTCCATCTGTAGAGTCTGTAAAGAAAAATATAGTTAATTTCTTAAAGAAATATAAAAAGCTATGTAATATAACAAAGGTATCTATTGAGTCAGTTAAGTTTGACTCTCAATTGTTAGAAAACCCAGATATAAGTGGAATAGAATATCAACAAGGCACATTATTTGGCTATGAGATTAGACAATATCTTTTGGAAGAATATGGTCATAATTGCCAATATTGCGGTGGTGATTCTAATGACAAAAGGCTTGAAATTGAGCATAAAATACCAGTATCAAGAGGTGGCTCCAATAGAGTAGATAATCTAAGTATAGCTTGTAGAACTTGCAATCAAAATAAGGATAACCTAACCTTAGAAGAATATTTAGTAAAACTAAACAATCTTAAAAACAAAAGTAATTTAAATCAAATTAGAATTACCAAAATTACAGCTATATTAAAAGATGGTAAGGTTAATAAAGGTTTAAGATATTCCGCATGGGTTAATAGCTATAAAGATAAATTGATTAAAGAAGTAAAAAAAATAGTTCCAAATATTGAACTTTCAACTGGCGGTAGAACTAAGTTCAATAGAACACAAAAGAGCCTGCCAAAAACTCATTATTATGATGCATTATGTGTAGGAAATGTTCCAGATAAGTTTAATTTTAAAACCAATGATGTATTAGAAATAAAGGCTTATGGTAGAGGTTCTCGTTTTAGAGGAAGAACTAACAGCTGTGGCATAATTACAAAAAACCTACCAAGGCAAAAGAGCTTCTATGGCTTCCAGACTGGTGACATAGTAAAAGCTAATGTTACTAAGGGTAAGAAAATAGGCACTTATTTTGGTAGAGTTGCAGTTAGAAGCACTGGATATTTTAACATTCAAGAAAAGGATAAGACAATTCAGGGCATTAAGCATTGTGACTGTAAAATAGTTCAAAGAAATGATGGCTATTCTTATAACTTAAAAAGAAAGGAGATGATGGATGCTCCTCTCATGACTTAAGTGACGAGTCTCCGCATCCACTAAGAATGTATGAAATTTAAATATAAAGCCATATCCAATACGGGCCAGACCATAGAAGGCACCTTTGATGCCACTAGTGAAGGCGAAGTTGTATCCATGATAAAGAGCAACAACTATATTCCAGTAAATGTTGAAAGGGATATAGGTGCAGATTCACAGGTAGAGTTGTTTTCAAAGAAAGTAAAGAAAAAGGACCTAGCTGTTTTTTGTAGGCAGTTTTACACCATGATCAATTCTGGTCTAGGAATAGTTAAGTGCTTGGATATCTTAGTTATGCAAACTGAAAATAAGACCTTGAGGAATAGTCTGGCATCCCTATCTGAAGATGTTCAAAAGGGTTTTACCCTATCAGAAGCCATGAAAAAGCATGACAATATCTTTCCTTCAATCCTAATAAGTATGGTAGAGGCTGGTGAAGTAAGCGGTAGCCTAGACATTATATTGGAAAGAATGGCTGAACACTTTGAGAAGGAAAACAAGATAGAAAACAAGGTCAAGTCATCTATGATCTATCCTGCAGCCTTGGCTGTGGTTTCAGTTGTGGTGGTAATTTTTATGCTGGTCTTTGTAATGCCAACCTTTTTAGGCATGTTTACAGGCAGCGATGTACCCCTTCCTACACCAACAAGAATTTTAATTGCAATTAGTGATTCAATTAGGGTTTTTTGGTATATATATATAATTATAATTGGTATTATTGTGGCAGCCCTGGGAACATTTAAGAAGACGGAAGAGGGGACAAGGTTCTTTGACTCCATGAAATTGAAGCTTCCGGTGATTAAATCCACATCTTCCAAGATCATTACATCCAGATTTACAAGAACTCTTTCAACCCTTATGTCCTCAGGTATACCTTTACTTAAGGCATTAGAAGTTGTAAGTAACGTAGTAAACAATGTAATAATCAAAGAAAGACTGGAAGAGGGAATAGAAAACATAAGAAAGGGAATCACCCTATCCAAGGCAGTAAGGGATGTAGGCATATTCCCACCAATGGTAGACTCCATGATAAAAATAGGAGAAGAATCCGGTTCTCTGGACGAAATCCTATATAAAACAGCCGATTTCTACGACGAAGAAGTAGATGCAAGTTTGCAAAGGCTAACAGCACTCTTAGAGCCTGTGATGTTGGTTGGCATGGCATTGATAATAGGATTTATAGTAATAGCCATGTATATGCCTATGTTTGATATGATGAATACCATTTAGGGTTTGTCATTCTGAGACGGACAGTATAAGAATTACTCACGAAGAATCTCGGGTTTACACCCTAAAGAATGACCCAAATAATTTTGAACTGTGAATTGTGAATTGATTGAGGCTTTAATAATTATATATATAAAGCAAAATATTAAAAAAAGGGGAGAAAAGAAAATGTTAAAATGGTTAAGTAAAAAAAGAAATCAAAAAGGGTTCACCCTTATTGAATTAGTTGTAGTAATTGCAATTTTGGGGACTTTGATGGCAATAGCGATTCCAAGGTTAGGTGGGTTCCAAGAAAATGCGAAAATTAAGGCTGACGAAGCAAGTGCAGCTACAATTGCTAGAGCAGTTGAAATGTATAACTCAACTAACCATCCTACTAAGCTAGCTCCTGGTTTATTAAATGGAAATGCTCAAGTTGCTGCGTTAAAAGAAATGGTTGATACTACAACTAAATTTACATCAAAGAAATATGGTGGTGCAACTACTCCAGCAGTACCGTATATTGACTATGATTCAACTGACGTAGTAATAAAAACTAGAAATGGGGGAGCCAAGGTATATCCTAAGTAAAAGGCAACCGAGCCTGTCACCTAACTTAATAACTTATTGAATATTCTAAAAATATGAGTTAGTTAAGTATGGGGCACATGTCAGCCAATTAACTTAAGGCATAAGGCAACCGAGCCTGTGAAGGGTCCGAAAAAAGGGGCCTAAAAATAAACCTTTTTTTGAAATTGACTTCCC
>CAZIMA010000102.1:0-6474 GCA_964540195.1 uncultured Tissierella sp.
CCCTTCTGTAAGAGTGCAATAAGTCTTCACGGGCAAAAGTCGACAAATCTACGATTATTAGATTTTCTTCTTTTATTCCTCTGTCAAAAAGTATCCTCTTACTAGTAGTGTGGAGGTCGATTAGGAACTTAATCTCATCTTTTTGTCTAATTATATCCTTGTAAAAGTCGAATTCTTCCTTGAATTGGGTCATAACATCGGATTCCACTTCAAAATCATGTTTTCCTATGGTAGGGCCTAACACTGCAATGATATCCTCTGGATTAGAGCCGTACTCATCCACCATTAAGTCTACCCCAACTCCTCCTATCCTCTGTAGGGTTCCCTTCCAACCTGAATGGATATTTGCCTGAACCTTTTTTATAGGGTCGAACAAGATAATAGGGGTACAATCTGCAAATCTGGATATCAATGCAACATCCTTTAAATCGGTTATTAGCCCATCTGTATCATAGAATACCTTTCCTGTATCATAGACGGTCCCTTGACTTAAATCCCTAATGCACTGGATATTGGCTCCATGAACCTGATAACCTGAATATCTTTCCTTAGGTCTAGCTTCCATAAAGTTAAATATATCATCGAAGTGCCTATTTATTTCATCTACATCTCCATTGGTCTTAAGACCTATATCCATATCTATTGTAGTAATACACATATTTAGGCCTAGGGCCCTTAGCTGGGGTATTACTATATATCTGTAGTTGTTCTTAGTCTCTATTTTGTACTGCATTGCTTTTCCTCCTTAATTAAACCCGAGATTCCTCACTCCGTTCGGAATGACATACGGTTATAGTCCTCTATAGTATCTATATCTATACCTAAAATTTCTTCTTCATAATCAATCCTCTTAATTAAATCCTTATTTCTTTCTATTATTTCCCTGCCGCCCTTATCACCCAACACCCCTAAAAGGTCAGCTTTGTATGCTGGTGGAAATATTATAGGCATGCCAAATTTATTACAATAATAGGGCACTACTATCATATTTTGCTCATTTTCATATTCCCTAATCAATGTATTTATGACTTGGGAATCAAGATATGGTTGATCGGCCACAAGAAACATAAATCCATTTCCCTCTTTGGAATTTTTAACTCCAAGTTTTACTGCTGCCGATTGTCCTTCTTCTGCATGGGGATTAAAGACTGTTTTTAAATCATATTTTAGACCTATTTCCCTGATTTCATCTAGTCTATAGACTAATATTATTTCATCTAAAAGGGAATTTTTGCAGGCCCTTATAACCCTTTCGATAACCCTTTGTCCTTGGATTTCCATAAGGAGTTTATTTTGCCCCATTCTATTAGAAAAACCTGAAGCCATTATAATTCCACTTATCAAATGATCACCTTCTAGCTTTTAAACTTTAAACCCGAGATCCTTCGCTAGCGCTCAGGATGACATTCTGACATAATTAAACGAGGTGATAAAGTCTTCACCTCGTTATATTATATCATATCTTCCACTTTGAATATCCGCAATTAAAATTCTTATGTCTTCACTTGAGAGAGCCCTTTTAATCTCCCTAGCCCTCTTTATTCTTTCTTGATTATTAGCCTTATTTAAAATTAGTATCTTCCTACCTCTACTATTCTTAAATAGGCCCTTTTCGTGTTTTACCAGGTCCACTACTCCATTAAGATCTATTATATCTTTATTGACAATCTCCCTAAATATCTCTGGCCTATGTACATGTTGGTCATCTATTCTAGTTCCTAGACTATCCAATCCGATTATTCCTATACTTATATTTGTAAACTTTGAGATTACCGGTTCTTGATTATTTGGCGCTTTAATGGGAAGCCCTTTTGAACCATCTGCTTCCATTAAGACTAGATCGAAAATATTTCTATTTATAATTTCATCGATAAAATCAATATCCTTAAGCTTAAGCTTGATTCCATCACTAACTTGTCCAATATATGTAATAGTCCCTTTGGAAGGAATAAATTCCATTGGTAAATCTCCTATAAATAGGGCATCATACTCATTTTCCTTAGGGACAAAAATGCAAGTAGAGGTGGCATTAAGGACTTTTAAACCAAGGCCTTTTAGCTCCATAGCTAGGGTTTTGATAGTAGTCGTCTTCCCTCCACCCCCAACTACTGCAATTATGTTCTTCTTATTAATTTCAAGATTTAGTGCTTCAAATAGCTTCACTTTCTTCACTTTCCCTCAGAGCTTTCATCAATTTTTCAGGGGTTACAGGTAGGTCATAAATCCTAACACCTGTTGCATCATAGATAGCATTTAAAATAGCCGGACCTACAGGAATTGTTACTGGCTCTCCTATTCCCTTTGCCCCATAAGGAGCTGTAGATTCAGGATCCTCTATTATGATATTTTCTACATCTATCATGTCCATCGATGTAGGTAGTAGGTATTTTGAAAACTTCCTATTTTTCATCTTACCCTCATGAAGGTTTAAATCCTCAAAAATTGTAAAGCCAAGGCTCATGGCAAATCCTCCATCCATTTGTCCCTTAACAAGACTAGGATTTACAGACCTTCCAACATCCTGGGCAAAGGCAGCCTTTAATAGATCTACTCTTCCTGTATGAATGTCTACTTCAAGCAAAACCATACAGGCATTAAAGGTATATGGCCAGTATGGAGCCCCCTGCCCCGTTTCTTCATCCATCTTAACAGTCTGAGCTGTAAAGGAACCCTTCACCCTTATTATATCATCCTTATAGGCTTCTTTTAAATCCTTATAGGAGATTCTCTTTTGAGGAAATATACCTAGGTATATCTGACCATTTTCAGCAACTAAACCTACAGTAGAGTTTAATCCCAATTTATCCTTTGCCAGTTCAAAGAGCCTCTTATTTAAATTCTCACATGCGACTTTTACAGCATTGCCTGTATTATATGTTTGTCTGGTAGCAGCAGCAGTTCCTGCATCCGGCATCAAGGAGGTATCTTCACTTACTAAAACTATATCCTTATAGTCCATATTTAGGGCTTCTGCCCCAATTTGTATCATGGCAGTCTTAGCACCTTGACCAACTTCTGTTGCCCCTACAAATATACCTACCTTTCCATCTTCTAATAATTCTACCTCTGCATTGGATACATCAGGGAATCCATTACCATATCCAGTTCCATAAAAGGATAAACCTAGACCAACTCCACGTTTCTTCATAGGGCTCCCTCCTCCATCCCTTCACCTATATTCTTTAGGGCAAGGAATTCATCATATCTTTTAGACATTTCATCTAAACACCTATCTAATGGGACACTTTCCAAAAGGACCTGGCCTGTGGCAGTCTTGGAACCAGTTCTAAATATATTTTTCTGCCTTATTTCAATAGGGCTTATGCCAAGTTTCTCAGCCAATATATCCATTTGTTGCTCAGCAGCATTGGGAACTTGTGTGGCTCCAAAGCCCCTCATGGCACCGGTAAAGGGATTGTTTGTATATACAGCATAGGAATCCACCTTTACATTTGGAATATGATATGGGCCCGTTGCATGAACTCCAGCCTTTCGTAATACGTTAATAGCCCATGAACAATAGGCTCCCGAATCTCCAACTATCTCTACTTCCATTGCTTGAAGGTATCCATTCCTATCTGCCCCGGTCTTATATTTCATTACCATAGGATGTCTTTTAGAATGGGCTAGGAAGGACTCCTCCCTATCAAATATTACTTTTACCGGCCTATTTAAACTTAGGGCTGCCAAGGCTAGATGGATCTGCATGGTAATGTCCTCTCTTGCACCAAAGGCTCCACCTATATTGGTATTGATGATTTTAACCTTTTCCTCTTCTAGTTTCAATGTCCGTGCGATTTCTTCTCTATCATAATGAGGATATTGAGTGGCAACTACTACGACAAGAGTTCCATCCTCCTCCATATATGATAAGCCTGCCTCAGGTTGAAGAAAGGCATGTTCCTGCATATGGGTAGAATAAGTATGTTCAGCTATGGCTGCACAGTTTTTAAATCCCTCTTCTATATCTCCCGTCCTAAGTTTATAATGGAAGATGATATTAGAATCTCCATGAACCTTGGGTGCATCTTCCTTCATGGCTTCTATAGGGTCAAATACACCAGGTATTTCTTCATAATCTACCTTAATGGCTTTCATACCTTCGATGCAGGCCTCTTCTGATTCTCCTACAATAAAAGCTATGGGAGCACCAATTTGCCTTACCTTATCCCCAGCAAATACATTGTGGTCCTTTAATACAACACCATGGTCATTTAAAGGAACATCCTTATGAGTAAATACCCTTACAACTCCTTCAACTTTTTCAGCTTCACTAGTATCTATATTAATATAAGCATGGGCTAGTTTGGATCTTAGGGTTTTAGCATATAGCATATCATCCATATATATATCCTGTGGATATAGGGCTTGGCCTGTAACCTTTGAGTAGGCATCTACCCTTATTATACTTTGTCCAACTGTCTTTAAAATAGTCATTGTGCTTCTGCCTCCTCCTTAAGATATGCTATGGCCTTTTCTGCTGCATCTATGGCCTTATTATATCCTGTACACCTACATAGGTTTCCTGACATTCCTTCTCTAATCTCTTCTCTAGATGGATCGGGGTGTTTATCTAACAAGGCCTTAGTAGACATTATAAGGCCTGGAATACAGAAACCACATTGTACAGACCCTTCCTCCAAATATGCTCTTTGTAGGGGATGTAATTCACCATTTTGTTCTAGACCCTCAATAGTTGTAATATTTGAATCATTGGCTTGAAATGCCATCACCAAACACGAGTTAACGCTTTCCCCATCCATAATAATAGTACAAGCACCGCATTCTCCTTCACCACAGCCTTCCTTGGTACCGATAAGTCCAAGTTTATCTCTTAAAAGGTCTATTAGTCTCATATTTATATCAATGTCTACCTTATATTTGATACCATTAATAGTTAGTTGTATTTCCATCATATATTCACCTCGGAATAATAACTATTGCTTTCCCTAATCACTTCTTCAAACAAGGAAACTATTGCACTTCTCTTATATGGAAGTGTAGACCTTCCTCTTAGTCTTTCATCCATTGAGCCCTGTAATGAATTAACCGCTAAGTCTAAGAGTTTTTCATCAATAGCCTTACCCATAAGAACTCTTTCCACTTGAGGCTCTCTCATGGGATACTTGCCTATGGAGCCGGAAGCCACTACTATGTTTTCAATTCTATTATTTTCCACTTGGATTAACATACTTAATGTGACTCTAGATATGGCCAATGCCTTTCTTAAACCTAGTTTGCTAAAGCTTAGATATTGGTTTTCTTTAAGGTCTTTAAAGCGTACACTTATTAGGAGCTCATCACTTTTTAAACCATGCTCACTATTTTTGCTAAAGAAATCGGCAAGGGAAACTTCCCTATACCCTCTCCAACTACCTATTTTAAGCTTTGCATCTAAAGCAATAAGAGGGGGTATGGAGTCTGCTGCAGGTGCTGCGTTTGCAATATTTCCCCCTATTGTTCCCTTGTTTCTTATCTGAGGTGACCCAACCATCCTACATGCTTTTATCAATCCGTAAATATTATCATTTAATAAACTGCTCTCCACAACTTGAGTATAGGTTACTCCTGCTCCTATTTCAATTTCATCATTTTCAGACTGGATCCCTTTTAACTCCTCAATTTTAGAGATGTCAATCATCACCTTAGGACTTGATTTTCCTTCTCTCATAGCTACGATTAAGTCCGTACCTCCGGCTATAATCTTTGCCTCATCATTGTGTTCCTTGAGCAAATCAATTACCTCTTGAATTGAGCTTCCATTATATACTCTATTTAAAGTCATACATACACCTCTCTTTGACTTTTAAGGCCGCCTCCATATTGAAAGCGGCCTATGATTAATTTACACTTATTTCAACCCTACTATATTATAGGATCAAGTATCTTAAAGTTATTTACGTCGATTAATCCCTTATCAGTAATCTTCCATGTAGGTGAAGTTGACAATGCTAAGAAGGATAAGTGCATTAGAGGTGCATGTATCTTACAGCCAAGCTCTTTGATAATAACATCTTCCACTTCGGCTATCTTTCTACTTACCTCATGACCATTTAATTCGTCTGTTATAAGGCCTCCAACAGGGAGTCTCATTTCAGTCAAAATTCTTCCTCTCTTAGCTACTGCTATACCACCACCCATTTCCACTACTTTGTTAACTGCAATGGCCATATCCTTATAATTAGTTCCCATTACCATTATATTATGGGTATCATGGGCTACACTTTCTGCAAAGGCACCATCACTTAAACCAAATCCCTTAAGGAATGCCTTTCCGATTTGTCCACTTCTTCCATACCTTTCAACGCATGCTACAGGTAGCATATCCTTGGATAGATCAGGTTGGGCTACTCCATTTTGTACTCTTACAGTGTCTTCGTATTTGTCAGTTAAATTCTGATCTGGAATCACTACTAAAGCCCTTGCTCTAGCCGATGAACCGTCAGCTTCAATTTCAAAATCCTTTTCACTAAG
>CAZIMA010000103.1:0-6389 GCA_964540195.1 uncultured Tissierella sp.
CTAGTTGAGCTCCCATGTTTTCATACTTATCTTCTAATTCGATTTCACGAGCAATAGTAACACCATCGTTTGTAATAAGGGGTGCACCGAATTTCTTATCAAGTACTACATTTCTTCCCTTAGGTCCTAAGGTAACTTTAACTGTATCTGCAAGTTTATTAATTCCTCTTTCCATTGAACGGCGAGCGTCTTCGCCAAATTTAATTTCTTTAGCCATTATATCCACACTCCTCTATAAAATTCCCTGTTACTCTACTACTGCTAAAATATCGCTTAATTTTAATATAGTTACTTCTTCACCATCTATTTTTATTTCAGTTCCTGAATATTTGGAGAATATTACTTTGTCACCAACCTTGATTTGATCCTTTTTCTTTTCATCATTAGTAATTTCATCCCCAATAGCAACTACTTCAGCCATAGTTGGCTGTTCTTGAGCAGCACTTGGAAGTACTATACCACTTTTAGTCTTTTCTTCAACTTCAACTTTCTTAATTACCAATCTGTCTCCTAATGGTCTTAAACTCACTTTGTAAACCTCCTCATATTTAATACATTTTTTAAGTAATAAAAGAAATTGAATCAATTTCTTCTACTTATTATTAGCACTCAGGTCAACCGAGTGCTAACACTGATAGGTTTATCTTACTTTAAATACCTATCCATTTCAAATTTTAAAACAGGCCAAAATCCTTGAATAAGTTAATCTAGCTTTAAAAGTCTCCATTTCTCTTCGTTTTTCTTTGAATTTCACTTTTCAGCTTAAAATAGGTTTATTATAGTGTAGTAAATCAAGGGGATAAATATAGCAGGAAGCATATTGGCCACCTTTATCTTCTTGATTCCCATTAGATTGACCCCTATAGCTAAAATCAAGAGTCCTCCAACAGCAGACATCTCATTAACTGCCTCCGGTGTTAGAAAGTCTTTAATTACATTGGCTAGAAGAGTTATTGTACCTTGATAAATAAATACAGGTACTGCCGAAAAGGCTACCCCTATTCCTAAAGAAGATGCAAATAACACAGCAGTAATGCCGTCTAAGATTGATTTAGCAAATAGGGTTTCATGATTTCCGGAAAGGCCTGATTCTAGGGAGCCTACTATTGCCATAGCCCCGATACAGTAAACCAAGGATGCAGTTACAAAGCCCTTGGAAAAATTGGAATCCCCTTTACCAAATTTCTCCTGCATCTTAAGGCCTAGATGGTCTAATTTCTTGTCTATATCGATAGCTTCCCCTACAATGCTACCTATTACTATGCTGGCTATGATCAATATAATATTGCCGGCTTCAATTCCTCCCATTATGCCGATTAAGACCACCGATAGGCCAATCCCATCCATAATTGTATCCTTATATGATTCCTTTATACCTGTTTTAATAATAATTCCTAATAGGGCACCTAAAATAATAGCCCCAGCATTTACAATTGTCCCTAACATTCTGTCCACTCCCCACTCACAAATAATAATAACTACCACTGATTAAATCCCTAAAGTAGATAATTATTCTAATTGTAAGTTTAATTAACCTCTGTGTCAATTCATATTTCGAGTCTTCAACTCACAATCTTCCCTGTTCACTGTTACTTGTTCACTGTTCACTCTTACCTCTTACCTCTTACCTATTTCCCAATTCCAAGCTCCCTTGCATAGTAGAAGAGATATTGCTGGGCATAGCCTGCAAGTCTTCCAAATATCCTAGCTCCGGATAGGCCTATTTCCTTTGGGCTTGTTTCTTTCTTTAAATAGAAGTACTCCATCACCCTCTTTACCCAAACATCAACAGGGAAGGCCTCTTCCTTATCAAAGGCAAATAGGAGGATACAGTCGCTGACCTTTGGTCCAACACCAGGTAAAGTTGTCAAAAGGTCCTTACCCTCATCCCTTGTTTTATCGTAGATAGATTGTAAATCAAACTCACCTTCACTTACCCTCCTGCTAGTCTCCCTGATTCGATCGGCCCTAAAGCCTACCCTATACTTGTCTTGAATATATTCACTATCTAGAGAGGCTAGTTTATCAGGACTAGGAAAAGCATGATAAGCCCGTCCATTCCATGAACCTGCATAGTCTCCTAAATCATTTGATATCAACTCTACAGCCTTTTTAATCCTTGGAATTTGATTGTTAGCAGAAATTATAAAGGATATAAGGGTTTCATAGGGGTCCTGATTTAAAAGTCTCATCCCCTGCCCAAAGTTTATGGCTTCTTTAAGGATTGGGTCCTTTGAAAGTTCCTTTTTTATAGCAAAATAATCCTTTCCTAAGTCGAAGTAGTTGTACCAGATAGACTTAAAATCCTCCATATTGGTGTTGGATAGGATTACATCATTATCCTCTTTCTTAACATTTATAACCTTACCATGAGCAATAGTAGTGTAACTAGAGTCCTCCTCTACATACCACCTAAAGCACTGGCCACATTCAAATATATGCTTGGGATCAAAATCCAATATATCTTTTATAATTATTCGATTATTATCTTCTATAATATTGTAATTCATATAAGCCTCCGCCTCCTCTAAATTAAATAATACCACAGTTTCTCAAAAAGTATGCACAAAAGGAAAAAGGACCCCTGGCACTTTCTTACTATTTAATCCTTATCTTGAAGCCAGCATAAGGGCCAATGCTTATCATTAACCTGAACATTGTTGGGAAGGCTAGTTCTGCAAATATCCATAGCATACCTTAAATCTGCTGAATCCCAGTTTTATTAGGTACGAAGGAACCAAATAAGGGGTCAATCCACTTTTTATAGGTAATAATCCGGGTGGGGACAAGAGTCTCCACCTTTTAATTTGATGGCTCTTATCTTAATGTTGTAATAATTAGCTTTAACCTTTATAATTAATTGTGGATATTTGTCACTTTAAGGAGGAAGTTATGCAGAAAAAATTATCATTTAAGGATTATATTTATATAGGATCCATGCTATTTGGGCTATTCTTTGGAGCAGGTAACTTAATATTCCCCGTTCTTATGGGTCAGATGGCAGGAAGCAATGTTTGGTTAGCAATACTGGGCTTTGTAGTTACAGGAGTCGGACTACCCCTTCTAGGTATAGCAGCCATGGGTATATCAAGAAGCAATGGACTATATGAGATGGCAAGCAGGGTTCATCCACTATATAGCTTATTCTTCACCTGTGCCCTATATTTAACAATTGGACCTTTCTTTGCAATTCCAAGGACTGCAACTGTGTCATTTGAAGTTGGTATAGGACCTTTAGTAGCTAAATCTCAAATAGGACTATTTTTAGTCATATTCTCACTATTGTTCTTTTTAGCTGCACTATATTTTTCTTTAAGACCATCTAATATATTAACTTATGTTGGAAAGATTCTTAATCCGTTATTTTTATTGTTCCTAGGATTTTTAATAATAACAGCTATGGTTAATCCAATGGGAGATGTTTCACAAATTCAGCCAGTAGAAGCCTATGAGGCTAATGTGTTTTTCAAAGGATTTCTAGAAGGATATAATACGATGGATGCCTTAGCATCTTTAGCCTTTGGAATAATTGTTATAAATGTAATTAAAAATCTAGGCATTGAAAATCCAAATTCAATAGCACTAAGCACTATAAAGTCTGGAGTATTTTCAACTAGCCTTATGGCTATTATATATGCATTTTTAGCTATATTAGGTGCTCAGAGTAGAGGTTCTATTCCTATAAGCTCCAACGGGGGAGCAGCTTTAGCAGAAATATCTGCTCATTACTTTGGAAGACCGGGGGCACTTCTTTTAGCAATAACCATTACCTTAGCATGCCTTAAGACAGCAGTAGGTTTAATAACTGCTTGTAGTGAAACATTTGTAAGCCTATTTCCAAGAAGTTTAAGCTATAAGAAGCTTGCAATATTGTTTTCCCTTGTGTCTTTTTTAGTAGCAAATATAGGCTTAAGCAAGATTATTTCAATCTCAATACCTGTATTGATGCTATTATACCCTTTAGCTATTACCTTGATATTGTTAAGTTTAATAGATAGACTATTTAAGGGCGATACTCTAGTCTATAAAGTCGTTACCCTATTTACATTTCCAGCAGCAATATTGGATCTAATAGGGGCACTTCCTACAGAAACAATTTCAGCACTAAGACTTGACGGATTGCATTTATTGGCAAAGAACAATCTTCCTTTTTATACAGTGGGTATGGGTTGGGTTCTGCCTTCGGTAATTGGTCTAATCATAGGACTTATACTTTACAAATTACAACCTGTAAGTAAAAACTAGAATTTAAAAAAAGCTGGTCAAATGACCAGCTTTTTTATGTGGGACAGTAAGTCCTGTCCCTATTGTCCCACTAATACCATCCTCTTAACTTCATTACATCAGCAACCTTCTTTACGGAATACATATAGGTTGCATCTCTCATAGACACCTTATGGTCTTCTTTGATCTTCCAAATGGCATGGAAGGCATCTTCCATAGCTCTTTCCTGTTTTTCTACTACTTCCTTTTCTGACCAGTAGTAGCCATATAGGTTTTGTACCCATTCAAAATAAGATACTGTTACCCCGCCTGAATTAGTTAGGATATCCGGTGATACGGGAATTCCCCTCTTCTCCAAGACCTGGTCAGCCTCCGGTGTTATTGGTCCGTTTGCCGCTTCACAGATAAGCTTAGCATTTATCTTTTCTGCTACTTCTTCTGTTATGGCATTCTCCAAGGCTGCAGGTATTAGTATATCAACTTCCAACTTCCAAAAATCATCAAGTGAGATCATCTTTGCCTTTGGATAATCTACAAGGCTCCTATGGTCTTTCATATACTTAGCCATATCTTCATAGTCTAGACCATCTTCATTATATATAGCATAAGTTCCAACAGCCTTTGTCCATTCACCAATTGCTACTATTTTAGCTCCTTGGCCTTGAACATCCTTAACCGTAAAGCTTCCTACATTTCCAAAGCCCTGAACAGCAACTCTGGCCCCCTTAATATCCACTCCATATTTCTTTGCAAACTCCCTAGCTATAACTGCTACTCCAAAACCTGTAGCCTCGTTCCTTCCCTTAGACCCACCCCACTCAACAGGTTTTCCCGTTATGGTCCCTAAAGAAAATTTTCCCGTAAGTTTTATATACTCATCCATCATCCAAGCCATTATCTGACCGTTTGTATTGACATCAGGAGCAGGAACATCTATCTGGTCTCCTAAGTACTTATATAGGCCCTGAATATACCCTCTGGATAGTCTTTCCAGTTCACCCGTTGACAAGCTTTGAGGGTCTACTGTTACTCCGCCTTTTCCCCCTCCGTATGGTATACCCGTTACACAACATTTGAAGGTCATCCAAATTGACAGGGCCTTGACTTCATCCATATTTACTCCGGGATGAAATCTAATTCCTCCCTTACCCGGGCCTACAGCATCGTTGTGTAGGGACCTATATCCCTTAAAGGTCTTAAGGCTTCCATCATCCATCTTTACAGGGATTGTTATTTCAATTACCCTTTGAGGTTCCTTAAGAAGTTCGTATACTTCAGGTTCTAAATTTAGGGCCTGGCAGGCTTCCTTGATCTTTAGCTGTGCACTTTCAAGCGGATTTAATACTTCTTTTGACAATTCATGACCTCCTTTAAATTGAAAACGTTTTTTGGACCCTTAATAAGTCTACTTGTTTTTTGCATTTAAGAAGTAGGAGAGAATAAAAATGCTCTCATTTAATCTAACATTTTCTACTATTATTTCCTCCGGCACCACTAAATCAGTTGGTGCAAAGTTCCATATACCCTTTATTCTAGCCTTTACAAGCCTATCAGCTATTGCTTGTGCCCCTTCCTTAGGAACTGTAATAATACCAATATCAACCTTGTTTTCAACTATGAAATCCTCTAATATATCTATATCCCTTACTTCAATATCCCTGATTTTCATACCAACCATCTTTGGATTTCTATCGAATAAAGAAATAACCTTGAAGCCTGCATCTTCGATTCCCTTATAGTTTGCAATTGCTTGACCTAGGTTGCCGGTTCCGCATATTACTGCAGTGTATTGATTATCCAAGCCCAATATCTTACCTAGCTCACGATGTAAGTCCTCTACATTATAACCATAACCTTGCTGGCCAAATCCACCAAAGTTGTTTAAATCTTGTCTAATTTGAGATGCAGTAAATCCGGTTAAATTGCTTAGCTCCTGAGAGGATATTCTATTAATCCCCTTGTTTAGAAGGTCTCTTAAATATCTATGATATTTAGGTAATCGCCTTATTACAGTTATGGAAACCTGTGTATCCTTTGTCATCTATGTCCACCACCCATTTTTTCTTTGTCAATATTATATCACTTCGTATTTTTTATGTCAATTTCATGTCCTTGTATAAAGCTTGTAATTTTGAGGATATTAATAGGGAGGCAAAGTATTTAAG
>CAZIMA010000104.1:0-6376 GCA_964540195.1 uncultured Tissierella sp.
TATTACCTAATATAGAAATAATGAAGGTCTTAAAGAGTCATCAATCCGGTATTGCAATGACCATTGTAGCTATTCTGGCAGCTATACATGTTGAAGGTAAACCTGTATTGGATTTGCCTAAAGTTATGGCTAATAATTTTTCCTGGCAGACCTATCTACTATGCGGATCAGCAATCTATCTAGGTAGTGCGTTATCAGACAAGTCTGTTGGATTTAATTTATGGTTGCAAAACCTATTAGGACCGGTATTGATGGGCATGGGTACAGTAACCTTTACAATTGTACTGATATTGCTTACAGTTGCTATTACCAATGTATTTAATAGTTTCGTTTTAGTAATACTTCTTCAACCGATTGTTTGGACTTATGTAGAACTAACAGGTGTTGAGGCATTGCCTATGGTTGTCTTGTTAATATTCGCTTCCCTAGGTACTGCATTAATTACACCAAGTGCATCACCTTATGCAGCAAGTATCTTTGCTCAAAAAGACTATGTTAAACCGTCAGATATTTATAAAAACGCTCCTATCTACGCAGCTATAGTTACATTGGTTGTTTTAGTAGTAGGTATTCCACTTTCCTTTGCAGTATTGGGATAAAAAATAAGCTTAACTAGGGATTTCCCTTAGTTAAGCTTTATTGTTATCTATATAATCTTCCACCTCTTCGGCTGTTGCTAGACTTAAAATTGTATCTAAGTGAGATTCTATCTTTTCCTTTGAGGTGTTTCTTATTATATGTCTGGCTTTTAATATGGAGGATGGGCTCATACTTAGCTCATCTATACCCATGGCCAATAGGAGGGGAATTAGCTTTTCATCTCCTGCTACTTCTCCACACATACCTACCCAGATTCCTTCCTTATGCCCACTTTCTATGGTATATCTTATTAAATCCAATACAGCAGGGTGATATTGGTTGTAGAGCTGAGATATGGATTGATTTCCCCTGTCTACTGCAAGTGTATATTGGATCAAGTCATTGGTTCCAATACTGAAGAAGTCCACTTCCTTGGCAAAGCTTCTGGCCTGTATAGCCACAGCTGGTACTTCAACCATTATTCCTACTTCCATCTTTTCGTTAAAGGGAATCTTTTCCTCTTTTAATTCCTTCTTAATATTTTCTACTAAGGCCTTGGCCTCCCTTAGTTCCTTGATGCTTGATATCATTGGAAACATGACTTTTACATTTCCAAAGGCACTTGCTCTTAAAATGGCCCTTAGTTGGACCTTAAACATGTCCTCTTGGTCTAAACATAGCCTAATGGCCCTATAACCTAAAAAAGGATTCATCTCCTTGGGTAAATTAAGATAGAATACGTCTTTATCTCCACCAATATCTAAGGTCCTAATGATTAAGGGCTTGTCTCCCAGTTTTTTTGCTGCCTCTTTATATGCTAAGAACTGCTCGGCCTCTGTTGGGCACCGATACCTATCCATAAAGAGAAACTCCGTCCTAAAAAGCCCTACCCCTTCTCCATCATTTTCTAGAACATGGTCAATTTCCTTATGTGAGCCTATGTTTCCTGAAAGGTCTACCTTATATCCATCTAGTGATACAGTCTTCAAACCCTTCATGGATAATCTGGTTTTCTTATCTAGGTCAAGGTCAGCTAACCTTTTATCAAATACCCTTAAGTCTTCTTGGCTAGGGTTTATTATAAATTCCCCTGTTGCACCATCCATGGCGATAATATCCCCATCTTTGGCTATATTTAATATATCCTTGACTCCAACTATGGCAGGTATTTCAAATAACCTGGAAATAATAGAGGTATGAGATGTTTTTCCACCTAATTCAGTTATAAAACCTGCTACATTATCACGATTCATCTTAATCGTATCCGTAGGAGTAAGGTCTTCTGCAATTATTATGGAGTCCTTTTCAATTTGGGACAAGTCTGCAGACTTAATATTCAAGATACATCTTAAAAGCCTACTGGTTACATCCTTTATATCGATAACCCTAGCCTTAAGGTATTCATCCTCTATATCATCAAATAATGAAATATAATGTCTGCTTACTTCTATAAGGGCCCATTCACAATTGACCCTTTCATCTTGAATCCTTTCGGTTATGGCCTTATAGAGCTCAGGGTCTTCTAAAATCATTAAATGAGCACTAAAGATTTCAGCGCTGGCCTTACCCATACTCTCTAGGGCTATATCATATAGGCCTTCAATTTCCTTACGAATTACTTCCATCCCTTTATTTAACTTACTTATTTCCCTATCTATATCCACTATATATTGTTTTTCAATATTCATCTTTGGTGAATTATATCTATATACTTTTCCGATTGCTATTCCAGAAGATGTTCCTAGTCCCTTCATAAATAAAAACCTCCCATCATCTCTTCCTATTGTACTACAAAACAGGAGATTTCTCCATTCAGTTTAGTTTAGACAAATTGGGATATTTATTTAAGACTTGTCTTATCTATTTGATGATTTTGATAATCTTTGCTAAGGTCCATTAGCTTTATAAAGAAATCCTTTAGATAAGCCCCCAAGTCCTTATTCTTAAGGCGGTCTATATTCTTCTTAATTACCTCTTCCTCCCTAGACCTATTTAGGACCGGTAGCTGGTTTTCTATTTTATACCTGGCAACTTCCACTACTATTTCCATCCTCTTCTCAAATAGGTCCACTAATTGTTTGTCTACTTCATCTATTTCCTTCCTAAGTTCGTCTAAATAAGTCATTGTCCTTAGTTACCTCCAAAAGTTGGTCTAGTATTACCAGGGCTGTTCCACCTTCTATTACGGGAGTTGCCCTGACTACTATTAAGGGGTCATGTCTCCCCACTATTTCAATCTCTGCGTCTTCCTTCTTTACCATATCTATGGTCCTTTGTTTCTTTCCAATTGATGCAGGAGGCTTAATAGCCACCCTAAAGATGATTGGCATCCCATTAGTAATTCCCCCGATAATACCTCCATTGTTATTGGAATAAGTCCTTACCTTGTGTCCATCCATATAGTATTCATCGTTGGCCTGGGACCCCTTCATCCTTGTAATATTAAAGCCTGCTCCAAATTCAATCCCCTTTATGGCAGGCAAGGAAAAAATCATATGGGCAAGATTACTCTCCAGGGATTCGAAAAATGGGCTGCCCAAGCCTGGCGGTGGGTTGACTACTGCCACTTCAAGAATTCCACCCATGGAATCCCCCTCTTCCTTAGCCTTTAAGGCTTCTTCTTCCATTAATTTTCCAATCTCGTCATCCATTACAGGAAACCTTTTTTGTCTCAATTCCTCTAGGAGGTCTGCTTGTAAGTTTAAATCGTCAAAGTATTCTTCTTCGATGTTTCCTATGGACTTTATATGGCTTCCAACATATATATTTTTTCTCCTTAAAATCTGCTTGGCAATGGCTCCTGCAAATACTATTGGGGCCGTTATTCTGCCGGAGAAGTGGCCCCCTCCCCTGTAGTCATTATGGCCTAAGTATTTTATATCTCCAGTATAATCTGCATGTCCCGGACGTGCTAAATCCTTAGTTCTTGAATAGTCTTTAGACCTTGTATCCTTATTTCTAATGATTATGGCAAGAGGGGTCCCTGTGGTCTTATTATTAAAGTATCCACTTAGGATTTCAAATTCATCTTTTTCACTTCTTGGAGTTGAAATCTGACTTTGACCCGGGGCCCTTCTTTTCATCTCCATTTTAATTTCCTCAAGGTCCAGTTGGATTCCCGGAGGTAGTCCTCCAATATTTATCCCTATGGCACTTCCGTGGGATTCTCCGAATATGGATAATTCTATATTATTCCCCCATATTGAGCTCATCTATCACTCCTCCTAAACTTTTAAAGTCATCCCAAAAGTGAGGATAGGACTTAGCAACTGCATCACTATTTGTGATTATGACTTCCGACTCACACCTTAAGGATGCTATGGCTAGGCTCATGGCTATCCTATGGTCATTCCAGCTGTCTACTATTCCACCCTTTAGCCTTTCCTTTCCTTGGATTACTAGCCCATCTTCAAGCTCCTTAATATCTGCTCCCAACTTGTTTAACTCAGTGGATATGGCCTTAAGTCGGTCTGACTCCTTGATCCTAAGCCTCCCAGCATTTATGATCCTAGTTTCACCTTGGCTTAGGGCTCCTAAAACTGCAAGGATTGGAACTATATCCGGGCATTGGGATCCATCTATTACTATCCCCTTGGTTTGGGACCTTCTTGCTATAACCCTATCCTTGGTGATTTGGATATCTCCACCCATTTCCTTAATGATATCCATTATGACCTTATCTCCCTGAAGGGAAGATATATCTAAATCTAAAGATGTAATTTCCTCACCTATAATCCCAGCCACTAGCCAAAAGGCTGCCTGGGAAAAGTCCCCTTCCACCCTGTAGTCCCTAGCCTTATATTCTTGATTTCCTTTGATTAAAAACTCATTATGGTTATGATTTTCAACACTTATTCCGAACTTATGGAGGATTTCTAAGGTTAAGTCTACATAGCCTTTGGATTCAAGGTCTCCCACTACCACAATCCTTGAATCTCCATCCAATAATGGAAGGGTAAATAAGAGGCCTGTAATAAATTGAGAGCTAATATTTCCTTCTATTTGAAAAATTCCGGGCCTTAGCTTCCCCTCTACTTTAAGGGGTAGACCTCCCTTGTCTGTAGAATACTTTATACCCTGAGCTTCAAATATTCTATAGTAGGATTCTAAAGGCCTAGATACTAACTTGCCCCTTCCTATAAAAGTCTTAGTATTATTATATAACATGGAGATTGGGATTAAAAACCTTAGGGTAGACCCTGATTCCTTGGAGTCTATGGTGATTTCATCTTTAATACTTCCACTTAGCTTTTCCATTCCTTGGCAGGTTGCATGGATATCATCGGAAAAAACTACATTTGATATTTTACTTTCACCCTTAGCTAGCCCCCCAGCAATGATTGCCCTATGACACAAGCTCTTTGATGGTGGTATACTTATGGTGCCTTTTAGTATTTTTGGCTTTATCTTAACTTGTTTCATATGACCTCCTACAGTTGAAATCTCCTTTTTGTTGTACAAAAAAAGACTCAGCCGAGTCTTTTCGTATATTCTAATAAAAATACATTATCGTGATACTATAAAGAAAACCAACACTAATATAGCTATTATACCCACTATCTTAAATGTTCCACCGGATTTCTTTTCTCCTTCACATCCCCATTCCTTTATCTTACGTTGTTTTGGTCCATTACAACAACTACTCATATGAATCTTCCTTTCATATATCTTAAATTCATTATACTAAAATAAGCGTTTAATGTATAGTAAAAGAATATGGATTAAAGTAGTTCACAACTAACTACTATATTATTCTTACGCTCTTGTTTCATACACCAATGTCCAATAAAATTTACATCTTTTCTTTCTTTTTTTATGTTTCTTAACATTTCAAAATAATTGCTACCTTCAACCTTAAGCTTATGAGTTTCAATAAGGTCTGTAGCTTCCAGAGAGGTAGAGGTCTTGCCGCAGAGATGGATTAATGCTTGTCCCATTTGGCCTTCTACTCTTTTCAATATATTATAGGTGTACTTACCCGATACTTCTTTATATACCTTGGGTCCCACTATATCCATGCAACCTGTTGGGTCGGCAAAGGATATGATATCCACTCCACTTTTTATGGATTCAAGTATAAAGTCTACTAAACTATCTTCTATTGTTTTAAGTAGTTTGCTTGCCTTTTCTGTATCTTTTCTAATAAGCTTATAGAATGTTCTACTATCCATAATAGATGTTGCAAGGCTAATTGGACCGGTTATATTGACCACTACCCTTTCTCCAGCTTCCTTTAAAATTCTAATAGCCTTTAAAATCTCTGCTGCCCTGCTATTACTCAAATCCATTTTCTCCATATCATCTATTTGACTAATGTCTTTAATAGCATAGTCTCCTATTCTATTACCTACTATATGGTCAAATATTACCTTTGAGCCAAAGGACTCTGCTTCTACAGTGTTGCAAAAGGGTAGGGTACAATATTCACTATTATTATATTCCTTTATTTTCTTAGACAGGCTAGCCATCTTAGAAGCATCCTTATTTATCTCTTCAAAAGAAAAACTTAAGTTGTCAAGTATAGGCTCCGGTATGGACTCAGCTTCATTTCCTGAACATTTAAATATTTTTGCAACTGCCACTTTATCACCCCTTTAGAAATTAAGCTGAGATACAAATACATCTTGGAAGTTTTCTTTAAGGGATAGTTCCAGTACCTTCATATTTTCCTTTATCTCATTTACCTTATTATGCTTTCTGCTATTAATTAAAGAAAGTCTAGCTCCTTCCAGGGAGGTATTTCCCAAGAAGATTATCTCTCCATTAAAGCCTTTAGGTATTAAGCCGATTTCTCTTA
>CAZIMA010000105.1:0-962 GCA_964540195.1 uncultured Tissierella sp.
TTATATTCAAACTATATATTGATGGATTAGGTGCAAAAAAGATAGCATCATATTTAACTGAAAACGAGTATAAGACACCTTCACAATACCAAAAAGAACTATTAGGAAAGGGCATACCTTCAAATAAAACAAAATTTGCAGGATACGTTTGGCATGATAGAACTATTAGCAGAATATTAAATTCGGATTGTTATATTGGGACATTAAGAAATGGCGTATCTACTAAGAACTTTATTACAAACACAAGTAAAAGGACAGATGAAGCTGATCATATAGTACACGAAGATTTTTTCCCGCCTATTATAGACAATGAGACATGGGATTTAGCACAAGCTATTAAAAAAAATAGAAGTAAGAATAATGTAAGAGCTTCAGGAAATAGAAAAATACATCGTTATGCAGGGTTATTAAAATGTGGAGATTGTAATGCAACATTTACCTCAAAAAGAAGAAAGATCAAAACGGGCGAATATGTGGAATATGTATGCAATACTTATCATAGACACTCTAAATCCAATTATTGTACTTCTCATAGAATTAAGGAGAGTGAATTAGATGAAATAGTATATGCATATCTTGAGAGAATAAAAGGATTAGCAGAAGAAAACCTATTAAAAGTTGATGAATTCATTAAAGAGTGGAACAATAAAAAGCGAGATTATTCAAATGATATAGATAAAATTAAATTAGAGATAATGACATTAAAAGAGGATGTTAAACAATACGCCCAACAATTGGCAAGAAATTTAATTAATGAAGAACTATTCATTGAACTTACTCAAGAAAATAACCAAAAAATAGATTTGTTAGACAAACAAATACAAACTCTTGAAGAAATGATAGAAATTAATAAAGATGCTAAAAAAGGAATAGAAAGCAGTGTTGACCTGCTTACTAAAATAGTAGAAGAGAAAGAATTGAGTGATGCTCATTTACAAATGCTTGTAAGTAATGTTATAATA
>CAZIMA010000105.1:972-6305 GCA_964540195.1 uncultured Tissierella sp.
ACATACAAGGAAAATTGAGTTTGGATATCACTCTGAATACCCCATTTAAATATCATACAAGTTTGGGGAATTATTTCACAGAGGGGACACTATCTTGAGGGGGTAGCGATCAAAAGATCGTGAGAGTTCGAATCTCTTCTCCTGCACCATTAAATCCTCTCAATTATCCTATATACATCATAATGTTATCATAGTAACAATTTGCCCTTAGTTTTCTAATCTAAATTCTTCAAAACAAATAATAAACAAAGAGGTGGAATAGTATGAGACTTGACAATGTCACTTTTAAGGGTGGCTATCATGTACCTGACAATAAAAGCTATACAAGTAACAAGGCTATTGAAAAAGCTAGAGAACCAAAAGTTGTCCGTATCCCTTTGCATCAACATGTTGGAGCTCCTTGTGAACCTTTAGTTAAGGTAGGAGATACAGTAAAAGTTGGACAAAAGATTGGAGATTCTAAAGCCAGCACTTCAGCACCGGTTCATGCAAGTATTTCAGGTACTGTAAAGAGTATTACTAAAATCTACAATCCAGGTGGATTAAAGGTGGATTGTATAGAAATCGAATCAGATGGTCTTAATGAGTACCATGAATCCTATGGAATAAAGGCAGACCTATCAAAACTTTCCAAGGATGAAATTATATCAAGGATAAAAGAAGCTGGTATCGTAGGCATGGGTGGAGCGGCATTTCCTCTGCATACAAAACTAATTACTTCAGATGATAACAGCGTTGACTCTGTAATTCTAAATGGGGCAGAATGTGAACCATATTTAACATGCGATCACAGAATAATGTTAGAAAGTCCGGAGAAGATAGTAACCGGTCTTAAAATAATAATGAATTTTTTGAAGGTGGAAAACGGATACATAGCAATAGAAAATAATAAAATGGATGCAGTAGAATCTATTAAGAAGGCAGCAAGCCAGGAAGACTTAAAAATCGTTACCATGGCTACTAAATTCCCACAAGGTGATTCCTATAGAATCGTTGATGCTGTCATAGGAAGAAAGGTTCCTCAAGGTGGAAGATGTAAAGATGTGGGCACAGTAGTAAATAACGTAGGAACAGCAATGGCAACTGCTGAGGCTGTCCTAGAGGGGAAACCATTAATCGAAAGAGTAGTTACAGTTACAGGTAAGGGTGTAAAAGAGCCTAAAAACCTATTGGTGAAAATAGGGACAAGCATAGGGGAAATAATTGACCAGTGTGGTGGTTTCAACGGAAAGCCTGGTAGAATTATAGCAGGTGGACCTATGACAGGTATGGCCCAATTTACATTGGATACACCGGTTACTAAGGGGACTACCGGAATCTTGGTTATGACAGAAGAGGAAAATAAAGTCCATAAGGTACTTCCATGTATTAAGTGTGGTAAGTGTGTTGAAGTGTGTCCGGTACATCTACAACCTTTATTTATAAGTGCTTATGCTTTAAAGGATAATATGGAAATGGCTCAGAAATACTATGCAGAATCATGCATTGCATGTGGAACTTGCTCTTATGTCTGTCCATCTAAAAGACCTTTAGCTGAGTCTATTGATCATGCAAAGAGTGAAATAAAGATAAGAAGAAAGAAATCATAGAAGCAAGGAGGAAAAATAATGGAAGATATGAAGTCAACTTCATTGCAATTAGATGATATGCTAACTGTATCCCAAATGCCTCATGTAAGGTCAAATAGGACAGTAAGGGGAATTATGCTCGATGTTATCATAGCTTTAACACCTGCAATGATAGGAAGTATATATTTTTACGGATTCAATGCTATTAAACTCTTATTGGTTACAGTTGCATCTGCAGTTTTATTTGAATTTGGTATACAAAAGCTATTAAAGAGAGAAACAAGAATTGATGATTTAAGTGCTGTTGTTACAGGAATCCTATTGGCCTTTAACTTGCCCGGACAAGCACCTTGGTGGGTAGCAGTTTTTGGGGCTGGATTTGCTATTATAATAGTAAAGGAATTATTTGGTGGAATAGGTTCCAACTTTATGAACCCGGCATTAGCAGCAAGAGCCGCATTAGTTGCATCTTGGCCAGGAATAATGTCGACTTACATAGGTCCTGATGGAATAAGCAGTGCAACTCCTCTGGCAATATTAAAAAGTGGAGCTGGTACATTACCATCCATACAAAATATGCTTGTTGGAAATATAGGAGGCTCAATTGGTGAGACTTCAGCTATACTACTGCTAATCGGAGCAGCATATCTTATAGTTAGAAGGGTAATCGATTGGAAAATTCCTGCAATATATATAGGAGCTACTGTCCTTGTGTTGGTTTTATTAGGAGTAGAAGCTAGCAATCTAGTTTACCATATTTTAGGTGGAGGACTTATTTTAGGAGCCTTCTTCATGGCAACTGATTACTCCTCAACACCTGTTACCCCAGTGGGTAGAATAATATTCGCTATTGGTTGTGGTCTATTAACGGCTCTTATAAGGGTTAAAGGCGGAATGCCTGAAGGAGTTTCGTACTCCATCCTTATAATGAACGTAGCCAGCCCTGTAATAGAAAAATGGACAAAACCAAGAGTCTTTGGGGAGGTAAGAAAAAAAAAAATGAATCAAACCGTTAGATTTGCCCTAGTATTGTTG
Organism: uncultured Tissierella sp.; assembly: GCA_964540195.1. Lineage (GTDB taxonomy): Bacteria > Bacillota > Clostridia > Tissierellales > Tissierellaceae > Tissierella_B. The sequence continues at coordinate 3,576 of CAZIMA010000105.1, forward strand.
ATTTTTGGTGCAGTTTCCGGAGGTGTATTAGCCTTCTCCAACAATATAACGGCACCTATTATAGAAGAAAGAGCAAAAGAAGCAAGTTTTAGAGCATACGCTGAATTGTTTACCGAAGCCGATGACTTTGCTCCAATTGATGAAACTAAGCTGTCTGAAATTATGGCTGAAAATACTTTTGTTCAAGAAGTTTTTGAGGCCAAGCAAGGTGAAGAAATCATAGGATATGTCTTTAATATCAAATCAGCAGGTTATGGTGGAGATATAATTACTGTTGCCAGCTTTAGTACAGATGGTACAATTGTAGGTATTAAGGTATTAGAGAATTCTGAAACCCCTGGTTTAGGAACTGTTATAGCTGACGAACCGGACTATGCAGATTCCTATGTAGGTAAGAGTTTAGCTAATGATTTGGTATTAGCTGCTTCACCTTCAGCTGACAATGAAGTCCAAGCTTTATCGGGTGCAACTATTTCTGCAAGTGGTGTGCTGGCAGGAGTAAATGGAGCAAGAAGAGCATATTTAAATTATTTCACAGATACTCCAGTAGTAGAAGAGAAGGAAGATGACAGAGGCTTTGGTCCAAATGGATTGGTATTTAAAGAAGCCGATGAATTTGTAGAGATAGATGGTGCAAAACTTGAAGAGATAAAAGCTGACAATAGATTTGTTCGAGAAATTTATGAAGCAAAACAGGGTGGGGAATTAGTAGGTTATTCATTCTGGACTATATCAGGAGGTTATGGTGGAGAGATAAAAACTGTTACAGGCATAGGACTTGACGGAACTATAACTGAGATAAGAGTAGTTGAAAATATGGAGACACCTGGTTTAGGTACAAAGATAGTAGACGATAAATCATTCCAAGAGTCCTTCGTTGGCAAGAATGTATCAAAGGGTCTTGTCCTATCACCATCACCTTCAGCAGATAATGAGGTGTTGTTACTGTCCGGAGCAACTGTTTCTGCAGAGGGAGTTTTATACGGTGTCAATGGTGCTATAAATGCTTTTACAAACTACTTGTCAGAATAGAATAGGAGGTGTAGATTGTGAGTCTATCGAAGATTTTTAAAAAAGGTTTAATAAGCGAAAATTCCATGTTCGTCCAGTTAATCGGTATGTGTCCTGTCCTTGCGGTTTCTTCAACTGCAATGAACAGTTTAGCCATGGGTATGGCAGCTACATCGGTTTTAGTATGCTCCAATATAGTTGTATCTATATTAAGAAAGTTGATTCCTGAAAAAATTAGAATTCCTGTTTTCGTAATAATTATAGCTACCTTCGTAACTATAGTTGATATGTTCCTTAATGCATTTGCACCGGATATCTATTCGGCTTTAGGTATATTTATTCCTCTAATAGTAGTTAACTGTTTGATATTAGCTCGTGCAGAATCATTTGCATATTCCAATGGTGTTATTCCATCAGCTGTTGATGGACTTGGCATGGGACTTGGATTTACTCTAGGCATATCCATTTTGGGAATTTTTAGAGAGTTACTAGGTTCAGGCTCAGTATATGGTATTTCCATATTTTCGGAAAGTTTTCAGCCGGCAAGAATCTTTGTGGCTGCACCTGGAGCCTTTATTCTATTAGGTATACTAATTGGAATATTCAGAGTCATATTGAAAAAGAGACAAGCAGCAACTAACTAAGTTAAAAGGAGGATAACTAATGGCTAATATTTTTACTATACTGGTATCTACCATATTTATAAACAACTACGTTTTTACCAGATTCCTGGGTATATGTCCATTTTTGGGAGTATCCGGTAAGACCGATACTGCTATGGGCATGGGACTTGCTGTAACCTTCGTTACAACTCTGGCATCCGTCGTAACATTTGTGATACAAAAGTATATTTTGGAACTACTAAATATTCAGTACTTACAAACAATAGTGTTTATTTTGGTAATTGCATCCTTGGTGCAATTTGTTGAAATGGCAATTAAGAAGATAAGTCCTACCCTATACAATGCACTAGGTGTTTATCTTCCCCTGATTACTACAAATTGCATGGTTCTTGGGGTTGCAATATTAAATATTAGAGAAGGCTATACTTTAATCGAAACTGCAACCAGTGCAATTGGTGCATCACTGGGTTTCTTTTTAGCCTTAGTACTTATGGCAGGGGTAAGAGAAAAGTTGGCAATAGCAGATATTCCTGAAGAGCTGGAAGGATTTCCGATCACTCTTATTGCAACCGGTTTGATGTCCATAGCCTTTGCAGGCTTTGCTGGACTTGTTTAGGAGGTAATAAAATGGCGAATATAATGTACCCTGTAATGGCCTTAGGAGGTCTAGGTATTGGTTTTGGTGTTATATTAGCAATAGCATCAAAAATTTTCGATGTGCCGGTAGACCCTAAAGTAGATGAGCTAAACCATGCTTTACCTGGAGCAAACTGCGGTGCCTGTGGATATCCTGGATGTGGAGGACTTGCTACAGCTCTTGCTGAAGGAAAGGCGCCAGTCAATGCTTGTCCTATCGGTGGACAGAAAGTTACAGACCATATAGCAGAAATTCTAGGCCTTAATTCTGAAGTAATGGAAAAAGAAATTGCAGTTGTACTTTGCCAAGGAGATTGTGACAAGGCAAAGGACAAATATAGATATGAGGGAATTCAAGATTGCAGAATATCAAGTAGACTATCGGACGGACAAAAATCTTGTTCTTATGGATGTCTAGGATGTGGAACATGTTTTGATGTATGCCAATTCGATGCCATAA
>CAZIMA010000106.1:0-6300 GCA_964540195.1 uncultured Tissierella sp.
TACAATAGTGATAGAACAATTGTTTAGAACAAACGTGCGAGGTGCTATATGAAAAGTAAAAAATACGTTATAGTAGATGGTAGGAGGTTCTTTTTATTTATAACAGTAATTTTTATATTGACAGCATTGATGATAAACATGATATTTACCTATTCAAAGGCTCATAGTAGTATTCAAATACAAAATTTTAAAGAATACTATGTCCTTAAAGGAGATAACTTGTGGAATATATCCCTTAAGCATATGCCTAAGGACTATGATGTTCGAAGGATGGTCTATGATATAAAGATGCTAAATGAAATGGACCAAAGTTTCATAGTTGCAGGGGACACTATTAAGATTCCGATTTACGAATAATAGGATTAGAAGAAAAAGCTGAAGAATTAGTCTTCAGCTTTTTTGGACTTTCTATTGGCAAGGGGGTTGCTCTTAACTGCGCTTCTTAAACGTTCGTTATCAATATGGGTATAAATTTGGGTTGTTGATACGGAAGAGTGGCCTAGAATCTCCTGGAGTGCTCTTATATCGACATTCCCGTACTTATACATTAAAGTAGCTGCTGTATGCCTTAATTTATGAGTAGAGTAGATGGATGTATCTAAACCGGCCTTTTCCAAATAACGATCTATCATATGCTGGATGGCCCGGTTACTCATCCTATTTTTTCTCTTACTAATAAATAATGCCTTTTTATCCTTGGCATCTATGGGCCTGATGGCTAAATAATTATTTATTGCCTCTATACAAGACTCATTTAGGAATACTGTACGCTCTTTATTACCTTTACCGATGATGGAGAGGGTGTCCATATCCTTAATACTATCTAGATCAATGTTTGCAAGTTCAGAAAGTCTTAAACCACAGTTTAAGAATAGCATTATAATAGCATAGTCCCTAATCCTATATTCATCGATTTTATTCTCCTGGATTACATTTAATAGTTCTTCAGCTTCATCTAAGGTTAGGTAGGAGGGATGTCGACTTTCTGATTTAGGAGACTCCAAACCTTCTGCAGGATTAGTGTCTACTAAGTTAACCCTTAGATAGAGGTAATTGAAAAAGGACTTAATAGAAGAAACCTTACGAGACTTAGCACGGTTTCCATTATCACGAGTTTTATCTACATAGGATATGTAAGCGTGTAAATCTTGAATCTTAATTCTTTTAACAAAATCCAAATCAATATCTACAATAGGTATTTCTTCGAATTCCACATCATTATCAGCAAGTAATCTAAACCTCTTTTTCATAAACCTAAAGAAAGTCCTTAAATCAAAATAATACTCCTTAACTGTGTTGGGAGAGGCCCCTTTGATGGTCTCCATATAGTTCAGAAAATCCTCCAAAATTAGCGGTATTTCTTTCATTTTTCACCTCTTTATTGATATCATTAGTCACAAAATAGTAATTTTGTGACTAATGATATATTTTTTAAAAATATTTAGGTTAATTTGTCTATTTTTCACTTCCAAACAAGACGAATTTTCTAAATATTTTTCACTAGCTCTATTATACACTATTTTTCATTTACCATCCATACACTTTGCTGATTTTCTTTAGAAATCCCAACCAAGGCCCCAGAATCGTCTGTAATTAATTTTGTGCTTCTTTCCACAGACTTGGTCCCACAGCTAAGCAAAGTCTTATTACAAGGGATTCTGAGAAGCTGTTTTTTATCAAGGAACAAAATAATCCGATTTATTTAAACCCATAAGTTTACATAACGTTATTATGTAAACTTATGGGCGAATATTATTCTTCTACCACTTCTTTGATTCTCTTTAGACCTTCTTTAATGTTTTCCATTGATGTTGCATAGGATAATCTTATATAATTGTCATCTCCAAAACCTATTCCCGGTATAACAGCTACATTGCCTTTTTCCAATAATAGATTAGCAACATCCAAAGAGTTATTTAATTCTACCCCTTTTATAGTTCTTCCTTTTAGTCCGGAGATATTTATCATTATATAAAAGGCACCCTTGGGTCTTCTGCAACTCAAGCCTTTTATGGAGTTTATAGTTTCATACATATAAATTCTTCTCTTATCAAATTCTTTCTTCATTTCATCTATACTAGTTTGATCATCATTTAAACCTACCACACTGGCATATTGAGAAATTGAAGTTGGATTTGAAGTTGTATGACTTTGTATATTACTCATAATTTTTATAATATCCTTATGGGCAGCAGTAAACCCTATCCTCCACCCGGTCATAGCATAGGCTTTTGACATACCATTTATAAGTATAGTTAAATCCTTTATCTTATCATCAAAGGATGCAATGCTAACATGATTATAACCATCATATATTAACTTCTCATATAACTCATCCGATAGAACGAATATATTATTTTCTACAGCCCATTTAGCAATTTCTCTAAGCTCATCTTCAGTATAAATAGACCCATTTGGATTGCTAGGAGAATTGATTATAATAGCTTTCGTTTTATCTGTCTTAACCATTTCCAATTCTCTTACGCCGAATTTAAAATCTTCCTCTTCTTTAGTTTCAATAAATACAGGCACTCCACCCGCCAATCTTACAATTTCCGGATAACTTACCCAATAAGGAACTCCTATTACAACTTCATCTCCAGGGTTTAAAATGGCCATAAATGCATTATAAATAGAATGTTTTCCTCCACTGGATATCAAAATGTTTTCAGGAGAGTATGTTAGATTGTTATCCCTTTTAAGCTTGTCACAAAAGGCCTTTTTCAATTCCGGAATTCCTGATGCAGGTGTGTATTTAGTCAATCCTTCTTCAATAGCCCTAACACCCTCTCTTCTTATGTTCTCCGGTGTATTAAAATCAGGCTCACCTACACTAAAACTTATTACATCAATGCCTTTATCCTTAAGAGCCTTAGCCTTGGCAGAAATCTCAAGTGTTACGGATGGTTCAATAGCCAACCCCTTCTTTGACAAAATCATATCATTCATCTCCTTTATCTTATATTTTTTTATGCGCAGCTACGCGAATCAGAAACTTTTACACTTCGTTATATATATCTTTTAATATATTTCTCAGTATAAGCATGGAATCATTTATAGATTCTTTATTTTGAAGTTTAATAACCCTATAATGATCTATACCACTATCGGTTATTTTATATCTTCTTATGGATCTCTTATTGGGCTCTTCCCACCATCCCTCTATATACCCTTCTTCTTCCAACTGTCTTAACATGGGATAAATCATTCCATACGAGGGGCTCCACTTACCGTTTAACCTTCTGGATATCTCATCCTTGATCCTATTGCCATAATAGTTTTTTTCAGTTAATAGGTGTAATATATACATCTTAACGAAGCTGGTAGTGCTTAAAGTCGTTGGAAATTGCCGCTGTCTTTCACCTTTATACATCCAAAAGCCTCCTTTTCATTTCAGGGATTGTATCTATATCTATATAGGGATCCCCTAGCACTCCCCTATCTCCATGAAAATCCGAGCCACCGGTTATAATTAAATTATTGGCCTTAGCAAGCTTCACAAATTCCTTCTCATCTATATCATTATGTTTAGAGTGATAGGCTTCTATCCCTTTAATTCCCTTATTAATACAATAGTCTATAATGGCTCTATCCTCTAGCAGGCCCGGATGTGCCAATATAGAAATACCTTTTATCTTAGATATCAAAGATATGGTTTCGTCTATCTCCAATTGATATCTTTCTACGTAAGCTAGCTTCCCTCTATTCAAGTATTTATCAAAGGCTTCTTCTAAATCCATTACATAATTCTTTTCTATCATTGCCCTTCCGATATGGGGCCTACCTATATTTCTTTCGTCAGTATGCTTCAACACATCCTCCATACTTATTTCCATATCTAAACCCTTTAATTTTTCCAAAATCCTAAGAGCTCTTGTGAATCTGGATTCATGCAGCTTCTTTAAAAGACTCAGAAGGTCTTTATCCTTGTAATCAATAAAATAACCGAGTATATGGACTTCTTCATCGTTCATATTGCAACCAAATTCTATTCCCGGTATTACATAAAAGTCTTTATAGTTTTTGCTTTGACCTATAGCCTCATATATTCCCTCAACTTCATCATGGTCTGTTATAGCAAGTCCATTAAGTCCAACTTTTATCCCTAGGTCCACAAGGTCTTTAGGGGACATAAGTCCATCAGAGTATATAGTGTGAGTATGCATATCAAATTTCATCCGCTCCTCCTTATTGTAAAAAAAACCTGCCATATGGCAGGTTTATCTTGGTTCAATTATTAACTTTATTGCAGTTCTCTCTTCACCATCAATTACTATATCAGTAAATGCCGGAATACATACTAAATCAATACCACTTGGTGCTACAAACCCTCTTGCTATAGCTACAGCCTTAACAGCTTGATTTAAGGCACCTGCACCTATGGCTTGAATCTCAGCAGAACCATTTTCTCTCAAAACTCCCGCTAAAGCACCTGCAACTGAATTTGGCTGTGACTTTGATGACACCTTTAATATATCCATTAATATAGCCCCCCTCTATGTTTAAATATATCAATCCATAATAAGGAGATAGTTATAAATTCTTTATCTCATTATTTGGCATACTCAATAGCACGAGTTTCTCGAATTACATTAACCTTTATCTGACCTGGATAGTCTAGTTCTGATTCTATCTTCTTAACTATATCCCTGGCAGTATGAACAATTTGACTTTCACCAATTTCTTCCGGTTTAACCATAATTCTAATTTCTCGTCCAGCTTGTATTGCAAAAGATCTCTCAACTCCCTCAAAGGAGTTTGCGATATCTTCAAGTTTTTCCAGACGTCTTATATAGTTTTCAAGACTCTCTCTTCTTGCGCCTGGTCTTGCTGCTGATATAGCATCTGCAGCTTGAATTATAACCGCTTCTATAGTTTCTGGTTCAATATCCCCGTGATGGGCAGATATTCCGTGAATAACTTCCTTAGATTCTTTATATTTCCTTGCAAGTTCAGCTCCTATATCAACGTGAGGTCCTTCTAATTCATGATCAACAGCTTTTCCTAGATCATGTAACAACCCAGCCCTCTTAGCTATTTTAACATCCGCACCCAATTCAGCAGCCATTATCCCTGCAAGATGTGAAACTTCCATGGAATGCTTTAAGACGTTTTGACCATAGCTTGTTCTATATTTAAGTCTACCTAAAAGCTTTATAATTTCAGGGTGAAGTCCATGAACTCCCGTGTCAAAAGCAGCTTGTTCTCCTTCTTCGCGGATTATATTATCTACTTCTTTCTTGGCTTTTTCAACCATTTCTTCTATTCTAGCAGGATGGATTCTTCCATCAATTATTAGTTTTTCCAATGCTATTCTAGCAACTTCCCTACGAATAGGGTCAAAGCCCGATAATACTACCGCTTCAGGAGTATCATCAATTATCAAATCAATTCCTGTTAGTGTCTCTAAGGTTCTAATATTTCTACCTTCACGTCCAATTATTCTACCCTTCATTTCATCATTAGGTAATGTAACAACTGTAACGGTGCTTTCTGCAACATGGTCTGCAGCACATCTTTGAATAGCAGTAGTTATTATCTCTCTAGCTTTTTTCTCTGCCTCTTCTTTAGCCTTAGATTCCATATCTTTAATCATGATTGCAGATTCATGTGTTATTTCCTTTTTAATATCATTCAATAACAATTCCTTAGCCTGCTCTGAAGTTAAACCTGATAGTCTTTCTAACTCCAAAGTTTGTTTCTCATAAAGTTCATTTATGGATTCTTCTTTTTCATCTAAAAACTTACTTTTTTTATTTAACTGCTCTTCCTTTTTCTCGATGGATTCTGATTTTTTATCTAGGTTTTCTTCCTTATGAAGAACCCTTCTTTCCATCTTTTGAACTTCATTTCTACGTTCTCTTATTTCTCTTTCAACTTCATTTCTTGACTTGTGAATCTCTTCTTTTGCTTCCAGCAAGAGCTCTTTCTTTCGTGCTTCACCATCTCTTACCGCATCTTCTTCAATCTTCTTTGCTAACTCTTCAGCATTGTTTATTTTCCCTTCGCTAATATGTTTTCTTATAAAATAACCAGCGATAATTCCAATAATTAAGCCTAGAATTATAAAAATTAATTGTTCAATAACTAAACACCTCCATCTTATTAAATTTTCAAAGTTCCATAGTGCATCTCATTCTAATAAAGGATAAGCCAAAGACAAGCTTCAGCTTAAATGTTATTTAATATTGTATGGTTACACATACCATTATTTTATTACTTTTAGGACCTTATGTCAAGCTAAAGTAAGGGTCCCAGCGTGAACCCCTCATGACTAATATTAATGTCTTCACTAACTAT
>CAZIMA010000107.1:0-6245 GCA_964540195.1 uncultured Tissierella sp.
AGGCTCTTGATGAGTTGATAGATGAATATCAAATAGATGGAGTTATAGAAGTTGTGCTTCAAGCTTGCCATACATTCAATGTGGAAACTACAAGGGTAAAGAGGCTAGTACAAGAAGATAAGGGTAAACCATATCTATATCTTGAAACGGACTATTCGAAGCTAGAGATGGGCCAAATCAATACAAGAGTTGGTGCCTTCCTAGAGATGCTTTAAAAAAATAAGCTCTGATAATAATTTAATTATTGTCAGAGCTTATTTTGTAGCACTAAGATTCTTTAGAAACTTTCAAGTTTACCATCAAAGCAAATACTATTGTTCCATAAGCTATAAAGGATCTAAAATACTCTCCTAAAGCTGGATTTTTAAACATATTCTGCCCAGCCAATGGAGAAACTATAAATAGAGTATGGAATAAAAATATTCCAAGTAAGGCATTTCTAATATTAGCCTTTCTGAAGGTAGCCCCTCCAGCCAATAATGCAGCAGCTGAGAATATGTCCAAATTCAAATGGGCTGTATAAACATTTAAAACACCTAGATTTTGGATGAACAGTAGCTGTGCCATTGAAGCAAGTATAGTTGAGATGACTATTGACCTTTTTCTTGTTTTATCCACATCTATGCCTAATTTTTCGGATACAATCATGTTTTCCCCAACAGCTCTCATATGATAACCTACTTTTGATTTAGAAATTATATGTACTATAAAGCCTATGATAATTACTAAGATAATAGGAACAAGTGAGCCTTCAACGTTTCCTATTGTAAAAGGAAGAAGTCCATCAAAGAGCTTTTTTAGTGCTCCAAGGTCAAGCATGCTCTTGACACCAACTCCTCTAATGATTAATATATTTGGATTTAAAGGCTTAATAATAGTACCATAACCTACCATAAATACTAATTGATATATACTATTGCCTAGAAATCCTATTACCATACTTGCTATCATTTCTTTTCCCTTAGCTTTGTTTAAAATACTTCCTATTAAGTTACCAAATATAATAGAAAAAACTATACTTATAACAATTGCAGTTGAAAATCCAAGAATAGGGGAAAGATGCATATCGAGTATAAAGATCATGGACATCTGTGCCACTATTGCTCCTATAGTTATTGAGAAATTTATACCCATTCCAGACATGATAGGAAATATAAGCGCAAGTAGAAATACTATATTTCTAATAAAACGTGAATACAGTTCCCCAAGAATGAAGTTAGTGCTTACGCTAGATGCCAAGATTCCCAATAGGGAAGCTATTAGGAAAAATACAGGAATGTAATATTCTTTAATTCTTTTCATTTTTGCTCTTCCTCCCTTCGTACAGGAATGCATATAAGATGATGCCATTAGTAACTATCATTCTGATAACCTCTGACATTTCAGGTATAAGCAATTCATTAGCAACCGGTACTGATAGTAAAAACGTTGTCTGGTAGAGATATGTACCCAGTAAAGCATGAAAAACTGTAGCTTTATTCTTTGATGCTCCTCCTATAAGAATTGATGAAACAGCAGGGAATGCCATCATAAATGGACCATCATATAAATGAACAAACCCATAAGATTGTGAATAAACTATTATACCAATTGAAGCTAAAACAGTTGAAAATATAATGGCATATGCCCTATATCTATTGATGCTAATACCAGATAGCTTTGCAAATACCTCGTTTTCAGCCATAGCAACCATAGCAAGTCCTAATCTAGATCTTTGAAATAAATAAACAACTAAGCATAGTATAAGAAAAAACATAATAAGCCCAAAAGGGATAATTAATTTTCCTATATTTATTTTCAAGAAATTATCTAATATTCCGCCAAAATAATTCTCTAGATTTATTTTTGGTCTTAGGCCTTGTCCTCCTACAGGATATAACATTTGTCTATTTTTAAAGGGGGCAAGAGACCAGAAGAAATTCATTATAGGAATAAAAGAAAAACCTGCAAAAGTACCTACAACTTCTTCGTTTCCTTTTAACCTATTTAGTATGATTGAATATAGAAAACCAAAAATCACAGCTATTATGCTACTTACTATGGTTGAAACAATGAATCCTAGCCAGCTTTCTAATCTAAATTCTAAAGCGATACACATCCCAAGTAAACCTGCAGATATACCTATTGTCAATCCAAAGTTTCTTCCTGCTCCTGCATTCATCATGGGTAATAGAGATAATACTAATACCCCATTCATTACCCACTTTACTAATGATTCATTTATCATATCAAAATATGATATTCCAGTTGCTTTAAGACTTATAGCAAGTATTATTAAATATATAATTATAATCAATTGTGGAAAATCAACTTTTATTCTTACTTTAGACATATTTAAGGTCTCCTTCCTGATATGGCTAAGCTAAATTCTTCGGAATCAAATCCATCACTGAAGATTTCAAATACATTATTTTCATACATAATGACTATTCTGTCACAGACTCTTTTTAATTCAGAAATCTCTCCAGAGGATATTACAATAGTAGTATTCTTTTCTTCATTTAACTTTAAAAGCATATCTAGTATAACTTCCTTCGAATATATATCAATTCCTCTAGTAGGCTCGCCAACAAATAATATTTCTGGTCTCATTGTAATTGCACGACCTATACATACCTTTTGTTGATTTCCGCCACTTAGTTCACTCACCTTCTGGTTTAAATTATTAATTTTAATATTTAGCTTATTAACCATATTTTCAGCATATCTTGTTATGCTATTATAATTTAGAGGGGACAGTTTACCAAGTGTAGGATATTTTATAAATATTTTTTGTCTATCATAAGTTTCAAAAACCATGTTTTCCCAAATGCTTTTATTTAGCATTAAACTCATTTCCTTACGATCATCGGGAAGAAGATATAAACCTTTATTGATAAACTTTTCTGGATAGCCTGAAGGGATATTTTTGTTCTTATAAACTACCTCGCCTTTCATTTGGTATAAACCCATCAATCCATATCCGAATAATTCTTGTCCATGGCCAGCTAGGCCTGTAATACCAAGTATTTCACCTTCTTTTATGTCTAAGGTAAGATTATTATAGCTCTTTCCACCATTTCTAACCTCTACATTATTAAAGGATAGAATGGTATTATTGGAGGTTTTATTGCTTGTTTTTTGAGTTTGGATTACATCCTGTCCAATCATATTAAGAGCCATTTCCTTAATAGTTAAATTAGAAGAATTCTTGGTAATTACAACCTCTCCATCTCTTAATATTGTTACACGATCACATATAGAGCTAATTTCCTCAAGTCTATGAGAAATGAATATAATGGCCATACCATCATCAGCAAGTTTTCTAAGTTGTTTTAACAGTTGATTTGTTTCCTCAATATTTAAAGAGGATGTAGGCTCGTCTAGTATAAGTACTTTGATTTCATTCTTGTCTATTTCTCTAGCTATCTCTATAAATTGCTTTAAATTAGTAGATATGTCTCGAACCTTGGTTTGTATATCAATGTCTATGCCTACTCTAGACAAGGCAAGTGTTGCATCTGAATCATTACTCTTCTTATCGACAATAGCATATTCTCCTAAAAATCTGTTGTTTAAAAGGATGTTTTCTCTGTTAATCTTAATATTGCTGCTAATATCTAATTCGGACAACAGTGCTAGTTCTTGATGAACCATGCCAATTCCTCTACTCATAGCATCATTTGTATTTTTTATGGCTACCTCTTTATCATCTATGTAAATTTTTCCTTCATATCCACCCGTTTCTCTAATATGCTTAGTTCCAAATAAGATATTCATTAGGGTACTCTTACCTGAACCGTTAGCTCCAACTAACCCATGAATTTCTCCTTTCTTTAGATTAAAATTTACATGGTTTAGTGCCAAGGTCTCGTTGAATTTTTTTGTTATATTTTCGGCTCTAATAATATACGCCATATTTAATCCTCCATATAAAGTTAAAACATGCAGGATAGGTCCTATCCTGCATGCTTTCTAGTAGTAAATAGATTCCAATATTAACATAAAGTAATTGCTTGAATCACCATTTAAAGGTTGGAAATCTGCTCTTGAGCCCATAACTTCTTCTGAGAAGTTATCAAGAAAATCTTTATTCAAGATTTCTTCATTAACTTCTATGTTGTTTTCGATGATATATTTTGCTAGTTCTATTTCAAATTTTGGTACATAAAGTGATGAAGGCATTGCCCATCCTGATAATCTACCAGTCATTCCAGCCTCTGCGGATTTTTCTTTAATCATAGCATTTATTTTATCATAATTACCTAAGTCTTCTTGGCTAATCTCAAGGTTCATTACAGTTGGATATGCTTGAGTAGGTGTAGGGCAGCATTGCTCTGCAACTATGAACTTTTCTTTTAAAGCTTCATCTAAAATCACATCATACATTGGACAATTTGAACCAAAAATATTAGTATCTGCACCATATTTCTCAATTTGGCGGGGAATATCTTCTCTTAAAAATTGTTGCATGGCTGCTGGTCCATCTCCTGTTTGTGGATCTGGAGTTATAACTTCTACAAACTCAAGTCCAAGTTCAGCACATGTTTTTTCCATAGCTTCTTTTCTTGCAGCTACAGTTTCCTTAGCCAGGTGTGTTGGGAAAGAGTAATGTATAAAAGTAGTTGCTCCCATTTCTTTGGCTTTAGTAGGTATAGTTTCGCCTCGTCTTACCCAGTCTGTAGAAAAATTAATATCTATGTACTTTTCCATTAATTCAGGTTCATCCATCATTGTTGCAATAGTTAAGATGTCAGGTCTTTTCTCTTGAATTTTTTCAAATGCAGGAAGTAAACCTGATTGCCCTGAGTTAACTATGATAGCTTTCATTTCAGGATCATCTGCAAGGCTTAGGATTTGAGATATTCCGGTTTCAAGCTCTACATTGAAGTTTTCTGGCAATGTTATATGTTTAATTATGTCAGGATATTTCTCTACCATTTCCGCACCTGCTCTGAACTCATCTTCAGATACAGAAAGAGTAGGGGTTACAATACCAATTTTATAATTTTGTGTTTCTGCTACTTCAGATGGTTTTTTATCAGTAGCTTTTACTGCTGGTACGTCTTCAACTTTTGTTTGGCATGCTGTTACTGTTAATAGAAGCATTAAAGATAAAAGCATAAGTGTAATCTTTTTAAACATTTTATTCCTCCTAGTGATAGTTAATTAATATCAAATACTTTAATTAGTATAGTATATAAGGAGATTTAAGTTAAATTAAACATTTTTATAATAAAAGTTGATAATATAGATGAATGTAATAATATTAGAGTGAATTACATACAAAAACATACCCTATATTGCTATTCTTAGGAATACAGGGTATGTTTACAATTTTTCAGAACTAAGACATTAAAATACATAAACCTCTCCGGATTTCAAAATGACGGTTTCACAGGTTTTGTTTTTATTAGCAAATTCAACTGGATCGGCCTTAATTAGAGGGAAGGTATCATAATGCATAGGGATTGCAATCTTTGGATTTATGAATTCCACTGCCTTTATTGCATCATCTATATCCATAGTGTAATTACCACCAATAGGCACCAGTGCTACATCGATATTTTCGGACTCTAATAGCTTCATATCCATTGTAAGGCCTGTATCGCCTAGATGATATACCTTCTTACCATTTACTTCGATTACAAATCCACATGGATTACCACCATCTATAGTACCGTTTTTTGTTGAGATAGCAGAGCCGTGAAGAGCAGGAGTAAGCTTAACCTTTCCAAAATCAAATGTATGTCTCCCGCCAATATGCATGGAGTGCACTTTCAATCCCTTGGTTGCTAGATAATTAGAGATTTCAGCATTGGATATAATGAGGGTGTTGTTGGCTTTTGCTATATATTCTGTATCTCCCAGATGATCACTATGGCCATGGGTTACAAAAATATGGGTTAATTCAGTTATGTCTTCAGGTCTAAGGGTAGTTAAGGGATTATCGGATATAAATGGGTCGATTATTGCCTTGAAATCCCCTTCCTCCAAAATAAAAGCAGAGTGACCTGCATATGTTATCTTCATAATATATTCTCCTCTCTTGGATTTTTAAAATTGCAAAGCCCTAAGGGTCTAGATTACAAGATTTAGTTTTTCTCCTAAGGTAATGGGGCTGCCCTTTAAAGTTAAATTAAGAGCGTTTACTATCATAGCTGCCATCTGACCTCTGGTTAGATAATCTGTGGGCTTTAAATGGAGTTGTTCCATTATTCCTAATTGCATTGCGATTTCAGGAGTTGTATTCCATAGTTTGGATT
>CAZIMA010000108.1:0-6103 GCA_964540195.1 uncultured Tissierella sp.
TATGAAAATACTAAGGACTTAGATGATATACCTGACAGAGTGAAAAAGAAAATGGAGTTTGTAATGGTAAAGAACTTGGACGAAGTACTTGAACATGCACTTGTAACTGAGGAAAAAAATAATGAAGATAATTAAGTCGGATATACAAGCTATAGCAGCACTCCCAAAACAATATCCACAAGATGACCTACCGGAAATAGCATTTGCCGGTAGGTCTAATGTGGGTAAGTCATCCTTTATTAACTCTGTAATAAATAGAGTAAACTTAGCTAGGACAAGCGGAAAACCAGGCAAGACTAGGACCATTAACTTCTATATTATAAATGACCAGTTTAGGCTAGTGGACCTACCAGGCTATGGATATGCACAGGTTTCCATGGTTGAAAGAAAAAAATGGGGAGATATAATAGAGAAGTACCTAAGAAATAGAGAAAATTTAAAAGAAGTAGTATTGATAGTGGATATACGCCATGAGCCTACATCTCAGGATGTTATGATGTATAACTGGATAAAATCCTTTGGCTATAGAGGCCTAGTAATTGCTACCAAGGCAGATAAGATTTCTAAAGGGAACTGGCAGAAGAATATAAAGATTATTCGAGAAAAACTGGAAATAAAGGATATAAATCTTGTGATTCCGTTTTCTTCGGAAAAGAAAATAAATGTCGATACCGTTTGGGGTATTTTTGAACCTATTTTAGGCATAACTAAAGACCAGTAATAACTGGTCTTTATGTATGAGTACTACTATTATTCTTTTGAAAATTGATCTTTAGATGCCCCACAAACAGGACAAACCCAATCTTCAGGAATACTTTCAAAAGCTGTACCTGGTTCTATCCCTCCATCTGGATCTCCTTCTGCAGGATCATAAACATATCCACATGGGTCGCATACATATCTATCCATATTCATTCTCCTTTCTTAATGACCTAAGTTAATATTACCCAAAATTAAGATATATTAACCAATAAAACAATTAAATATTAATCTTCTAATAGATTAATAAAGCATTAAGCTGGGTAAAATCAAAATATCAGATATGGGATTTCTAACAATACTTAAATGGATGTGATTTATATGGATTATTTATACGAAGGTACCGTTTGTAGTGATTTAGATACTATAAAAAACTTTATTGATAGAACCCTAAATCATTTAGGGGATATAATTAGCGATAAGGAGATTATGTTTGATATAAAAGTCATATTAAATGAACTCATAGTAAATGGAGCATTACATGGGAATAAATGTGTAGTGTCAAAGTGTGTTACTTTAAAACTGGAAATGTTAGATAATAAACTGATTATCGAGGTTGGTGATGAAGGAAATGGAATAGACTATGATATGTGTTCATATGATCCAAAGGATTTAAAAACTTGGGGTAGAGGTCTAGTATTAGTAAATGGCCTATCGGATGAGTTTCATGTTGAAAAGAATAGGGTTGTTTCTGTAAAACATATTTGTTAGTAGGTTCCATATTGGTAATCTTAATTACATTCGGTTTAAAAATAATCTCAAACATTGATAAGTATATGTTTATTGGAATAGGATAATATAGAATATATGAAGGCGATCCAATGATTGCCTTTTTTGATGCAATGGATACTTAAATATTTATTTTGTATTTGGCTAAAAGTATGATAGAATAATTAAGTTAATGACAAATTTGTACAATAAACGAGGATACCACCTTGCAGTGGTATAGAGAAATTGAACTGCAATTTCTTTCGGAACTTAAATAAGAAGGGATATGTTTAATGAATATTAAAAGAGATGATTTAAGAAATATTGCTATAATAGCCCATGTTGACCATGGTAAGACTACTTTAGTAGATGCACTGTTAAAGCAATCGGGCACCTTTAGAACCAATCAAGTAGTAGAAGATAGGGTAATGGACTCAAATGATATCGAAAAGGAACGTGGAATAACTATATTATCCAAGAATACCTCAGTTGACTATAAAGGGACAAAAATAAATATTATAGATACTCCAGGCCATGCTGACTTCGGTGGTGAGGTAGAGCGTGTATTAAAGATGGTAAATGGAGTTGTTTTGCTTGTAGATGCTTTTGAAGGACCTATGCCTCAAACAAAGTTCGTTTTAAAAAATGCTTTGGAGCTAAAACTTCCGGTTATAGTAGCCATAAATAAAATAGATAGGCCTGAAGCAAGACCTGAGGAAGTTATAGATGAAATATTAGACTTATTTATAGAATTGGGTGCAGATGAAGAACAGCTTGACTGTCCATTCGTATTTACATCAGCTAAAATGGGAGTTTCTAGCCTTGACGCAGATAAACTAACTGATTCAATGGATACATTATTCGAAACCATATTAGAATATACACCTGCTCCGGAAGGTGATGGAGAGGCCCCCCTGCAGGTACTGATATCAACCATAGACTATAATGACTATGTTGGTAGAATTGGTATTGGTAAAATAGATAGGGGTTCTATTAGGGCAAACCAAGATGCAATTATTGTAAACTATTTATATCCTGAAAAACAGAAGAAGGTTAAAATAAGTAAGCTTTATGAATTTGAAGGCTTAAATAGGGTAGAGGTTGAATCAGCAACTGTAGGTAGCATAATAGCTGTTACAGGAGTTGAGGATATCAATATAGGTGATACTATTTGTCCTATAGATGCACCTGAAGCACTCCCTTTTGTTAAGATATCAGAACCTACACTTGCAATGACTTTTTCAGTAAATAATAGTCCATTTGCTGGTCGAGAAGGGAAGTTTATAACGTCGAGACAGATTAGAAACAGATTATATAGGGAGCTTCAAACAGATGTGTCCTTAAGAGTCGAAGATACTGAGTCTACAGATGCATTTAAGGTTTCCGGAAGAGGAGAGCTTCACTTATCTGTATTAATTGAAAATATGCGTAGAGAAGGCTATGAATTCCAGATCTCTAAACCTGAGGTTCTATTTAAGTATGGTGAGGATGGAGCTAAGCTAGAGCCAATAGAAAAGGTAACTATTGATGTGTCTACTGACTTCATTGGAACCGTAATAGATAAACTTGGCCAAAGAAAAGGTGAACTGGTTAGTATGTCAGAAGCTAATGGTGGATACACTAGGATTATATTTTCCATTCCTGCCAGAGGACTAATAGGGTATAGGTCAGAATTCTTAACGGATACAAAAGGTAATGGTATTATGAACTCCATATTCGATGGTTATGCACCATATAAGGGAGATATACCAACTAGAAAAGAAGGCTCTTTAATAGCATATGAAACCGGAGAAACTACTACCTATGGACTTCATTCAGCACAGGAAAGAGGAATACTTTTCGTAGGTGCTGGAGTTTCAGTTTATTTAGGAATGGTAATCGGATCTAACCCTAAAGGATTGGATATCGAGGTAAATGTAACTAAGAAGAAGGCTCAATCAAATGTAAGGGCATCCGGTTCAGACGATGCATTAAAACTTTCACCACCAAGAATTATGTCTTTAGAAGAAGCACTAGAGTTTATCGAGGATGACGAATTAATTGAGGTAACACCTATTAACTATAGAATTAGGAAAAGAATACTGGATGCAAATCTAAGATATAAATCAAAGAGGAATAGTTAAAACAAAAGAAGGAGGAAATTATGAGCTCCCTAGTAGAAAGCTATACATGGATATTTAAAAATTTAATATGGATAAATATTCTCTTGGGGATTCTCCTAGTGTTTTTTGAAAGAAGAAACCCTACTTCTACCTGGTTGTGGCTAATGGTGCTCATGTTCCTACCTGGTATTGGTTTTATACTATACCTATTCCTTGGACAGGATTTATCAAAGTCCAGGATGTTTCAAACTAAGAAGGATGACAATCGGTGTTTTTCTGATATAGCAGAAGTCCAGGAAAAACAAATTAATAAGGGTGAATTCAATTATAAGGATCCAAACTTCTATAGTTATGTAGACCTAATAAAGTTGCTCTTATTAAGTAGTAAGTCCTATTTTACACAGGACAATACTGTAGAACTTTTTTTAACAGGGGAGGAGAAGTTCAAAGCTCTTTTAGAAAGCATAGAAAAAGCTGAAAGATTTATTCATATGGAATACTATATCTTTAAGAAGGATGATTTAGGTCAGAAGGTAATAGGTTCTTTAACTAAAAAAGCAAGGGAAGGTCTTGAAGTAAAGCTACTGGTAGATGGAATGGGTGGTAGGGGTCTTACTAAGAAGTTTTTACAACCCTTTATAGATGCAGGAGGAGAAGTAGGTTTTTTTTTCCCCCCATTTATACCAAAATTCAATGTTAGAATAAATTACAGAAATCATAGAAAAATTGTAATTATAGATGGTAAGGAAGCTTATCTTGGAGGGTTCAACGTAGGGGATGAATATCTGGGTAAGAATAAGAAATTTGGTTATTGGAGAGATACTCATATAAAGTTAACTGGTTCATCAATAGGCCCCCTTCAATGGAGGTTTTTATTAGACTGGAGATTTGCAACTAATAGGTCTGTGGGAAATTGCCAGAGTTACTTGGTTGAAGAGAAATTGGATAATTCAGTTGGCATACAGATAGTGACCAGTGGTCCGGACTCCAAGTGGCCAAGTATTAAAGATGGATATATGAAAATGATAACCAATGCCAGAAATAAGGTCTATATCCAGACTCCTTATTTTATACCTGATGATAGCATGTATGAAGCAATTAAAACTGCAGGCTTGTCCGGAGTTGATGTAAGGGTAATGATACCAAATAAGCCTGACCATTTATTCGTGTACTGGGCTGGCCTTAGTTATATAGGAGAGCTTATTCACGCAGGTGTAAAATTTTATACCTATGAAAAAGGCTTCCTTCATTCCAAAGTATTTATTATGGATGATTTTGTATCTTCCGTAGGGACAGCAAATTTGGATATACGAAGTTTTAAATTGAATTTTGAGGTTAATGCATTTATATATGATGATATAACTAATCTAAAGCTCACTGACCAATTTTATAAAGACTTAGAGGATTGTAAAGAAATTACGATTGAAAGTTATGCTAAAAGGTCCAGAATAGTAAAAATTAAAGAATCCATTTCTAGGTTGTTATCCCCAATACTTTAAAAACATAAAACATAAAACATAAAAAAATCACCTCTGGATACAATAATTCAGAGGTGATTTCTTATGAAGTTAAGAAAAATTCTATTGATATATGTTATACTATTGTTATTAGTTGCTTGTAAACAAGAAGACAATCAAAACAAAATTAAACCTAAGGATAAAGCGCCTGAAAGCCTAAACTCAATATCTAAGGGTATAGATGATATTTTGAAGATTGTAGGAGATATTGAAAAGCTAACACTTAACATTCCCTTAGGACTTAGCGGTAAAGAAGAAGCTAAAAAAGCTAGAAGTCAAGAAGGACAGCAGCAGGGACAAGATGGTGGGCAATCAAGTAAAAATAGTGAATCAAAAAAAGAAGCATCAAGTAATGGAGAATCCAAGGGTGGTTCTAGTGGAACCACTGAGGATAAACAGGGGAAAGAAAATCAGGATGCCAAAGATAATAAAGCTTTAACCCCTGATAAGAAAAAAGAGGAAATGGATAAGAAGTGGAATGAAGCCCAAATTAAATTAGAAGAAATTCATCCTCATTGGAATAGCTTTGAAGCTGAAGGTCAAAAGAAAGGATTAAGTAGAGAATCTGCTGATGGGTTTGAAGTTTCCCTTAATAAGATGACCAAAGCATTAGAAAATCGGAATATAGTAGAAATTTACGATTTTTCTAGTCAAGCTTTATTAAGGCTTAAACCCATATATGACCTGTACACGGAGGATTTTGGAGGAGATGTAGCAGCAATAAAATATGCTGCATATCAAGCTTATGTAAGAGCTCAGATGGGAGATATTGAAGGTGCATCTAGAGTCCTAACTGATAGGGATGAAAATGTAAATAGGATAAGATTAAAAGTTAAAGAAGACAAGAAAGAAAAGGTTGAAAAAGTAAATCTTTCACTTGTGGATTTTAAGCAAAGTCTTGTAGAAAGAAGTAGAAGCTTGTTTATGATAAAAAAAGATATAGTCATTAATAACTTAAAAGAATTAGAAAAATAAGGGGGATTTTATGAAAACAGAAGTAATTAAGGATTTTTATGT
>CAZIMA010000109.1:0-6010 GCA_964540195.1 uncultured Tissierella sp.
ACAAATCTATTGACCAGCATATTGAAACCAACATTAAGAATAAGAATTAGAATAATCAGAAGGGCTGCTGTTCCATAGGCATTATCCATGGATATTCCCTCCCTAGCCAGTATATAAAAATGGACTGCCATGGTTCTGGTTGGAGCAAAAATCGATGTTGGCATACGTAAG
The DNA here is from genome assembly GCA_964540195.1 of uncultured Tissierella sp. Classification (GTDB taxonomy): domain Bacteria; phylum Bacillota; class Clostridia; order Tissierellales; family Tissierellaceae; genus Tissierella_B. The sequence goes on from CAZIMA010000109.1 coordinate 172, forward strand.
GTTGAGCCGGCTGTTAGCATAACTGCCGCTGTCTCTGCTACACACCTACCTATACTTAGGATTACTCCATTAACTATACCGGGAAGGGCTGACGGAAGTACAGTCTTGGTTATAGATTGCCACTTAGTGGCCCCTAAAGAAAATCCTACCTCGCGGTAAAGCTGAGGCACAGTACGGATTGCCTCCTCTGTTGTACGTATAATAGTCGGTAAAATCATTATAGCCATAGTTAATCCGCCGGATAAAATCGACCATCCCATTTGCAAGTAAATTACAAAGAAGATAAAACCAAAAAGTCCATATACAATAGATGGTATTCCCGCCAGGGATTCTGCACTAAAGCGGATAATACGGGTGATCCTACCCTCTCTAGTATACTCTGTAAGATATACAGCCGTCCCAATTCCAAAGGGTGTCGCTACAATAACAGCAACAGCAGTTACAAGTAAGGTACCCACAATGGAAGATGATATACCACCGGAACGACCCATATTTCGGGGAATCTGGGTTAAAAATTGCCAGTTGATCATAGGTATTCCCTTCATTAGTATATAGATAATAATGGAAAAAAGAACTACCATGACAAGAAGGGCAGCCGTCCAAATCAAAGTTATAGCTATATTTTGGGAAGTTTTTGCGTTATTTCTCATAGTGACCTCACTTCTTTCTTGTTATATATTGGGCCGTTGCATTCATGATCATAATAATAACAAACAATACAATGCCGGTAGCGAATAGGGCTTGCTGGTGTTCGCCGGATGCATAACCCATCTCTATACCAATATTCGTCGTCAACGTTCTAACAGGATCAAGGATTGATTCAGGAAGTGCAACAGCATTACCTACAACCATGATAACCGCCATAGTTTCACCAATTGCCCTACCTAGTCCTAAGATAATAGCAGCAACAATTCCAGACTTGGCTGCAGGTAAAAGCAAGTGACGTATGGTTTGCCAATGGGTCAGTCCCAGTGCCAGGGCCCCATCTTTATAATGACGAGGCAGGGCAAGAATTGATACTTCCGTTATACTTATGATGGTTGGAAGGGTCATAATAGCCAAGATTATAGAACCGGCCAATATGCTTAATCCCGGTCCTCCCAAATAATCACGTATCAAGGGAACTATAAACAATACTCCCCAAAAGCCGTATACAACTGAAGGTATGCCGGCCAATAATTGAATAGCTGGTCTAAATATGTTTCTTAGAGTTGCAGGAGCAAACTCTGCAAGAAAAATACTACAACAAATGGCAATCGGAACTCCTATGATTGCTGCCCCCAGGGTAACTGATATAGAGCCCACAATCATTGGGAAAATACCATAATAGCCCTGGCCGGGAGACCATTTCATCCCAAAAACAAAGTCTTTAATACCGACCTTGGCTATAATAGGCACACCCTTTATAAAAATAAAGACTGTAATAAGGGCTAATACCGACAAAGCCGAAAGGGCTAGGAGGAGAAATATACGCTCTGAAAATTTTTCCTTAAAATTACTCATTTTACGGCCCCCTCTACTACGGGAACAAGTCCCTCATCACTTAATAATTTTTGTCCCTCTAAAGAAAGGGTAAAATCAATAAAATCCTTAGTTAAACCCCTAGGTTCATCATGGGTAACAAATAAAAATGGTCTAGACAAGGCATAACTTCCATTCATAATATTTGCTGCTGTGGCTTCCACCCCATCTAGGTATAAGGCCTTAATTTCATCATTAACCAAACCCAAGGAAATAAAGCCTATGGCATTGGGATCACCTGCAACTAATTGCATTACGGACCCATTGGAATCCTGAACTATAGCTTTGGGAGTTATTTCTTTATCCCCCATTGCCAGTTCTGTAAAAGCACTTCTGGTACCGGACCCTTCTTCACGTGCTATTAAGTGAATCTTTGAGTCCCAACCTCCTACTTGGCTCCAGTCAATAATTTCTCCTGTATAGATAGCTTGAATCTGGTCTAGGGTTAGGTTATCTACGGAATTCTCCGGATTCACTATTAATACCAATCCATCCCTGGCAATTTCAATATTCCAAAGACTTTTCTCCTCGTCTTTTAATCCACGGGATGACATTCCAATATCTGCACTTTGTGTCTGGGCTGCAGTAATACCTGCCGAAGACCCTCCACCCTGGATATCAATCTGAGTAGTCGGATTGATAATCATAAATTCTTCAGCTAGGACCTCAGCATAGGGCTGAACAGAAGTTGAGCCTGCAACTATTGTGCCCGAGCCGGCTGTTTGGCTGCAACCGGTCATAATACTAATAGCAAGGATTAATACTACTAAGCTTAAAGATACTCTTATTTGTCTAAATAATCTACATCTTACATTTTTTCGCCTCATAAATTTCACAAAAATTAAACATTAAATCCTCAAACGGGATAAGTTTAATGCTTGATTTCCTCCTTTTCTTATTTTTTATCCGAACCTACCGGTAATATAGTCCTCGGTACGTTTATCCTTAGGTCTTGCAAAGATATCTTCCGTTGGTCCATATTCCACCAAGGTCCCCACCCTATCATCATCAATCATCATAAAGGCAGTCATATGGGATACCCTTGCGGCCTGTTCCATACTATGGGTTACAATAAGAATCGTATATTCTTGTGACAATTCCTCCATTAGCTCTTCAACCTTTAATGTAGATTCCGGATCAAGGGCACTACATGATTCATCCATCAATATAACCTCAGGCTCTACAGCCAGGGCACGGGCAATACATAGACGTTGCTGCTCTCCCGGTGCAAGGTCAAAGGCAGAATTTTTAAGTTTATCCTTAACTTGATCCCATAAGGCCACTTGTCTTAAGTTCTTTTCTACAATCTCATCAAGAAGAGCCTTTTGTTTTATCCCATGGTGCTTTGGACCAAAGGCAATATTATCATATACGGACATAGGAAAAGGATTAGGTCTTTGAAAAACCATGCCAACCCTTTTTTTCAATGTAACAATATCCATATTCTTGTCATAGATGGAATCCCCATCAAGCAAAATTTTCCCCTCTACCCTAACTCCGGGTATTAGGTCATTCATACGGTTAAAAAGTCGCAGAAGGGATGATTTCCCGCATCCTGATGGTCCAATTATGGCTGTAATAGCACATTCCTTAATATCCATGCTAACATTTCTTAAGGCATGATAGTTGCCATAATAAAGGTTTATAGCTTCCGTTCTTATTTTTGTTCTGTGTTCAGAGATTAATTTTTGATTATCCATTCGTCACCCTCACTAATCTACTTGTTTAAATACCAGATTTTGATATTTTAATAACAAACATTAATAATTTACATACATTTTACGAATTCTTTACATGCATATTCATTATATTCTAATTTTCGACATTTGTAAATTTATACTTAAAGAAAAGAGACAATCAAAAAAAGACTTTTTTGGTCTTTGGAATTTATTGGACCAGTATGTAAATATAGCTTAGTAAAATAATATGGACAAGGTTCCTTAACCTTGTCCATCAATTGTCATTTATGCTGCTTTCTTAAAGATTCCCAAAGGCTTTCCTACAGGTAAAAATTCCCTTCCAAAATGAGGATTTAATACTGCTGCAGCAGAAGCGTAGAATGATAAAAGTCCAATTATCAACTCTGAATAAGCTGCTAAGTTATGAGTTGCTTCTTCCATTATTCCAAAGGAACTTAAAGTTAATCCTATAAATAAGAAGTCTATAAATACAAAAATTGTAAATAATACCTTATGTGTTTCTGCTGCTCCTATAGTCATAAATACACTGAATATTAAGTATCCTAAAAAAGCTACTCCCAATTGTTTAGGGTCTACAGCTGCTGCCATACCTTCACCAAATACTCCTAACTTTATCATCCAGGATGAAGCTACTCCAAACCAGAAAAAAGCATAGCCTCCAAAAGCAGTAGTGCCAAAAACATTTTGTCTCTTTGAGTCATTGATACAAGCAAATAATTGAGCAAAACCTCCTAAGAATATAGCCCAAGGTACTACAAAGGATGTTCCTTCCGTTAATCCTAATTTTTGTGATGATGCTACTAGTGTTACCATCGCAAGACCAAATAAGCCTAAAGCAGACGGATCACAGTTTAATAATTTTACATTTTGCGTTTGATTGTTAATTTGAATCTCCTCCATAATTTAATAATAGACAATCCTAATCTAAGGTACCAGATTTCGGAGACCTTGTCAATGAAATTTAAAAAGTGGACAAGGTTCCCTTGTCCACACTACTATTCTTCTGCTGCTAACTGTAGTTGCTTTTTCTCCATTAATTCTGCATAAGTCATATGTTCCTTTAACATCATCTCTGTTTGGAGATTTTCCTTGGCTACAGATAGCATCAGCTTTATTCTGTTTTCTTGATTTACTCTTGTTGCACTTGGGTCATAGTCTATTGGAACTATGTTGGCATCCTCATGGAGTCCCTTGATTTTTCTAATCAAGCCCTTTCCAATTATATGGTTGGGAAGGCAACCGAAGGGCTGGGCACATATTACATTTTCGTATCCCAACTGGATCAATTCCATAATCTCAGCAGGTAGAAGCCAACCTTCTCCCATTTTGCTTCCAAGTCCTATTACCCTTTCCCCCAGTTTCTTTATGTGACTAAAGCCGGTTGGGGCTGTAAATTGGGATTTTTCTTTAAGGGCTTGGATCATGGTGTTTTCTATTTTTATCATATAATTGTTCACCATTCTATTGAGCCTACTCTTTATATACTTGCCCCCATATAGGGCAGAGTCTATTACTCCGTTTTCGACACAGTACATTAGAAAGCTCATAAGGCCCGGTACCATGACCTCACAGTCTTCATCATGGAGGAAGTCTTCCAAGTCATTATTCCCAAGTGAGGAATATTTTACATAGATTTCTCCTACTACTCCTACCTTAACCTTCTTTTCCTTGCTTCTTTTTATATTTTCAAAGGATTTTATGATTTCTTGAATATTCCTCTTCATACTGTTGGGGCTAAATCCCTTGTTATGGGCTAGGTCATTCCCTAATCTATTGACCCAAAGATTTACCAGCGCCTGGCTTTCACCCTTATTTATCTCATAGGGCTTTACCTGATTATTTAATAGCATCAACAAGTCTCCATATGCCACTACTGCCACTGACTTCACCAACATAGGAAGGGTATATTTAAAACCACTATTCTTTTCCAATCCAGATGAGTTTAAGGATATTACTGGAATATGGTCCATTCCAGCCTTTTTTAAGGCCTTCCTCAAGAGGTGTATATAGTTAGATGCCCTACAGCCACCACCGGTTTGAGTGATCATAAGGGCTACTTTATTTAAATCATATTTTCCACTTTTCAAGGCATCCATAAACTGGCCAATAACCAAGAGGGCAGGATAACATGTGTCGTTGTGTACCAACTTTAGGCCTTCGTTGACTACATTTTGGCTATCATTTTTTAGGACTTCCATCTTGTATCCATACCCATTGAAGACCTTCATAAGCATGGAAAAATGTATTGGCAACATATCCGGCACCAAGATTGTATAATCCTTTTTCATCTCTTTTGTAAACTCAACAATTTTTATATCATTGGGCATAGCTTATAACCTCTTCTCTTCTTTGATCGATGGCAGCTAATAAACTTCTGAGCCTTATCTTTACAGCACCCAGATTGGTTATCTCATCTATCTTGATTTGGGTATAAATCTTTCCTTCGGCTTCTAATATGCCTTGTACTTCATCAGTGGTTACGGCATCTAAACCGCAACCAAAGGATACAAGCTGGATTAAATCCATATTAGGCTTGGATTTAATATAACTTGCTGCAGAATACAATCTTGCATGGTAGGTCCATTGGTTCAATACATTTACAGGGAATTTTTCAACCA
>CAZIMA010000110.1:0-5920 GCA_964540195.1 uncultured Tissierella sp.
TTATGAATTACCTTAGGCTTGCAATCATAAGTAAATTGGTATAAGATTTGATTTCTAATCTCAACCGGCTTAATATCAACCCTATTAAATTCAATTTCTTTATTTCTAAGACCACTAAGGATACCTGAAATTAAGGTGTTTTCATATATAATTTTATTAACTACACTTAAAGCATCATCCATAATTTTCTCCTTTAATTAAACTAGTAAAAAAGATGCATACAAATATATTATACATAGTTTCCTCTTATTTGTCGTTTAAATATCAGAAGTAATTGCATAGCAATTACTACACACCATTGCAACGAGGTGGGGCATCTAAACTCGTTATTATGATTAATTTTGGATATCTTAGTTTCACATGAACAAGAGAACCCCCCCGATACATGGTATCGGGGGGGGGTATAATTAATCAATTAATTTATTTAATTATTGTAGTACTTAAGCCCTTCTTAAGCACTCCACTCTTCTTACTCTTTTTATCTTCAACTTCTTGGAATTCATATTCCCAATATACATTTCCTGCTTTAACCTTAGCATCATAGTCATCAAGTATATTTCTTACATCCTTAGATAATATAAATAGTGCTATCATATTAGGAATTGCCATTATACCCATTGCTGCATCTGCTAATTCCCATACGAAAGTGGCATCAATTAATGTTCCAATTACAAGAGAAATTAACACAACAGCTTTGAAAGTGTTTAGGGTAACTGCTTTTGCATTTACTAAAAGTTTAACGTTTGATTCTGCAAAGAAATACCATCCAACTATTGTAGTTAAGGAGAAGAATGATAAACAGACTGATAAGAACATTCCTCCAAAATTCCCAAATCCTGAAGCAAAACTATTTTGAGTCATTACAGTACCTTGTTGAACCATTACAGAAGCTGCAACGCTCGGATCATATGCTCCAGAAGCCATATTTACCATAACAGTTGAAGTACAGATTAAAAATGTTGAAATAAACACACCAATCATGGCTGTAAAACCTTGCTCTGCAGGGTGCTTTACATCTGCAACAGCATGTGAGTGTGGAGTTGAACCCATACCTGCTTCATTTGAGAACAATCCTCTGGCTAAACCAAATCTAATAGTTTGTTGAACTGTAATTCCTAGAACTCCACCACCGATAGCTCCCGGTGTAAATGCTCCTACAAATATATTTTTAATTGCTGGCATGAAGCTAGCAAAGTTCATAACTATTATAACTAAACTTCCTAATATATAGGCTCCAGCCATAATTGGCACTACTGTTTCTGCAAATGATGCTATTCTTCCCATACCACCCATTAATATTAAAGCTACAACGATTGCAAGTCCTACTGTAACAGTTATCACTGGCACATTAAAAGCCGTACTAACTGATCCTGCTACTGAATTGGATTGAACCATTATTCCAACAACTCCCAGTGCTAATACAGCTGTTGCTGAAAAGAATATTGCCAATCCTTTTGATTTAAGACCATTTTTAATATAGTAAGCAGGTCCCCCAACTAAGTCACCATCTTTAGTTTCTCTATATTTTTGTGCAAGTACAGATTCACTAAATATAGTTGCCATTCCAAAGAATGCTGATACTATCATCCAAAAGGCTGCTCCCGGTCCACCAGCAGCTATTGCCGTTGCAACACCTACTATATTTCCAGTCCCTACCTGTGCTGCTACTGCAGTGGAAAGCGCTTGGAAAGGGCTCATCTTTCCTTCTTCAACCTTTTCCTTCTTAACTATATCTCCTATCATCTTCTTTAGTGCCGGAAATAATCTAGTAAATTGTGGAAACTTTAATTTTACAGTCATATAAAGACCAATTCCAACAAGTGCAAAAATAAGTACGTAGTCCCATAAAACCTTGTTTATTAGACCGATAATTTCTCTGAAACCTTCCATCGAAATGCCTCCAATTTATTATTTTTTTAGCAGCTAACTTTTAAAATTTTCAAGCTGTCCTACTACACCTTAATCTTAGGACAAATGAAAACGATATCCAAGTTAGCCCCTTTAGTATAAATAAAGTATAAATCAGGGATATCGTATTCCTACGTAAAGTTTCAAATTTTATAATAATTTTTTTTATGTTTTTTTACAAAATATTTACTCCACCTTAACATTAGGTATTAATGCCTAATTCTCACTATAATATAATATACCTTCTAGGAACTTCTTTAAGTTTACCTTTCCTCTTTTCTTGGTTTTTCCTCTTATATAGTCCATCTCTATCTTCAGTTGTTCAAAGTTATAGAGACCATTAGAGTATTCAACAAAGACCTCATTCATATAATCTTCAATACCAATATTAGCTAGGTTTATCATCCCGGCAGTTGCTGTTCTCCTTATTCTTTGTTCCATGGTCTTAGGATTATCAGTAAACTTACTACATAGGTCAATAACAGTAATATCTGACATACTCAAATTATTCTTAATCAGATATTCTACTGCACTTATAATGTCCTGGCTTCCTACTTCCCCTAAAATGCCCATCCTTTGCATAACCCTTTTAATACCTGCAACATTATCCGGCTCTTGTTTAATAGGCTTATTAATAGCCGAACCACTATCAAAAAGGCTCTGAATCGTCTCTAACTTCTTATTCATCTGGATTCCACCTATTACCTTTCGTAAAACCGTTTCCACTTCAATAGCATCAATAGGTTTAGATATATAGAATTCCACACCGCTCTGATATGCCTTTGCAATCATCTCCTTAGAGGATACTTGAGATATCATTATATATTGAATATCCGGATTGATGGATTTCAATTCTCTAACCATACTTATACCATCTTTCCCCGGCATAAGGAGATCTACCAAGACTATATCCGGTCTTAACAGCTTTATATCCTCTATAGCATCAATGCCATTGGAAGCCTTACCAATGACCTCACCCAACTCCTTATCCTCTATAATCTTTTCCAGTATTTTTATTATGCTATAATTATCATCAATTAAGTATATTTTCAACTTTATCCACCTCTATAATTTCTTTTGGAATCATTATTTTAAAACTGGTTCCTACATCGATCTTTGAGCTTACATCTACAAGTCCTCCAAGCTTATTCTCTACAATGTCTTTGACTATACTTAAACCCAGACCCCTATTAATCTCTCCGGTATGGTAGTTTATCTTTGTTGAATACCCTGGTTCAAATAAATGCTCTAATCCTTCTTCATCGATACCCGAACCCGTATCCCATACAATAAATATATGATTTCCATCACTTATCTTGTGACTTAGACTTATTTGCGCTTGATTAACAGATACATTAATTGCATCCATACTGTTCATTATAAGATTTCTTAACACGGACATAAGGTAATAGTGTTTAGAAGTATAAAAATCCTTCTCAAAGTTAAAGTCCAGTACTATATTCTTTTCCTGTCTTTTAACCTCTAATGTCATAGATCTTTTCAATATATCATTTATATCACTATAATACATTCCTCTATCATCAAATTCATGTTCAGTTATCTCTTTAATCCCCCGTAATACAAGTGCATTTTCCTTTTTTATCTCATGTACTTCCCTAGCAATATTTAAAGCATTTTCTGCCCATCTATTTCTATTCTCATCATTGTTAATATCCTCAAAGAGTTTATATGACTGACTCATTACTTTCTCAATGCTGTCCATATTTTTTTCAATCCAATAAGTCTCAGCTTTAAATTGGGAAGTAAGCCATAATAGCTTCTTATATCTTCTTTCATGTTCTTCTTTTTTTAGTAAAGAAGCATAATATCTTAGGCTCCCAATAATTAGGAGTATAATAGTAGACCTAACAATACTAGCTAGCAATAATGATTGCAATACAGAGTATATATTAGGGCTTTTTAATAGCAAGTACCTTACAATACCCTCTACTACGTTTGCAAAAAAATCACAAAATAACATAGACCCATATATTATTATTAAATTATCCATCTTATTCCTCTTTACCAGAATGCTAAAAAACATGGAATAAAATAAGTAAAATAAAATCTCTAGCATATATACTACCGTTAGATTCCCAACCTTCCCATAGGTCATATACCTCATAGTTACCCTAAATAGGTATACCATAATACCGGACATAACTCCCAAAGGTACCGGGTTCAAATTATCATAGTAAACTAAGGATGTGACGAAAACAATTATACCGGCAGAAATTACAAATTCGCTGTTCATTAATCCTAAATTAATTTGGGATGCCAGAGCAACAACAAATGGAATTATAATATATCTTTTTATATTATTCAATTTAAAACACCTCTTAATAAGTATATACAAAATTTTTCTATATTACCATAGCTAGCTAGTCTATTTCAAGCCCCATATGAAGGGCATCAATAAACTCATCTTCTATTTTCATCTCCCTTGATATCTTACCCTCCATAACAAAACCCATTTTTTCATATAAGGAAATAGCATGAATATTATCAATTCTTACTCTTAAGTTTATCTTTCTAACTATTTTATGTTCCTTACTCCAGTCTATCAAATAATTAATTAGTTCTGTACCAAGTCCGTTCCCCCAATAATCTTTTAATACGCTTATGCCGAACTCTCCACTATGTGCAGTTCTTGGCCTCTTACCTCCTACAAATGTCAAATTCCCTATTATCTTGCCGTTGTCTTCTGCAATTATCATTAATGAATTTTTCTGTCTTGATATATTCTCGATAAAAACTTCCTCCTGCTCATAATTTGCTCCAAACTCACCTTCCCCAAAGGTCAAATTGTCCGATTCACGGCTTATCTTATCTATATATTTAATCATCTTCACTGCATCTAATTTATTTGCCTCTCTTATAATCACTAAATTTCCCTTATGTAACTTTACTAATTTCAAATCTAACGCCTCCATAGAATCCATAGTACTTAGTTATTCTACATTATAATAGGAAACCCCTTTTTATTTAGCAGAAAAATTCAAGAAACAAGGTAGAGTTTATGCCACCTTGTTTCTTATTAGGTCTTATTTAATTTTTTCTAGTCTTATACCAGTCATTTGTCCGTTAAGGTCTTGGTCTTCCAAGTCACTTTCCTCAACTCTAATTATGGATTTTGCCAAGGTTTCCTTCTTAATATATTCTTTATATTCATCAATAGCAGCATTGATTTCATCTGAGCCATTGAAATAGATATTTATATTATCTAGAACTTCATATCCATTGCTCTTTCTCATTTGTTGAACCTTGGAAATAAACTCCCTAGCATATCCTTCATATATTAGGTCCGGAGTAAGAGTAGTATCCAATATTACAAAGAGGTTGTTTTCCATAATTACATTGAAGCCCTCTTTAGATGAAATAGTTACTTGAACATAATCCTTAGTTACCTCTGTATCTTCACCATTTAGATTTAAAGTAATAGCTTCACCACTCTCAAGTTTTTCAACTGTTTTCTTAGGATCTAATTCTGTTAATACTTTTCCAAAGGCCTTTATCTTAGAACCAAGGATTGAACCCGCTAGCTTGAAATTAGGCTTTAAGGAAAAGTCCATAAACTGGGAAAGGTCCTTCTCAAATACTACTTCCTTAACGTTTAACTCCTCTTTTATCAAAGGAACTAAATCCTTAATAAGGTCTTCGTATTTTCCATCTATAACTACATCTTTAAGAGGTTGACGAACCTTAATCTTAACATTCTCACGAGAAGCTCTACCCAAGGCTACCAGGTCCCTTACAAGATCCATCTTTTCCTCTATATCCTTATTTATAAGCTTTGTATTGGCTTCAGGATATAGGGCTAAATGGACTGATTCCTCTCCTGTTAATTTTTGGTAGATTTCCTCAGATGTAAATGGAACGAAAGGTGCTACCATCTTACAAATTCCTACTAGGATTTCATAAGTAGTATTATAAACTGATTTCTTATCATCATCCAATTCAGTTGACCAGAATCTTCTTCTACATCTTCTAATATACCAGTTGGATAAATCCT
>CAZIMA010000111.1:0-5905 GCA_964540195.1 uncultured Tissierella sp.
ATACAAAAGATGCAGCTACTGTAGCTTCAATAGATACATCAGTAGCAGGAACTTACACAATCCACTACAACGTAAGTGATGCAGCAGGAAATGCAGCTGTTGAAGTAACAAGAACAGTAATAGTAGCAGCAGAAACCTACACCGTAACCTTTGATAGCTATGGTGGAAGTGCAGTAGCTCCAATTACAAATGTGGCTAAGAATGCAACAGTAACATTGCCAGCAGCACCCACAAGGGCCGGTTGTGAATTTGGCGGATGGATCACATCGTTTGATAGAAAAGGAACAGAATTTACTGGAGCAACAGCGGTAACAGCAAATGTGACCGTATATGCAATTTGGAACACCTGAATTCTTTCACATCCACTAATCCTGCACAGGGTACGCATAAGTGGATCGGCCTTGCGATTGCAACCGGTGAATCGGATAACACGACAGTAAGCTATAACGGTACTGCTATGACCGCATCTGATATTGCGGACGCGACGAGCGTCGGCGCACCTGCTGGAAGCTTTGTTCTTTGGATTAAGGTGAATGAGGTTGCTACGACAGCAAAAGGGACTGATGAACGAAGTTCATGAGTATGCCGGCGCACGGAAAATAAAACGCAATAGAAAATGATGGTGTATTTAAAACGCCGCTTAACATTACGCCAAGGGGATACCAGAGGGGTGCGACATCATTATTGTATCCTCAAGGCACGTTGAAAGTACAGTAGATGTAATTAGTAAGATGGTAGAGCAAATATTGGAAGGTAAATTAAGAGGTATTATTTCTACTCTTACTGTGGAACAAATAAATGAAGACAGGGCATCCTTTGAGCATCAAATAGAGCAGGATATTAGACTAGAGCTAGAGTCCATGGGATTACAGCTTGTATCATATACCATACTTAAAATAGCAACTCAAGGTGGCTATTTGGAAAATAGGGCAATACCTCAAATAGCATCGGCTCAGGCAGATGCAGATATAGCAACTGCAGAGAGAAAAAGGGATACGGAAATTAAAACTGCCGATGCTATAAGAATAGGTCAAAAGGCAAAGTTGGAAGCGGATACTGCTATTGCAGAGGCAGAAAGGGATAAGGCTATTAAAGTGGAAAGCTATAGGGCTGAGCAGGATAGGGCAAAGGCAAATGCAGACGTAGCCTATAGGCTTAAGGAGATTGAAAATGAGTCCCTAGTGGCAGAGCAACAGGCAGCCTTGGCTAAAAAGAATGCCATAGTAGTAGAAGAGGATTTGGTAGCCAAGGTAAGAAAGCCAGCCGATGCAAAGAAATATGAAGCAGAAGTCAAGGCAGAGGCAGATAAGATTGCTGCTATAAAGCTTGCAGAATCCGAGGCTGAAGCTATTAAAATCAAGGCTATGGCATCAGCAGAAGCTAAGAGAATGGAAGCTCAAGCCGAAGCAGAAGCTATAAAGGCAAGAGGTCTTGCAGAGGCTGAATCCATAAAGGCTAAGGGTCTTGCTGAAGCAATGGCCAAGGATAAATTGGCTGAGGCCATGGCTAAGTATGGAGAGGCAGCAATAGTTGAATTAGTAGTTGCTAGACTTCCTGAGATTATGGCAGAGGTTTCTAAGCCAATGCAACAGGTAGATAAGATAACCATTATTGACAATGGAGGAAGAGAAGGGGCCTCCAAACTTTCCAAGGCTGTAACGGATATAACCGGCAACGGATTTCAATCCATAAAGGATATGACTGGATTGGATATAGTTGAGATATTAAATAGGTATACCAAGCCCGATGAAGGCAAGGAAGACCTAAAAGAAGCCTTGGAGGATGCATATTAAGGGGTTGATAATTATGATAACATATGAAATACCGGGTAGGGAAAATGTTGAGGTCCAAAATATTGTATTTGACTATAATGGGACTCTTGCTGTAAATGGAAAATTAATCGAGGGTGTTAAAGAGCTGATTAATAAATTAGGAGGAGATACAAATATCTACATACTTACGGCCGATACTTATGGAACAGTTGAAGAAGAATGTAAGGCTCTAAAGGCTAAGGTCCTAAGCTTTCCAAGAGAAAATGCCGGTGAGTCAAAAAGGGAAATTGTAAGAAACTTAGGTGGAGGTAATACTATTTGTGTAGGCAATGGCTTTAACGATATACCCATGTTTGAAGAAGCTGTGATTTCAATAGCTGTAATAGAGGGAGAAGGGGTGTCAGGAAAACTCTTAGCTAAAGCCGATATAGTAGCAAGGTCTATTATAGAGGCCTTGGGAATTTTACTTAATAAGAATATGATTAAGGCCACCCTAAGAAATTAGAAAATCTTAGAGGGTACAAATATCAGCAAGTTAAATCAAAATCTTTATGAAATAGGTTAAAAAAACATCACATCAAGAATGTGATGTTTTTTTCTTCTTGATATTGCTGAATTTTCATTAAAAACAAATAATTGAAAGAAAACAAATGATAAAAACCTAACAATGAAAAGTTACAACTTATCATTTAAGGACTAGGTTGTTTGTCTAATTTTCAATGTTTTACCGGGAAAACGAAAACCCAAAAGTAAAAATAAAGGATATTTGAAATGGGACCGATTTCCTTGTGAAATGTCGAGATAATCACGTTTTCCCGGGGTTGACATAAGTGTAACGATAATCTATTATATCCTTGTAAGATAAATATGAAAATAAACAAGCAAGGGAGAACTAAAATGGAAAATACTTTAAGATTATCGAATCGTGCTGGAAAAACCTCATCCTTGGTTGAGACATCTAAAGCTGACAGCTCATATGCTAAATTAATGGGAACAGTTGTTAGCATTCATATAGTAGCAATTTATGCATTATATAATTTAGGAATGTTTCTAGCAGCAGCCAACTAAAAAACTAAAAACTTAAAAACTAAGAAAACAAAAACAAAAAAGTAAGTCAGCCCTTTAGACTTGCTTTTTTTACGCCTAAATATTTGATTAAAAAACTAGATGGTGGTAAACTATTTCATAGCATGACTTTCACAAATATTATTTGTAAATATTTATATAGAAGGGGTAATAGCATGAAATTAAATGTATTGAACTTAGGTAGATGTGAATATAATAAGGCTCTGGAAATACAATTTCAACTCCTTGAAAAGAGACAAAAGAAGGAAATAGAAGATACCTTAATAATCGTTGAACATCCTGCTGTAATTACCATGGGGAAGAACAAGGATGACAGTAATATAATTGTTCCGGAAAAACACTTGGGATCCTTAGGAATTCAATTGGTAAAGGCTACAAGAGGTGGAGATGTTACATATCATGGAGAAGGACAAATTGTTGGCTATCCTATAGTAGACTTAAGAGCCTTAGGAATGGGTATAAGGGAATTCGTAGACCATTTAGAAGAGGTATTTATAGAGTTGTTAAAGGATAAATACAATATCACTGCTGCTAGAATAGATGAACACAAGGGTGTGTGGGTAGGAGATAGTAAGATTACAGCTATTGGCTTATCCGTAAAGCATGGTGTTACAATGCATGGCTTTGCTTTTAATGTAAATACAAACCTCTCCCATTTTGACTTAATCGTCCCATGTGGAATACAGGGTAAGGGCGTTGTTTCCATAGAAAAGTTAATAGGGCAAAAAGCGGACTTGGATCAAATATCTGAAGATGTAACGAAGTACTTTAGCAAGATATTTAATTATGATGAATGTAGAAAAGTGGATTTAGAAAATATTAAATAGTAAAAACTTAAACTCCTAGATATACTTTGAAAAAGTATATCTAGGAGTTTTGTCTTTACCCTAATAGGTAGTCGACAATATACGACAAATTATACTGTTCGTAAAATAGTATAATGAGGTGATTAAATTCTTATGCAATTATGAAAAGCAAAGGGTAAGGTGGCTTATATGATAATTATAATAGATGATAATAAAGACCTAAATGACATAACTTGCCAGCTTCTTAGTATATTAGGTTATGATGTGGTTTCAGCTTTTAGTGGACAAGATGGGATAGATAAGGCAAGGGAAAAAGGACCTAAAGTTATCCTATGTGATATAGGAATACCTGGCATGGATGGTTATGATGTTGCTAAAACTATTCGCCAGGACAGGGACTTAAGGGATATCTACCTAATAGCCATTTCAGGCTATTCAAGTCAGACGGATATAGACCGGTCTATAGAAGCGGGTTTTGACAAACATATAGGCAAGCCTATTGACTTGCAAACATTAAAGACCATTCTCGATGAAGTTTTTTTAAACTAATATAGAGTTGAAGGATTGGGGATAAAATTATGGATGAGTTGAAACTAAGTGAAAGCCAAGACCTATATAGGGCTTTTTTTGAAAGAATTGATGCTGTTCTAATGATAATTGAAGTATTATACCATGAAGATGGCAGTGTAAAAGACTATAAGTATTTAATGGTCAATGACTTATATGAAAAGCATACCGGGATTAAAAAGGAACGTTTATTTGAAAAGATATCCAAGGAAGTTTTTCCGGATTTAGATTATTCATGGTTGAAGATTTGTGATGAAGTTAATAGAAAAGGTAAAGCAAAACATTGTAGGTGGTTGGGGGAAAATACAAGGCGTTGGTATGATGTTTTATGTTTCCCATATGGGGATAACAAAGTAGGTGTCCAGTATAGGGATATTACAAGAGAAGTAGAAATAGAAGAAGAAATGATTAAAAGCAAGATGAAATACAAGGCCTTTATGAGAGCCTCATTTGATAATGTTTTTCGAATAGCTCCTGATTTTAGTCAATTTACTATAATAAAGGTAGATGGGCTTTTTTCAGAAATGCATCCAACTGATTTCGCTTTAGTAAAAAACTATATTTATCCGGATGATTGGCCATATGTTTTGAATGAGGCCAAAAACGCTAGTCAAAATAAGAGTATTGTTGATTTAAAATTTCGTATATTTAAAGACAATGGTTCTTTGGAATGGGTTCATATAAGGGTGGTTCCAATTAAGAATGAAGAAGGGGATATTCTTGAGTGGATTGGCGCATCGAAAGACATAACAGATAGAAAACTTGGAGAAGAAGCACTTAGAGAGAGTGAAAGAAAAGCCCAAGAATTAATAAAAGAACTTAGAAAAAAGGATGAGGAAAAAAACAGGTTTATATCCACCCTTTCCCACGAACTTCGCAACCCACTTGCATCTATTACCATGGGACTTTCCCTGATGGACCATGTAGGTCCGGGAAGCCAGGAAGATATCAGCACTAGGGAGGTCCTTAAACGTCAAACATACCAACTCACAAGGATGGTTGATGATCTATTAGAGGTTACCAGGGTAAAAAAAATAAGATTCAACTAATAAGGGAAGATATTGAAGTAAACTCAATCCTTAAAGAAGTTTTGGAAGAGTTCCATCCCCAATTCAAAGACAAGGAAATAGGCTTGGAAGGGAAGTATTCCAATGATCCTATCTATATAAATGCTGATCCCGTACGTATTAAGCAGGTTATAGGAAATCTTTTAACTAACGCCTTGAAGTTTACAGAAAAGGGTGGAAGTGTAAGGCTCACCGTCGCTAAGGATGAAGAAAGAAATGATCTTATAATAGATATTTCCGATACAGGAATTGGAATGGAGCCTGGATTATTAAAGGACTTGTTTGAGGCATTTGTACAGGAGGATAGTTCACTTGACAGGACTTGTGGTGGTCTTGGCCTTGGCTTATCCATTGTAAAGGGAATTGTCGATTTGCATGGAGGTAGTATAGAAGCTAAGAGTGAAGGATTGGGCAAGGGTTCTGAATTCATAATAAGACTGCCACTTTAAAAAGAGTAGAGTTACCAGTTGATTTAAGCATCCTGAAACACCTATTAATAGGTGTTTAAGGATGCTTTTGCTTATTTGTTTTTTACTTTTAGTCTCTTCGATAACAGCCTTAAAGAGTAAATATTCTTCGAGATAAATCTTCCCTAACTTGTGGTAAA
>CAZIMA010000112.1:0-5819 GCA_964540195.1 uncultured Tissierella sp.
AGTCCAATTTTCATTAAAACTCCATCTCATGTTCTTTAAAAAATTCATAGTAAGTAAGTACATTTTCTAGCTCTGTCCATGGTCTTGTTCTTACCGGGTTTTCATCTAGGTCATATATTTTTGCTCCGTGCATCGCTAATAGAAATGGCGAATGGGTTGATATTACAAATTGACACCCAAAGAAACGAGCCGAGTCTTCAATAAACTTCATCAATTCCAACTGCCTCTTTGGAGACAGGCTATTTTCAGGCTCATCCAGAAGATATAGCCCATCTTCCTCTATTTTCTCCGTGAAATATAAAAATGCATTTTCCCCATTGGAATACTCTCTTATATTATCCATAAGCTCATGTCTTACGAATTTTGACTGGGTCATTTTCCTGGCATTTACCGTTCTTTTAAGGAGGTCATAATCTTCTATGGAATTCATCTTAACCTTGGCATACTTTGCATCTAAAAACTCTTCGAAGATTTCTTCCCGTCTATTGTCTATGCCTTCATTTAGGTTTCTAATATTTAACATATAGTCAAAGACATCATCACTGGTAATAATTCTACTATGTGCCGGTATATTATTTACTTTATCCACGGAGCACATATCCAGGTAATTTTCATAAAAATTTGATTTGTTAAATATGGAGTCCCGCTTTAAGCCTAGTTTTTCTCCTATCACATTTAATGCAGTTGATTTACCAGACCCATTACCCCCATATAAGATGGTAATAGGCTCAAAATCTATCCTTTCAAAAGCATGTCTTGATAGGATTTGAAAGGGATAAAATGAATCGTAACATGTCCTTCCTTGTTGAAGGAAAAAGTTAAACTCACTATCTGCACTTGGAAATGTGAAAAGTTCTAAATATATCATATAATCATCCTTATAAAAAATCCTTCTGCAATAATCCTATCATGCAGAAGGATTAGATTCAATCTTATTGTAGGCTAATAGTCAATCTTAATAGGAGATAGGCACACAAGTGCCTATCTCCTATTCCTCTTTTAGATAACAAAACTTATTATATATTCCTTGTTATCTCTTGATAAATTAGGATCCGCATCAACCCATTTGCCGTAAATACCCATCTCATTTAATGCCAACTCAAAATGGCTCATTGCTATGCCTATATAAAGCTTATCATAGTCAAATCCATCTTTTTTCTTCTTCCTTTCTAAAAAGAAGTGGAAAGTGTCATCGCTTTTAATCACTCTCCAAGGTTGTGTATTAAAACCAGATGGTGCAATTCTTACCATTTCTAATGCTTCTGCATAAATTCCGGCATTCTCTTTGTTGAGTGGTTGGGTAAAATCCTCTTCAAAGAAAATTTCACTCCAGTCCTTTCTATCCTTTGAGTGGGTTATCTTATACATAGCTTTGTCTTTTATACTTCTTTTTTCTGCAGGGTAGCCTACAGCAACTACAGCAGGCAAAATTTCTCCCTCTCTTAATCCCATAGCCTTTCCAAAATGGTCCTTATTTATAGATCCTACCAGCCAGCATGTTCCAAGTCACAAGGAAACTGCATAAAGTATTATTTTTTCCGTTGCGTATCCTAAGTTCTCCTCACTTCTTTCTTGATTTTGAACAGCCATACAGATAAATGTATTAACACCCTTTATAAATCCATGTGTCCCAAGCCCTTCACCTTGTTTAGCATCAATTATCCTATATCTTATGTTAGTTTCAAAAGGGGAGTTTACCTCATCGATGTATGTTTGCAGACTATCCATTAGAGCGTTGTCAATTTGTTCATCCATATAAGTTCTTACAGATTTTCTTTTGACCATACTTTCCTTTGTAATCATAGATACTCACTCCATTAAATATAATAATATTCTGCTAATATAAATATATGTAAATATGCACCTATTGATAATATATCCAAGGTTTCTTGAAAAGCCCATTTCCCGCCACCTAAAGAGGTGGGGGGACATCTACACCTCTTTATAATATATACCCTTTTTAAATCCACTTGATAGCCTTAATAAAATAAAGCTCCCTATCTTCCTGACAGGGAGTTTATCCGCTTACTTCTCTAGCTCTTCCAGCCTATAAATATCATGTCTCCTATGGGCCAATAAGGGCAATTCCTTTCTTGCCTTGTCTACCAAGCCCAAATCTAGTTCACTGATTATATATCCTTCCTTCTCGTCCATTTGATTGATTATATCCCCCCAAGGTGATACGACCAAAGAATGGCCCCAGGATGTATAGCCGGATTCAGGATCCCTAGAAGGAGCTGCTCCTATGGTAAACACTTGATTGTCCACTGCACGTAATCTAAATAGGATTTCCCAATGTAGGGGTCCCGTAGTCATGTTAAATGCCCCCGGTACTACTATTAGCTTAGCTCCTTTTTCTACCATCAGTCTTGATAGCTCAGGGAATCTGAAATCATAACATATACAAAGGCCTACCATTCCAAATTCCGTTTCAAATACCGTTACCTGATTGCCGGGAGTTAATGTATCGGATTCTTTGAAGTATTGTCCCCCCTTTATATCTATATCGAATAGATGGGCCTTCTTATGCTTACCAATTTGTTTGCCCTGTCTATCAAATACATAGGAGGTGTTATATACCCTTCCATCCTTGTCTTTTTCAGGCATAGACCCAGCTACCAAATAGATATTATATGCTTTTGCTAGGCTTGAACATGCTTGCCAGCTACTTTCTCCTTCTTCCTCAGCATAGATGGGGAAATTAGAGGTTTGATAGGGGCAATTAAACATCTCCGGCAGGACTACTAGGTCCAGCTTTTCTTTTGAAATAATATCCTCTAAATACTTCTCAACAGTTTTAAAATTATCTTCTTTATTGCCCGAAACTTTCATTTGTATATTAGCGACCTTGATAATGGACATCATGGATCCCCCCTTTTTCCTATTATTGAAAACTTTGTGAATACAAGACTAATCGCATCAAATCTGAAATATCAAAGGAAAGTTTGTTTGTTAAAAACATCCATTCTCAGCACATCCCATTTACTTAAACAGCTTTTTCAATAGCCTAAATATGCTAAAACTTGTTCTATTGTAGACCTTATTGTATGCATACTTCTCAGGGTTTCTTATCCAGCCATAGCCCCTAGGCATCTTAAGTCCTGCTCTGTGGACAATTTGACGTTTTAAGCTGGTTCTTGCTCCTATGCTTTTCTTTAGACTGGGTTTTCTTGGACCCGTTTTCATTAAAACTCCCCCTTTAATTTTCAAGATAGTCTCTGGATATTTTATAGGTAACAGGTCTACCTTTTACCTTTTCTAGTAATCCTCTTTCATATAGGTTTTTTAATTTATTTCTCAAGGTCTCAGTAGTATAATCAAATACTTCTTCAAGTTCCTTAACGCCTAGTCCATTGCCATCTGATCTAAAATGATATTCTTGAGCCATAATATTCATAATAAGCTTATCATCAGCATTAGGTAAAGTATCATCTAGGTTGATTTTTTTCATTATAGAATTAAGCAAATCGCTTTTTTGGACTAAGTTTCCTAAAACCTCCTCTTGTCCGGATAAGATTATGGACAAAAATTCATCGACAAAATAATTTATTTCACCTTGAGATGATATTTGATTGGTTATATCAAAGATTTTTAAAATAAAACAGTCAAGGTACTATCCAATTTGAACAGCACCTTGTCTACATTTAGAAGAAACTCTTCTATTCCTAACCTCAGGTTTTACAGATTTTCTTATACATTTTTAAAAAAATCTCAGCTGCTTCTTCCTCTTCTGCTGTTAATTGTTTTTTGGCTAGAAGATCCTCTAATTCCCTATCTTCATCTTCTAACACCTTATTATTTCTAAACAAGTAAGCCAAATTCTCAGCTTCATCTATATTTAGGTGGAGGGCTTTTATGAATTTGACCTTATCTAATTTATATAGATTGATGATTATACTGCTAAATTCTTCTATATAGGCTCCTTCTGGATTGGAATAGAGTTTTTGAATCAAAGATATTTCTTCTAAGGAGAAAGTATCTTTTCTTAAGAAAAGGAATATCTTTTGAAGGTCTTGTGGATAATCCCACTCTAAATTCCTAAAATCAGCCCAATAAAGTTCATCCAGTAGTTCTAACCTATCATCCTTTGACATGGAAGCCTTGTTTATTAGTGCTCTTAGTTTATCCACTACTAGTCCCTCCTATTATGAGCATATGGTTTTTCCTCTGCTACTAAAATCAATAGAAGGGTCCATGCAATCATATAGGTAGACCAAATGGTGTTTTCCTTCCAAAGGATGAAGCCCTTAAAGTCAGGGTGAAAGATTGAAAAGGCAACAAAAACATCACAGACAACTTCTAAACATCCTGCTATGGCTATTAACCCTCCTGCCTTTTTAGAGAAGTATCCCCTATAGAGGGTAGAAACCATGATCATACCTGCTAGGCTTAGGACTAGGCCGACTAAAAGTCCAGCTATAAACATAATTCCCTCTGTGTATTGTCTAATGGATAGAAAAACATATGCAAAGACTGTGAGGAAGGGAAGGAGGGTAAGCAATTCCCTTTTTCCCAACCTAAAATTTCTGCTAAATGCTGCGATTAAGAATAGGTAGGATACTACAAATCCAAGCATCCCATATAACTGCCTGTTGGCTACTGTATTTTCTAAGGTTGGAGTATATACAAAATAATAATCTGAAATCACCGAAAAGAAAAATGCTAACAATATGAATATATGGTCCCTATTTCTCTTAACCAATACCAATAAGGATACAAGCATAATCACCCTAACTGAAAACTTTAAGTATAGGGCAGGTGAATCAAACTGGTAAAGTGAATTGAAAATCAGTATCAGCAAGGTTAAGGGTAAATATACGGCCAGTAAAATTCGTTGAGTGTTTTTCATCTAACCCACCCCTCTTAATTAATTTACTCTACTTTATATTTACCCTTTTCCCATTAAATTAGCAGGATTGGACCATATATTTTCATCAAAAAATAAAAAATCGCTCTGCAAATCTCGATGCAGGGCGATTTAATTTAATTTTAGCCATATCTTCCAGTAAGGTAATCGTTGGTTCTTTGGTCCTTTGGTACGTAAAATACATCTTGAGTGAGACCATGTTCTATTAGGTCTCCCATTAACATAAAGGCAACACGGTCAGCTACACGGCCGGCCTGCTGAATGGTATGGGGTGCCAGTACAATGGTGTATTGCTCCTTAAGCTGTAATAAGGATTCCTCAATTTTAGCCGTTGATATAGGGTCAAGGGCCGAACAAGGCCTATCCAGAAGGATAACCTCCGGTTCAAGGGCTAAAACCCTGGCAATACATAGACGCTGCTGTTGACCACCGGATAGCCTAGCTGCAGGTGTATCTAGCCTATCTTTAACTTCATCCCATAGGGCTGACATGCGAAGAGCCTTTTCTACTATCTCTTCTATCTCTGCCCTGGTCTTCTTACCACTCATATTTTGACCCAAGGCCACATTTTCAAAGATGGACATAGGCAAAGAAGTCGGTGTATCGAAGACCATACCTACCCTACGACGTAATTCAGTAACACTAACTTCCGGGTCAAAGATGCTTTTTCCATCCAAAAGGACCTCACCCTCATGACGGGCTCCGTATGTCAAGTCACATAGGCGGTTTAGGGTTCGGAGTGTGGTTGTTATTCCACTGTTGGATGGACCAATAAGAGCAAATATCTCATTTTTTGGTATCTCTAAATTAAGTCCTTTAATTGCCTGCTTGTCTTGATAATAGAAGTCTAAGTTTTTAATTACTATTTTTGATTGTTCTTTCATTTTTCACCTCTTAACGGCCTTTAGCTACAAATCTATTGACCAGCATATTGAAACCAACATTAAGAATA
>CAZIMA010000113.1:0-5792 GCA_964540195.1 uncultured Tissierella sp.
ATCCAGCGGTGGCAACACCGTGCGGGTTCGACTCCCGCCTCCGGCACCACAAAATAAAAAACCATAAAAGGCTAAAAGCTTTTTATGGTTTTTTTATATCTATTTAGGTGTTCACTGTTACTTCTTACCTATTCCCCATTCCCTATTCCTACTTCCTATACTTGGCTACGTTATTTAAATGCTCATTATAAGTCTTGGAAAATACATGCCCATTATCACCTAGCACATAATAAAAATAATCATGGTCCTCAGGATATAGGGCTGCCTCAATGGACTTTCTCCCCGGTGATGCTATTGGTCCAGGTGGGAGGCCTATATTCTTGTAAGTATTAAAAGGATTGTCCTTCTCTAAATCCGCATATAAAACTCTGGTCATATGCTCTTTTCCTTCCCCAAGGCCATATATAACAGTAGCATCTATTTGAAGAAGCATATTGATATCCAGTCTATTATAGATGACTCCACTAACTGCCTTTCTTTCAGCATCGTTATAAGCTTCTCTTTCGATTAATGAGGCTATGGTCAATATCTGATGACTACTTAAACCCAATTCATGGGCTCTTTTTTTATATTCATCTGTAAAGACCTTATCCATGGTGGATGCAAGTATTGATACTATTTCATCCATGGATTGATCTTCTGTAAAATAATAGGTATCCGGGAATAGGTAGCCTTCCATATTAAAATAAAGGCTCCCTGTATCAAAGTCAAACCCTTTGGAAGAAAAATAATCATTACTTGCCTTAATAAATTCATCCTTTGTTCCTAAACCCTTTTTCTCTACTTCCTCAGCAAATTCATAAAGTATATATCCTTCGGGGAAAGTGATCTTTATCTGGGCTTCTTGCTCACCTTCTTGGATAATCTCATATATATGACTAATTTCTAAATTGGGACCTATTTTATAGGTGCCCGGTTTAATATTTCTGGCTATATCCTTTCCCTTGTACCTAAACCATAATTTACTTCTTATTACTCCTTTTTCATATAGTTCATCTGCGACCCTAGTAAGAGATGCACCCCTTGGAACAGTAATACTAACTTCTTCATCATTAGAAGCCTTTGAAAAATATGTAGGTAAAAAAGAGGCTAGCCCAAGGGATATAGCTAAAATAGTTATAATTAATATAGATTTCTTCATAAATTCCTCCAATATTAGATTCTAAGTACAATATACCAATTGAAAAGGCTTATTGCAATAAGTAACAGGTAAGCTTTTAGAATTTTAAAAAACATTAAATTGTAATGATTTCATCCTTGACATATTTACAATAATGGTTTATTATAGGTTGTAGTGATAATAAGTATCATTTAATTGGATACTACTAAATAAATTTTAAAAATAAAAGAAGAGGAGATGATTATATGTCATTAATAGGTAAGGAAGTACTACCATTTAAAGCACAAGCTTTTAGAAAAGGAGAATTTATAGAGGTAACTGAAGAGAATTTCAAGGGAAAATGGTCTGTTGTTTGTTTTTATCCCGCAGATTTTACCTTTGTGTGCCCTACAGAACTTGAAGACCTACAAGATCATTATGAAACCTTTAAAAAAATGGATACAGAAGTATATTCCGTTTCAACAGATACACATTTTACCCATAAAGCATGGCATGATAGCTCCGAGGCAATTAGTAAAATACAATATACGATGATTGGAGACCCTTCTCATACTTTATCTCGTAATTTCGAAGTATTGATTGAAGAAGCCGGTCTAGCAGATCGTGGTACCTTTATCATCGACCCAGATGGTATTATTCAATCAGTTGAAATTAATGCCGGTGGCATTGGGCGTAATGCAAGTATTCTAGTTAATAAGATTAAGGCAGCTCAATATATAAGAAAATATCCAAATCAAGTATGTCCTGCAAGGTGGGAAGAAGGTTCAGAAACTTTATCACCTGGTATAGACTTAGTAGGTAAGATTTAAAAAAAGGTCCCACTGGGACCTTTTTTAATATCTTAGAACTGCTGCTATTGGACTCTTGTCAGGTATATTTTCAGGACTAACACTAAATACATTACCTCCTCTTGATAAGGTAAGGATTGATGCATATTCCATAAGGTCTTCATCTCCATCTAGAGGAGATTCATTAACTATAATCTTATTATTTTGGTGGTCGTATTTTCCCCATTTTTCAACCCTATTGTCTAAGAATAAGGATTCAATTTGACCACTGTAGGCTGCAGGGATTATCTTTTCAAGGGAATTGGCATAAAGCTTATTTCTTTGGCCATAAAACTGTCTATACTTATCTTCCGCTTGTAATCTATCCTTATTAAATAATGGTTCTACTATTTTCCAACCCATATCTTTTAGCTCTTCACCGTTTAACAACTCAGGATTCCCTCTTATAAAGTCTTCAACTATATAAGGATAATTACTCTTTTCCCTATATATTGGTATAAGGTATTCAACACCTGCTAAAACCATAGGAACTACATCTTCTTCATGGATTTTCATCAAAGATTCATCTATCGCACGAAAATACCTTGTTAACTCATTTTTTTCATAGTCATTTTCATTTGCCTGAGCTTGAGTAACCTTGTTATATGACAGTTGATTTTTACCCTGTGGTGATGAGGTTCTTAATTCTAATTTTGTCCTAGGGTCATCATCAACCTGCATATCATGCATACTATCCGGTGCATCTATGAGCTCTATTTCCTTTACGGTTTGACGAGTACACCTAAAAAGTCTAACCTGATTTTTGCTTAAAGCAAGAACATTAAATTGACCATTTCCATTAAATAATGGAAGTAGGGGTTTTAAATGAATTCGATCAGATACTGTTACGGATTCACTAAATTCAAATGGAAGCCTAAAAAAAGCAACTCCGTCCCAATCCAAGAAAAGGGCTAAGCCGTCTCCTTGATTTTGCCAAAATTTAGTCTCATCTATAAGATTGGCAGCCGGATTTAAAAAGCTTTCTACTTCCTTTTTATTCATCTCCCTACTATAGAGCTGAGCTTCAGCCTCTCTTAAAAGCTGCTTAAACTTTATTTGATTTTGTCTTATATCTACACCGCTACGAAAGGTGGGCATATAAACTGAAACTAATAATCCCTCTTTTTTTACCAATTCATTCAAATCTTGAACTTTTAATATATCCATAAACATTCTCCTCTTTTTAATATTTAAATATTAAAATTACTCCTAGTAATTTAGAAGCAAGAAAATATTTATGCTATTAATTTGCCCTTTAATTTTTCTTTTACTAAGGTATATAAAGTCATTGGAGAGAAATACTACTCCTGTTCCCTATTAACTATTACCTGGTCTATTGTGCTTTTTGGAAGGAATTTTTTGGCTTCTTCAAGCTTGCCGGAGTTTAATAGGTTTCTTACATAGGATGCACTTATTGGCCTTCCTTCAATCTCTAGACGTGGGATGATTTTAACTTGGATGCCTTTGGATTCCAAAATTTTTTCAAGGCTTTTATTATATTCTAAGGTAAGTAAGTCCTTGGGTTCTGACCCTAAGAATCTTATATCTATAGATAAATCCTTCCCAATTTTTTCTGCGAATATACTTGCATCCAGTTCAGTATATATATCCAGCATTTCATCTTTTTGTTTTATAAAATAGGTGGGAAAGGTTCCTCTAGATATAATATATGGACCACCTTTTACGACCTTGATCCTTTTTTCATCCTTAAACTCATTAAGGACGATATTATATCTGATTTTAAATGGAAATTCAGATAGGTCTTCTTCTACTACAAAGATAATTAACTCGTCCACCTCTTCAAGAGCCTTTGTCATTAAATATCTATGTCCTAGGGTCATAGGATTGCAGTTGACAACAACGGCTCCACGGATACCCTTCTTTTCACCAATTTGTTCTTTTACCTCATTTATCCACTTATCAAAGTTATAAAATCCTCCTTCCAGAAGCATTACCCTACTTGTAGAATAGACTACTTTAAGTCCAAGGGACATAAATATACCCTTATTTTGAGGCTCAGTGAATACAAAATATGAACTATAGCCATTTTCAATTATATAATCCAAGAGGGAATTATATATGATGGAAATAGCCCCTTGGCTCCTATATTCACATTTAACAAAAAAGTATTTTAGAATATTTCCAGAAGCTGACCCCGTTGCAATTATTTGTCCCCTATCTCTTATAACATAAGTGATGTCGGGAATTTGATAGTCTACACCCCAGTCTTTAAGAAAACTCCTAATTTCATCCAGGTCCCGGGGATTATTTAAATTTATTTGGTCGCTAAAAAACATAAAATTCCACCTTTATCTCTTTACTTCATAAATCACATCCAATATCCTTCCATCCCTATATCCAGAAAAACCTATTATTCTGTCTGTTTTTTCAATTGGTCTTGGGACTCCCATTATCTTTTCGGAGTACTTCTTAAGGTCTTTTATATCTATAGTTTTTATCTTTGCTTCTTCAAAACTCTTAAGTAAGTCTTGCCTTAATGGATTTACACATATGCCTCTTTCGGTAACTAATACATCTACTGTAGTTCCAGGCGTTGTTATAACATCTACCCTATCCTTAATAAGAGGAATTCTGGAGGAGAAGAGTTTGGATACTATTATGGATAATTTACTTCCTGCTGCCGTATCTTGATGTCCCCCGCTACCTCCCATCAATAGGCCATGTGAACCTGTTGTTACATTTACATTGAAATTTGTATCGACCTCTGTAGCACCTAGTATAACCACATCGAGATTATCAACTACTGCAGATACTTCCGGGTTTCCATATTGAGAAGCACTCATTCGTAAGTGATTGGAATTTTTCTTTAAAGACTCTATTGCATTTAAATCAAAGCATTGTACGTCTAACAAGGTCTTAAATAAACCCTCCTCAAGCATTTGGGTTAAATAGCCTGTAGTTCCACCTGATGCAAAACTTCCCTTTATATTATTTTCAATCATATACTCCCTAAGAAAGTCTGTTACGGCTAATGAGATGCCGCCTGCTCCACTTTGAAAGCTAAAGCCTTCTATTAACAGTCCTGAAGCTTCCATAACCTTTAAGGTATCCCTAGCAATCTTAAGACCAATAGGGTCCTTTGTTATAACCGTAGTTCCCGATACTATGCCGGACTTTTCACCTATGGATTCAACTTTAAATATATAGTCTACATAATCCTCTGTAATATCAGCAGGATAATTTGGATAGTCCATAATTGAGTCCGTGACCCCAACTACCTTCTTTGCCATCATACTATCGGCTATGGCATATCCCAGGGTTCCGCAGGAATTTGTACCTTTTACTCCAGAAATATTCCCCTTATTATCAGAGCTGGGTGAAGCTATAAAGGCTATATCTATTTCTATATCTCCTTTTAGTATAGAACGGGCCCTACCACCATGGGATTGCATAAGGATATTTCCCTTTAATTCTCCATAGCTAACAGCCTCTCCCAGTTCTCCTGAAATATAAGATGTAATAATATTCTTAATGGTACCATCTCTTAACAAGGGTATTAATTCCTTATTTGTTGGAAATAGGGAGCTTGCCACCAATGTAATATCCTTTATACCTCGCTTTTGCACCTCAGTCATTATAAGATTTAGTACCTTATCTCCATTTCTTAGGTGGTGATGAAAGGATAATACATCTCCTCCCTTTATATTTAAATTATTAAATAACACCTCAATATCTTCAGTTACTTTACTAGTTGCTTGGTCATTTTCAAATGACTGATAGTTTCATAAACATCTCTATGGAGCAATGAAAGATGCTCCTTAATAAAATCATACAGAATCTTTTGCCCGCTATATTCGCTCGGTCCCTCAGATGATTATGCTGCC
>CAZIMA010000114.1:0-5706 GCA_964540195.1 uncultured Tissierella sp.
TACTACAACTTGAACTTGTATATATTTGAAATATCCTCTGCAGCTATAGGTAAGTCTGGCGAAAACATTGGGATAGGTAAAAATTTAAATCTGCTATTTTTATGCATATTATCTATCTTGTTTTTTATTTCTTTATCTTCAATTTTTCCATCCCTAATATATTTATTTAAAACTTCATAGGAGAAACCAAAAACATCTTCGTCTGTTTTACCAGTAAGACCATCGCTAGGCTTTTTATAGATGAATTTATCTGGAAGTCCAATATAATGGCCAATTTGAATAACTTCATCGGAAGTTAGCATTCCTAGGGGGGAGAAGGCTCCGGCTGTGTCTCCATAAATTGTAGCATATCCAATCCAATCCTCCGATAAGTTGCTGGTGTTTATAACTCTACTATTACTAATTGATTGGGATAAAGCATAGAGTACTGTCATCCTAATTCGTGGAGGAAGATTTAAGCTTGTTTGTTGTGAAATCTCCGGAACGATACTTTTATTAACCTTGCTTAGGCTATGATTTATTCCATTGAATATATCAATTATGTTCATTTCAATGCTATGAATTTCTAAAAAGGAACAAAGTTCTCTGGCATAAGATATATCATCCTGTATTCCATTTGGCATAAGGATACCTACTACATTTTCCTTGCCAAGGGCCCTTACACATAAAGCTGCTACAACAGAGCTATCCTTGCCTCCTGAAATACCTATTACAGCCTTATATCCTCCTGTGTTTTCCATCATATCCTTAATCCAATTTACCAAATTTGTAGTAATAGTATCTAACTTGTTTTTTTCTAATACCATTTAACTTCCTCCTTATAATTCAATATACAACTTTATATTGGGATTATCTACCTTATCGCCAATAATATCCTTAATACTCTTTTCATTATTAGTATTAGTCTTATCCTTATAATTAATTAGGAACTGCGTACTATTAAGGATATCCATACCATATCTAAAATTAATCTGGTCTAGGATGTTTTCCAAATAATCTTTTAGATGATTACTTTCAAAATCATTTCCAAATAGCTTTATCTGTGGACTTATCTTGAAGTCTATTACTAGATTTATCAGTAAGTCTATAATGCTAAAATTTAATTCGATTTTATTTGTATCCTTGATGATAACAGAGTATTTAAAAGGATCAAATAATAAATATCTGGGATTATTAGGTGTGCTGGTTTTATTTATAGTATGGTCGTATTTAAGATAAAAATAATTGTCTAGTATATGGGTTAAACCCATTTCTTCATCGTTATTGTTATTTTGATATAAAAATCTATTTGAATAGGCCTCAATATCACTTTTAACTTCTGAAAAGCCTAGGTCTATAAATTGATTTTCTAAGTTTTTGTATAGACCCCATTCCTCTTTAAACTCTAGTGGCATGCAACCATACCATCTCTTGAAGTTCTTATAATAATATTTAATATCTGAAAATCCACATTGTTGGGATATTTCAGTAACAGTCATATTGTTAAATAGTAAGAATTCCGATTTTATTACCCTTATAAAATCTATCCTCTCCTGGAAGGTATAGGTCGTTAGATTTTTCCAATAGCTGGAGAAGTAAGTCTTGCTAAGAAATTCCCTTGCTACTATGGCATCAAGATAAATCCTTTCCATATAGTGATTATGTATGTATTCCACTATTCTATGATACCTGTCCAATTGTAGAGAAGATAAAAATTCTCCATCTCTTTTTAAGAGTTGTAGCCAATTGAATTTAAAGACCATTTGATATACTAACCTATGAATCAATTTATTCAAATTGCATTTAGATTTTTCATCTTTCTGGAC
Source organism: uncultured Tissierella sp. (assembly GCA_964540195.1). Classification (GTDB taxonomy): domain Bacteria; phylum Bacillota; class Clostridia; order Tissierellales; family Tissierellaceae; genus Tissierella_B. The sequence goes on from CAZIMA010000114.1 coordinate 1,806, forward strand.
TTCAATTAAAATGCTGATCAGGGTTTTTAGAAAATATGTTTTAAAACTTTCCTTAACTTCGGGACAGTTTTCATTATTTCCAAGTAGCTTACCTGAAAGGCTATCTCTAAAAAACATATACTGTATATATGGAAATTGTTCTTTAAAATATTCTAGTTGTAGGTGAAAAAATATTACCACCGTATCTTCATCACTACTTAAAGAATGAATTAATGTATTATTTATAATAAAGAAATTTCCTTCTTCTAATAACACATTTTCGAATCCGGACTTAATTTGTAGATGGCCCTTAATCGGAAGTACTATCTCTACTATATCCTTGTGATAGTGGATAGGATACTTTTTTATGGATTGTATCTTTATACTAAGTGGGGAATTGCTATTGAAATCAATTTCTTCTAACATAATAAATGCTCTTCCTCCTTTTTAGCAATTATAGCATAAGGGAGAACTTAAAAAAACTCCCCTAAGGGAGTTTTTTAAGTTCTATTAAATTTCTACGCCGCCATCTACTCTTATTATTTGTCCATCTATAAATGAAGAAGCATCCGATGCTAGGAATAAAGCTACATTAGCTATGTCCTCAGGCTGACCAAATCTCTTTAGTGGAGAGCCTTCACGCATTCCTTCTAGGACCTGAGGTCCACCTATGCTATCTACCATGGCTGTATGAATTGCTCCTGGAGCAATACCGTTTACACGAATTTCAGGGCCTAACTCCCAAGCCATAGACTTTGTTAATCCACTTGCTGCATGTTTAGATGCTATATAAGCTGCATAACCATGATGAGCAGCAAAGCCTGCTACAGAACTAGTATTGATTACTACTCCCTTACCTTTTTCCTTCATAATTGGTGCAATTATCTGAGTTAAATACATGGAGGAAGTAACGTTTACATTGAAAATATTATTCCATTCATCAATTGAAACATCTTTGAGGGGTGACATACTTAATGCACCAGCATTATTGAATAAAATATCTATCGTACCATACTTTTCAAGTGTTTTTTCTTTAATAATGTTCAAGTCTTCAATTTTAGAAGTGTCTGCAATAACATAAAATGCTTCATATCCTTGGCTGTTGATTTTATCTACTACAGCCTTAGCTCTTTCTTCGTTTCTCCCTGTAATTACTACCTTTGCACCTTCCTTGGCAAACAATTCTGCAGTGGCACGACCCATGCCGGAAGTAGAGCCTGTAATGATTGCAACCTTATCTTTTAATATCATAAAAACACCTCCGAAATTTTATGAGTATAACACTAAAATACAAAACGTATATCAAATGTTTTATTAGCCTAATGATATTATAAAATTTAAGATTAAACAATAGACGAGGATATGAATATTTATAATGGCAAATCAATAAATTGTCATATAATTTAATTATTATCTAACGAAGTCTGTTAAGGAATAAACAATAATAGGATTGATCATCCCTTTGCCGATGTGTTTTGCTTAGCTTTCCATTGGATTTGGCTAAGCATGAAAGATTTTATTTGTTTGGCCTCATTTTTTCAAAGAAACAATGCTTAAAAAGTGGATTTCATTTAAATAATATAAGGGATAATGAATTTTAAAAATAAGAAAAAATGCATTTATCAAAATATTCGTCAAAATTCTCTGGAATCTTATGGTATTATATTGTATAATAACATTAACATTCGTGGTGTTAAGTATGCATTTAATTAAAGGAGGAATTAAGATGTCAAAGAAATTTATATCAGTATTGATGGCGTTAGCATTGATGATTTCGATGCTTGCTGGTTGTAGTCAGCCAACTACAACACCTGATCCAGCCGATACACCTACACCAGCCGATACACCGGCGCCAAGTACTAGTGGGGAAAAGGTATTCATAAATATTGCTACTGGTGGAACCGGTGGTACATATTATCCTTTGGGTGGAGCTATGGCAAAGATATTTAATGAAAATATAGAAGGAGTTACAGCTAATGCCCAATCTACAGGTGCTTCAGTTGAAAATATCGGTTTAGTTTCAACAGGGGAAACAGAAATAGCCTTTGTCCAAAATGATGTTACTTACTATGCATGGACAGCTACAGAGACCTTTGCAGATAAGGAAAAAATAACTAATATTCGAGGTATGGCTATGCTATATCCGGAGGTTGTACAAATTATTGCTACTGCAAGCTCTGGAATCACTTCCGTAGAGGATTTAGCAGGCAAGAAAGTAGCAGTAGGGGCTCCTGGTTCAGGAACAGAAGTGAATGCTAGACAGATACTTGGAGAATATGGATTAACATATGAGGATTTAGCTAAAGCTGATTATCTATCTTTTGCAGAAGCAGCAGACCAATTAAAAGATAAGCAAATAGATGCTGCATTTGTAACAGCAGCTGTTCCAACATCTGCAGTTACAGAAGTTACACAAACTGCTGATATAGTAGTAGTATCTGTTGATTCAGCTAAGATTGCTTCATTAGCAGAGAAATATCCATTCTATACAGAAGTTACAATTCCTGCAGATAGCTACAAGAATCAAACTAGTGATGTTACAGCAGCTGCGGTAATGGCAATGCTTGTTGTACCGGAAGATTTAGATGAGGATTTAGCGTATAATCTTACTAAAAATTTATTTGAACAAAGACAAGTAATAATAGATACTCATGATAGAGGTAATGATATAAAATTAGAAACCGCTTTAGATGGTATGCCTATAGATGTACATCCTGGTTCTCAACGTTATTATGATGAACAAGGAATCAAATAGAGTTAGTAAATATGGAGAAGGTATTGATTTATTCAATACCTTCCCTATGTGTAGACTTGTTATTTATTTAATTATTTTTATAAGTATATTATTTTTTTTTATTCCGGTTGATGTATTAATGGCTGAAAATTTTAGAACGGACGAGTATTTGAAATCTTGGATTATAAGGGAAGGGGAGAAATTTACAGTCCTTTATACTCATTCAGTAGAACTAACCCCTGTATCTGAAACATACAGAATAGATGATGAAGAGATTATATTAACAGAAACATGGTTTAAATCCTATGGTGCAGGTCTTCCTGCTTCATCACCATATAAATTTGAAATTAATCATAAGGGTTTTAGAATATATGAAATAAACCAAGTTATGGATGGCTTAACTTATAGGACTGGAGCTGTAAGAGCAAACCATAGACTTATTCTGAAGGATAAGGTATACGATTTTCTTGACTTTAGTAACCCAAGAGAAGGTGTAAGATTTGAAATAAGAAAATTGTCTAGATTAAAATATTTCATAAAGGAGGGTTTATAGTGAGTGATAATGAAAAATTGATCACCGAATCAGAAGTAGCATTAGATGTAGATAAATTAATGGAAGAATATGATAAGGAAACTTCTAGTCTTAGAAAACTTAAAGGGATTGTAGGCAAAATTGCAATGGTTATAGCTATTGCTATGGCATTATTTCATTTATATACATCTGGTTTTGGAACCTTATTATCTGCAAAACAAAGATCCTTACATATCATATTTGCATTTGTTTTAGGATTCCTATTTTACCCTAGTAGACAGAAAACCAAAAAGGATAAAGTTTCACCTCTGGATTTTGTATTTATTAGCTTGGTAATAATTGTCTTCGGCTACCTGTTTTTATTCAATGAGAAGATATTTTTAAAAGCAGGGAGTGTAGATACTGTAGATTTGATATTTGGTATCATTGCTATATTATTGACACTTGAAATTGCCAGGAGAGTAGTTGGTGTGGCACTGCCAATAGTGGCAACAGTATTTTTAGTGTATGCATATTTAGGGCCAAATATGCCTGGGCTGCTTGCTCATAGGGGCTTTTCCATTCAGCGAATTGTTTCTCATATGTATCTGGGTCTAGAAGGTATATTAGGTATTCCATTAGGAGTTTCTGCAACATTCGTATTTATGTTTATATTA
>CAZIMA010000115.1:0-5649 GCA_964540195.1 uncultured Tissierella sp.
TACGGTTTCATAACTAACAGATGTATCTTCAATAACATCGTGCAATAGTCCAGCAATTATAGTTGGTGTATCCATGTTCAACTCAGCTAGTATCATTGCAACATTTACCGGATGAACTATATATTTCTCTCCGGAATTTCTCAATTGACCTTCATGGGCTACATATGCATAGTTATAAGCCTTTATAACCTGCTGCATATCAGCTTGAGGATTGTATTGTTCTATTATTGATATTAATTTCTCTAACATGGTCTCACCTTCTTGTAAGAATAATTGCTAACTGAATCTATAGTTTTGAATAATTACCTGTAAAGTGGAGCTCCCATTATATTCATTTACATTGGGATAATATAGAATATCTACAACTATATTGTTTTCTAAACCCCTTAGCATCTTGTCTTTTTGATCAATACCATATATATCTTCAAGAGTCATTAAAAAGTTTTCACAATCATTAAAAATTAATCCTTCAATTACCTTTCCACTAAAGGACAACAGATTAAGCTTGAGTACGTTTTTATTAGTGCCTAAAAGAAACCCTCTTTGAACCCTTAGTTTTTTTCCACCAAAAAGGGGTTTATTATTACCCTTTCCAAAGGGTTCCAACACCTTAATATCTTCTATTAGCTTGTAACTAATATATTCAATCGGAAGCTCCATGTCAATATATACTTTAGGAATCAAATCATCTTCTGTAAGGGTAGTATGTTCATTTAACCTATTTCTTAAATTACTTATATTTTCTTCATCCAAAGAAAGTCCAGCTGCCATAGGATGTCCACCATATCTGCTTAAAAGGTCTTTACACTTGGATAATTCCTCAAACATATTATATCCCTCTATAGACCTGGCAGAGCCTTTAATACCTTCATTTCCCCTGGTTAATACAATAGTAGGCTTATTGTATCTCTCCTTAATCCTACCAGCTATGATTCCTGCAATACTTTCATGTATGCCTGGTTCAAATATTACAAGTACCTTATCCTTATCCATATTATTCTTATCTATTTGATCTATAACCATTTCTATACCGGAGCTTGTCATGTTTTTCCTGTCCTCATTTAAATCTCTAAGATTCTTAGCTATTTCGTATGCAAGGACTACATCCTCGCAAAGCAGAAGCTTTAAAGCATATAAGGCTGAGTCCAGTCTACCTGAAGCATTGATAGTAGGCCCAATTACAAATCCCACATGGAAGACACTGATTTCCTTTTCTTTTAATCCACACATATCTATAAGTGCATCGAGTCCGATATTGTCAGTTTTATTTAAAGCCTCCAAGCCCTTCTTTACTATTATCCTATTTTCTCCAACTAAATCCACTACATCACAGATAGTAGCAATTGCAGCATATTGAATAAATTCATCGGCCCCATGGATATCATTGGCTATAGAAAAGAGATACTTTATAAGTACATATGCAATTCCTGCACCGCATAATATCTTTTCCGGATACTTGCAGTCAGCTTGCTTAGGATTGATGATTGCATCAGCATTGGATTTTAAAAATACTTTTTCTCCCTCATCTATATATGGAATATCGTGGTGGTCAGTCACAATTACGGTCAGCCCCAATTCCCTGGCATATTTTATCTGGTCAATTGCAGCTATTCCATTATCACAAGTAAGTATTGTATCTATTCCGTCATATTTTGCGGCCTCTACAATGGCCATATTGATCCCATATCCGTCCAAGACCCGATCAGGAATCACATAGTCTACCTTAGCCCCCAGTTTCTTTAAGCCTTTATAAAGTATATAGACGCTCATAACACCGTCTACATCAAAATCTCCTACAATTCTTATCCTTTTATTTTCACTAATCTTACTAAATATAATCTCCGATGCCTTTTTCATATCCTTCATAAGCTCAGGATCAGATAGGAATTTTAATTCTGGATTTATAAATAGTTCTACGTCCTTTTTCTCACATATATCCCTATTAACAAGTAGCTTTGCAACTACTTCACTGATTCCAACTTCCTTTGAAAGTCTTTTAAAATCATGTTTTTTATTTCTGATAAACCACTTCTCCAAAGATGCTCACTCCAATAAATTGTTCTAACCTCTAAATTCTATCATTTTATTGGATATTTTACTAGTTATTTTGACCTTCTTTGTTTTCTTCAACTATGTCCTTATTTCTATTATAAAGTATTTGTATTTCTTCATCCTTCTTTTCAACTTCCTTAAGAATCCTATTCTTATCATCCTCAAGAGAAGTAATGGTCTTGTTCAAGTCCTTTATAATCTTCTTGTATCTCCAACCTTTAATCCATCCAATAATAGCTACAATTATTGCACCTAAAAATGTTGATATAAAAATGACTATTGCTTGAGACATATACAAGCTAGTAAAGATAAAGTCAATTTCAACCTTTTCTCCATTACTCACTGCAAAGATACCAACTATTACGGCTATAATAAGCGAAATAATAAAGCCCTTTTCCACAATATCCTCTCCTTATTAAATGATTTGAAGTCTGTACTCATTTTTCTTCTATCTTATCCATATTTACCCTGAAAAGAAAAATAGAAACCGCCATATAACAGTTTCTATCATGATTTATAGTATATTAATCCTCTAAATTAGCCAATACGGAAATAGAACATTCAATTCGCTTTTTCTCCATTTCACAACCAAGGCTATAAGGTATTGAAAAATCATTATTTGCATAGTGGGCATTGGCATGACAACCGCCACTACAGTAAAATCTCGCCCAGCAAATTCTACACTCAGGAGAATTATATACATTTGCCTTCTTAAACTTATCTCTTAAATCCGTATTTACTATCCCCTCATCCAGGCTTCCCAATAAAAATTTTTTCTCCCCTACAAATTGATGGCAAGGATATAGGTCTCCTTCAGGTGTTACTGCTAGATACTCACTTCCTGCTCCACATCCTATTGCTCTCTTAACAATGCAAGGTCCTTGACTTAGGTCAATCATATAGTGAAAGAAGTAGAAGTCCTTATCCTTCTTCTTAATATCTATATAATCTTTAGAAAATTTTTCGTATTCATTTAATACATCTTCAAGATGTTCTTCACGAAGAGCATAATCCATTTCATCAGATGTAACTACTGGTTCCATACTTACCTTTTTAAAACCATTCTTGTAATAATCCATAATATCATTTGAAAAATCTATATTTTTATTGGTAAAGGTACCCCTAATATAATAATCCTTATCGCCGCGTTTATCTACCATTTCCTTAAACTTAGGAAGTATAATATCATAGCTTCCATTTCCTTTAACGGTTTGACGCATATTATCATTAATTTCTTTTCTTCCATCAAGGCTTAATACAACATTATCCATATTTTCGTTAATAAAGTTCATCTTGTCTTCATCAAGAAGAAGCCCATTTGTAGTAATAGTAAATCTAAAGTTCTTATTATAGATTTTTTCTATCTCTCTACCATAAGCTACTAATTGTTTTACTATTTCAAAATTCATTAAGGGCTCTCCGCCAAAGAAATCAACTTCTAAATTTCTTCTCTTCCCTGAGTTCTTAGCTAAGAACTCCAATGATTTCTTACCTGTTTCTAGGTCCATCATCCTTCTTTCACCCTTAAAATTTCCTTGGGATGCAAAGCAATAGTTGCATTTCAAATTACAGTCATGGGCTACATGAAGGCACATAGCTTTAACGATGTTTTCATTATTATAGGTAAAGTCTTTTATATCGCTTTCTTCTGAGAAAAGGATTCCTTCCTTGACTAGTTCATTGACTTCCTTATAGGCTTCTTTTAGAGTCTCCTCATCATATGATTTCTTCAAACTTCCTATGACTTGTGCTTCATCATGATCTTCATATAAACCCAGTATGTCATAAACTATTTTGTCCACTACATGAACCCCACCACTGTTTACATCCAAAACAATGTATTTATCGTTCAAAAAGAACTTATGTATTTTTGCTGCCTTATTCATCTTACTTTGCCTCCTAGAATTTCCAAAATAAAAAGCAGTGGAAAACCACTACTCTTTACTTAGTTACTTGTTCTCGCACTTTTGATTTCCAACTGTGCAGGATGTTTTACATGCTGATTGACAGGATGTTTGACACTCTCCACAGCCGCCCTTTGCTAATGTATCTTTCAAATTACTACCACTTAAAGTTTTTATGTATTTCATATTATGTCCTCCTTTTTAATATGGTAGAAGTATTATACCATAATTAGAATTTCTTATAAAGCCATTTTTTTAAGTGATGTTTATTCCAATCATACCGCCAATAAAGCCAGTGAAGGTAGATAGTAACAATTTAGACGCTAAAAATACTATCTGGTTATCCCCCTTAATAAATACTATATTAATTAAGATAATAACAAGATAATATAGAAATCCAAGAATTGCTCCATTTAGCCACCCCTTCTCCTTGATCTTTATTCCGATATAAAAGGAGGCTATTGCCACTCCTAAAATCATTGCAATAATGTTGAAATGAGATGTCTTTGATTCGCTCAAAGATGTAAACCTAAGCAACAGACTAAAGCCTATTAACATTATTAGGGTAATAATAAATGCATAAATTAAGCCCTTTAATACATACTTAAATCCCAATTTATTTTTCAATACCATATCATCACTCCTTTCATTACTAAATCTATTTTAGAAAGAGGATAATTAGTACAAAAAAACTTCCTATTTAATAGGAAGTTTTTTTGAGGTGGGTATTTAGGCACCCTCCTCCTTATTGGTCTTCTGAGTCCTTGGTCACATCTTCAGCCTTTGCTTCATTGTTGTTTTTAGATTCATTCTTTTTGGAAACTGAACCTATTGCCCACTTGGTCATATCAAGCTTAGTTCTTGCTGTACCAACTTCTATGGTTACAATATCCTCTTTGATTTTAGTAATTTTTCCACATATACCACCGATTGTGATTATTTCATCACCGATTCTTAATGCATTTCTCATTTCATTGACTTCTTTTTCTCTCTTCTTCTGTGGACGGATGGCAAATAAGTAAAATATTACAATAAATCCTACCGGCACTATAAAAGCCTGTATTTGCTGTGCATTCATATAACTCCTCCTATTATTAATTATTTATAAATAAACAACCAATTACTTAGTTATTTAAGTATCTGGAAAAATCCTTATTCCTTGTAACCATATTTTTCGTAAAATTCAGCTCTATACTCCATCAACCTATCTTCTCTTATGGCCTCTCTTATGTTCTCCATAAGTTTAACAAGAAACCTTAAATTATGAGTAGTTGCAAGTCTAGCTCCCAATATCTCATCTACATTAAACAAATGTCTTATATATGCTCTGGAGTAGTTCTTACATGCATAACAATCGCACTCATCATCAAGAGGACCGAAGTCTTTGGCATACTTGCCATTTCTAATAACTAGCTTCCCCTTTGATGTCATTACTGTTCCATTTCGAGCGATTCTGGTTGGCAATACGCAATCAGCCATATCTATCCCACGTATTACAGCCTCAAATAAATAATCAGGGGTTCCTACTCCCATAAGGTATCTAGGTTTCTCCTTTGGCAATAAAGGAGTAGTAAAATCAAGTATCTCACACATCAATTCCCTTGGCTCGCCTACGCTTAAACCACCTATTGCATAACCGGGAAAATCCATTTCCACTAATGCTTTAGCACTTATCTCTCTTAAATCCTTATAC
>CAZIMA010000116.1:0-317 GCA_964540195.1 uncultured Tissierella sp.
GGACAAAAAGCTCAAGAGTTGTCTTTTTCCAGGTAAATCTTATTCTTATTCTACCTAATCTCTCAGGCACATATGGGTCTAGATAAAGACCATCTTCTTTAATTCTAATTCCAAAAAACCACTTAATACAGATAGGAGTGACCCTCCCAAATTAGCCATATGAAGCCCATCCGATGTATTCTTATTTAGGTCCTTTAAATCCATATAAACCGAATCCATAAAATAATCATAAGCCTTCTCTTCATCCTTAATCCTAGAGGCCATTAGACCACTTATACAAGGCGATAAGGATGAATCATGGGTACTTATATCTTCGT
>CAZIMA010000116.1:327-1394 GCA_964540195.1 uncultured Tissierella sp.
TCATTTGTAATAATAAAAGGTTCTTTTTATTAAATCACTATCTATATCGGGGATTAAATACATAGCCAGTACCGTATCTGCTTGTTTTAATATTTGGTATCTGTAAATAGTGAGAGGATGATAATGGAGCAATAAGGGTCTTAAGCTATTTTCTTTAGGCCATAAAGCCTTATCCAGAAAAGTAGAATCCTGTGCTATAATACCTTTTTTATTATCATATATAAAGACCATTTCAGCAGCTGCCTTTTCCATACTTTCAATTTCTTGGTCCTTGATGCCAAGCCTTTCCTTAAGCCTTAGGTAATCCCTTGGCCTTTCCAGCTTAAGAATATTCCAAAGCTTTATAGCCCATTCCAAATTATATTGAGCCATCTTATTGGTGTAATAATTATCCGAGACCATAGCCGTATATTCATCAGGCCCTGTTACTCCATGTATATGAAATCCATCTCTTTGGAAGGACCCGATTTCTAATGCTGTCCTAGCTGTTTCCAATAGTAATTCCATAGAGTAATCCACTAAAAAATCCATATCCTTATGGACTAACCACCACTGTATAAATATATAAGCTATATCAAAGTTTATATGAAATTGAGCTGAGCCGGCCGGAAAATAACCCGAGGATTCAATTCCCGATATGGTCCTCCAGGGAAAACAAGCTCCCTTTCTATGCCCCATTTCCTTAGCTCGTTCTCTGGCTCCATCTAGGAGATTATATCTATATAATAGTAGGTTTTCTGCCCTATCCTTATCCCATAAAAGCCAAATAGGAAAGAGGAATATTTCCGTATCCCAAAAGTAATGACCCTCATATCCTTCTCCCGATAAACCTTTTGCTGCAATATTCCCATAGATATCCTGGGTAGTTGATTGTAGCAAATGAAACTTCATAAATTTCATTGCCTCGTCCAGTTCCCCATGGTCCAAAAATTCTACTGAACACCTATGGTTAAATTCTTTTAAATATTTTATCTGCTCTTCATATAGTTTTTCTTTTGAAAGGTATTTGCTATCCTTCTTTCTAATACTGTCCCAATACTTTACCAACCTATTTAGGTTAAGCTCTC
>CAZIMA010000116.1:1404-5627 GCA_964540195.1 uncultured Tissierella sp.
AAAGTAAATATCCAAACCATCATTATTTATAGTATAAGTAGAAAGAAAATCACCCTCATCTCTAAAATTAAGCTTTACCTGTAACTTAGACCTTATGGTCTCCAATAAAATTTCTCCATTATTAAATCCATAATTGGACTCCTTCACCTCAACTAATGGTATTTGATTAGGGGCTAGTCTAGGGTCACCTTTCTTTGATACATTGGATATCTTATAATCGACCCTATTAATTACTTGAATTTGTCCATCATATTTAATATTTAAAGTCCAGGTCCTAAGCTCCTTATGTGGCATAGAAAGAAGTTGTTCAAATTGAATTTCTGCAATCTTCCCACCCTTAGTCACATATTTATAACTTCTACGGGATAGACCATCTATAAAATCCAATTCCCTCTTAAAATCTTCAATATAACCATCAATAACTACTTCTTCATCGTCTAATTGAATCTTAATTTTAAATAAATCAATGAGGTTGGGCATCCTATCGGTCTCCAATGGAAATCCCCATGCCCATTCTGCATGGTGCATAGGAACCCTATCATATAAACCATTTAAATAATTACCTCTAACAGAATCAGGGTACTCAAACTCCTCCAAATATCCTCTCACTCCAATATATCCATTACCCAGTGACATAAGGGTTTCCAATAAAGGTAATCTTTCAATATCTAGTCCTTCCTCTTTAAAAATATTCATTTTATCACTCCTTCAATGCACCAGAGGTAATTCCGGACACTATTTGTCTCTGGAATAGGATTACAATGATTAAGGTAGGTATGGTTACCATTACAGTTGCTGCTGTGACTTGCCCCCAGAATATTTCAAATTGTCCTCTTAAAAATGAAATACTTACTGTTGCTGTCCTCCATGCCTCGTTTGTATTTAGGGTCAGGGATAAAAGGAATTCATTCCATGCACCGATAAAGGTCATAATAGCCGAAGTAAATATACCGGGAGTAGCCAGGGGTAATATTATCTTAAAGAAGGTATTTATCCTTGATGAGCCATCCATTATGGCTGACTCCTCCATTTCTCTAGGAATTTGAGAAAAGTGAGTTATCAATATAAATACAGCTATTGGCAATGTAATCATGGAATAAGGCAGAGATATATAGTAGCTATTTGTCCATCCCAGCTTTACAAAAACCCTATATATAGGACCTATGACTATCATCTGTGGAAACATAGATGTTGCAAGAATTATTACCGTCAGTAACTTCTTAAATTTAAATTCCAGTCTGGCAATGGAATAGGCACATAGAGATGCTATTATGGTTACATAGACAGTTGTAATTCTTGAAATAACAAGTGAATTTTTTAAGGAGTTAAGTATTGTCGTCTTAAATAGGTTCAGGTAGTTGGCATCGGTATATGTTGCCCCCTTCAATTGTAGTGCATTTGAACTCCAAATTTGAGATTCAGGCCTAAAGGAAGTCACCGTTACCCAAAAGAAAGGAAATATTATTATAAACAGATATAAAATTATAATTATTTTAAATAGAGCTGATGATTTCGTATTATTCATCACTTCACCTACCTATTTTCGCCAATTAAATCTACATTAAGTGCCTTAATATAGACAAAGGTAATAAGTCCAACTACTAATGCCATTATTAAAACCATAGCAGAACCATAGCCAAATCGAGTTTGTGAAAACATTACTTTATATACATATAGTGAAATAGATTCTGTAGCCCCTCCTGGGCCTCCTCCTGTGAGTACATAGATTAAGTCTAGAACCCTAAAAGCATCTAAGGTTCTGAAAAGCAAGGCTACAAATATTGATGGTTTTAAAAGTGGTAATGTAATATACCTAAACTGCTGCCATTTTCTTGCTCCTTCAAGGGCTGATGATTCATAAAGGCTATTTGGAATTACCTGCAATCCCCCTAATAACAATAACGCCATATATGGTGTTGTCTTCCACACATCAGCAATAATTATACCCCAAAGTGCATTTTGTGAGGAGTTTAGTAAGCTTGCCGGAGATGAAATAAATCCTAAATTCGTAAATATGTGGGATATAATACCACTTGAACCGTTGTAAAGATAAGTCCAGATTAAGGCTGCTACAGAAGTAGGAATTGCCCATGGTATTAAAGAAAAAGTTCTGACCAGTGATCTACCTTTAAAGGGTTTATTCATAATAAGAGCTAATCCTAAACCCAATACTAGCTCCCAAAATACAGACACTATAGTAAATATCAATGTAAATTTAAGTGTAGACTGTACCCTCTTATCCTTTAAAACCCTAGCAAAGTTGTCTCCACCAGAAAAGTTGGATTTAATAATGGAAGTCTCAAACTCCGATCCTACAGCCATGGTGTCCTCAGGTGAATAAAATTCATCTTCCATAGTATATAACTCTTTTAATTTCCCTAATATAAGCTGCTGTTTTTCCATTAAAGCATTTTGTTCTGCTACACCTACTTGTACTACACTCCTTAAGTCAACAGATGCGATATTATCAGCTATAAAAGTTTCAAGCTCTCCCAAGTCCCTCTTTATCTCATGAATTTTGTCTATAGTTTCTTTTTTCTTAACAAAATCCAAATCAATATCTAAATAGTATTCCAAGTAATCAATGGTTTCCTGATTCAATCTCACATTTACATTGGATTTCATATACATATCATTTCTGGCTTGGTCATTTAACTGAATATCAAAAAAAGCATAACGAAGGGTACCCATAATAGGTGCTATAGAAAATAATATTATAAATATTACAGCTGGTAAAACCAGTATGTATCCGGCTTTTTTATCCACCCATTTTGAAAAATTCATAACTACCTCCTATTAAAATGTTAGCTTTGAGCAAAGTCAAAGCTAACATTAGTAACGAGGTGAAGATGCCCCCACCTCGTCTTAGTGGTTAAATTTATTTATTGTTCAGCTAGTGCTTCCTGAATCCTAGCTACAGCATCTTCTAAACTAGTATTTCCTGATAAAAATTCATGTGCACTTATTTGTATCGTATCACTAACTTCTGAATAATTTGGAACTACCGGTCTGGAAATGGTATTTGATAAAGCTTTTTGGAATCCTTCATCCGTTAATAATTGATTAGACGAAAGAACTTCTTGGTCTTCCAATAATGAGTTTAATCCCGGAAGATAACTTCCTTCCATGGCATTAATCTTTTGTCCTTCCGGCCCTGCTATAAATGTTAGGAACTCTTTAGCTCCATCCATGTTTTGAGAGTTGGCATTAATACCCAAAATCCATCCTCCTACTGTTCCACCCCTTGGTAATGGTGCATATCCAATTTGATCAATTTTCACAGGGTGTTCACCAGATTGTAGCATTCCATTTACATATGGCCAGTTCCTTGCAAATACAGCTTCACCGTTTAGAAGAGCATTATGAGTCTCTCCTTCAGTGTAATTTAAGATGTCCTCAGGAGTTAGGCCCTTATCCATCATTTGTTTCATGTATGTTAAGCCACCTTCTATGTCTGTCCAGTTGCCAGTAAATTCATTTAGGTTACAAGTTAAACCCTCGTATTGCTTAGACTGATAAACAAATGCATATTTTGTTTCGCCTTGCCCCTTGTATTTTTCTCCCATAGCAATTAGATCATCATAGGTATAACTACCTGTTCGTAGTAGGGCTGCATCTTCAGCTGAAACTATATCACTTCTAAAATATATGAAACCTAAATCAGGGAAGTACGGTAAAACGTAGTTCTTACCCTTATATTTTCCTGAATCCATGGAACCTGCATTAAAGTCTGTTGGCTTCCATCCCTTGTCCATCAACAATTGGTCGACCGGTTCTAAGTATCCTGCTGCTGCAAATTCTCCTGCCCAAACTACATCAATAGAAATAACATCATATTCTCCACTTTTAGATGATAATGAATTCAACAGTTGGTCATGCATTTGACCTGAATCATTAGTCATAATAGTAGCTTTAACTTCATACAGGTCACTTTGTGCGTTAAAGGCCTCAACTATTTTTTCAAGTGCAGGTGTTGAGTCTGCTTGAACTGCAAAGTTTATTAAAGTCTTACTTGCCGGTTCCTCTGGTGTTTCAGGCTGGGTAACTTCTGATGGCTCCTCAGTTGTTACCGGCTCTTCTGTCTGGTTGCTTCCACAAGCTACTAGTCCAATTACCAGGCCCAGGATAAGCAATACAATCAAAAACCTTTTCATACTAAAACATCCCCCTTGGTCGAGTAAATAAGCCTCTCTCTATTGCTCTGTGTCATTAGATTGAAGGCT
>CAZIMA010000117.1:0-295 GCA_964540195.1 uncultured Tissierella sp.
TTTCTAGAAGATAATATGAAGAGCCGTGTGCGTTAATTGCGCAAGCACGGATCTGAGAGGGGGTGGCACTGTGAAGTGCCATTCTACTCGACAAAAACTCACATTATTTATAAAAGTCACTTTAATAAGTAATGGTAAAACATGACCTTGTACAAATAAGTCTCTTAGAAACGATTTTGGAGCTTCAAATTTTCTTAATTTGAATTTCATTTTTTTAACAAGTAGTTTTTCGGAGGTTTCCCTGGCACCAACTTATTAAACTTATTGAGCCTATTTTATTAAATTTTCCTATAAC
>CAZIMA010000117.1:395-5486 GCA_964540195.1 uncultured Tissierella sp.
ATCAATTGGCATTACTAATCAGTATTAATTATAATTTTTAATGTAGTAGTAAAATTTGTAGGAGCGATTATATGATTAAAATTAGAAATCTAAGTAAAAGTTATGGAAAATTAGATGTGCTGAAGAATATAGATTTGGAAGTAAAGAAGGGTGAAGTGGTAGCTATTATTGGGCCATCTGGAACTGGGAAATCCACTTTGCTAAGATGTATAAATTATCTTGAAGAGCCTGAAGATGGTGAAATTAGAATTGATGATATAAAAGTTAATTTAAAGACTATCACTAAAAAAGAGATATATACACTAAGAAGAAAAACTTCTATGGTGTTCCAAAACTATAATTTATTTAGAAACAAAACTGCATTGGAAAATGTAATGGAACCTTTAACTACTGTTCAGATGATGGACAAAAAGCTGGCTAAGGAAAAGGCACTAGCTATATTAGAATCTGTAGGCTTGTTTGATAAGAAGGACCACTATCCATCTAAACTATCGGGGGGACAACAACAAAGAGTAGGAATAGCTAGGGCTATGGCTGTAGAGCCACAGGTTATGCTTTTTGATGAGCCTACTTCTGCATTGGATCCGGAACTTGTAGGAGAAGTATTAGACGTTATAAAAGGATTAGCAGAAAACAATACTACTATGATTATTGTTACCCATGAAATGAATTTTGCAAAGAATGTAGCCGACAGGGTAATATTTATGGATGGTGGAATAATTGCAGAAGAAGGCTCTACAGAAGAAATATTTAGTAAAGCTAGGAATCAAAGAACCACGCAATTCCTAAGGCAGGTAATAGGGGATAGGATTTAATTGCAAGTATTTAAGAGGTGAAATTATGCATGAACATGAGAAGAGTTTTATAGACAATGGAAATATAAAAAAGGGAATATGTGGTATTTGTAATTGTTTCTGTGGAATCGAATTATTAGTAAAAGATAATAAAATTATCCAGACTAAAGGAGATAGAGACCATCCTTTGACTAAAGGATTTATTTGTCCAAAGGGAGGGGCAATTCCTGAGATAGTACATTCTGAAGAAAGAATCACAAAGCCTTTGAAAAAGAATATTCAAGGGAATTTTGAAGAGATAAGCTGGGAGGAAGCTTTACATATTATAGTAAATAAACTTAAAGACCTTAAGAAACAATTCGGTCCAGAGGCATTAGCTGTCCATACGGGGCAAGCTGGGGTTTTTATGCAGTTTACTAATTATGCTGAAAGGTTTTGTCAAGTTTATGGGACTCCAAATTTCTCAACAGCTGGTAGCCATTGCAACACATCAAAGGAGTTAGCCAATATCGTTACTGTCGGATCATTACCTGTCCCTGATTATGGCAATAGCAAATGTATTATATTATGGGGTTATAATCCACAATACTCAGCTCCGCCTCAGATGATGTACATAAATAAAGGCATACAAAATGGAGCAAAGCTTATAGTCATAGATCCAAAGTCAACAAATTTAGCAAAAAAGGCAGATATTCATTTGAAGATAAGACCAGGAACAGATGGAGCATTGGCTCTTGGTTTTATCCACTGGGTTATAAAAGAGAAACTTTATGAGGAGGAATTTGTTAACAACTGGACAATTGGTTTTCAAGAATTAACTCAGTTGGTTAAGGATTATACACCAGAAAAGGTATCTGAGATTACGGGGATTGCCTCAAACCATATTATTGAAGCATGTAAAATATTTGTGGAAAATAAACCTGCTAATATTTCACCAGGTATAGCTTTAGAACTTCAAAGTAATGGATTTCAAACAGCTAGAGCTATATCAATATTACAATCTATAACTGGAAATATAGATATAATTGGTGGAGCTAGATTGAACAAGTCTATACCCTTATCTCCAATTGTAATGGATAGAAAGGAATATGTTAATAGAAAGCCTATAGGAAGCGATAAATATCCTTTATTTCATAAAATTAATGGTAGGGCTCAGGCTAATATATTTAGCGATGCTATTATTGATGGTGATCCTTATCCATTAAAAGCTATGATAGTAATAGGCAGTAATCCTATAATAACTTGGCCAAATGCAAATAAATTGAGGAAAGCATTAGAATCCATTGACTTTTTAGTAGTAATGGATATTTTTATGACAGAAACATCAAAATTAGCAGATTTAATTATTCCGGGAGTTAATTATGTTGAACGATATGAGATTTGGAATGGAGCCATACGTTTTGGAGAGGAACTTATGGGGTTATCACCTAAGATAATAGATTTTCCAAATGGCATATCTGAGTGGGAATTCATAAGCAAAATAGCTAGAGAGCTAGGATATGAAAAAGAATTTCCCTGGTTAACTGAAGAAGAAGCACTTGATTATCGACTTGAAGCTCTTGGTATAACTTTTGAACAATTGAAAGCAATGGATAAAGGTTATAAATATGGAAGATATGAAGGGAAGAGATATGAAGAAGAGGGTTTTAATACACCTTCAAAGAAAGTAGAGATTTATTCAAATATATTAGAAGAATTAGGAATTGATCCTTTGCCTAGATACTATGAGCCAGCTGAGAGCCCTAGAAGTACTAAAGAACTAGCTAAGGAATATCCATTAATTTTATCAACAGGAGCAAGAAACCTAGAATATTACCATTCACGGTTTAAAAACATTGAATCCTTAAGAAATTTCAATAAGGAGTTTGAACCATTATTAGAAATCCATCCAAAAACAGCAGAAGAAGAAAGGGTTAAGGATGGAGAGTATGTAATAGTTGAAAACTTAAGAGGTAGTATAGAGTTAATTGTTAGGGTTACAGAAGATTTGCCCATGGGAACTATTTATATTCCCCATGGTTGGGATGAAGCTAATGCTAATATACTTACTGATAATAGGGATTTAGACCCCATAACTGGGTTTCCTCCAGATAGAGCATTGTTAGCTAGAATAAGAAAGAAAAATAAATTAGATTAGGTTTTGACACTTAATATAAATAAAAAAATATATGGAGGGATGGATATGTTTAAAAACAAAGTAAAATTTATATCTTTATTAGTTTTAATTTTAACAATGATAATCGTTGCAGTAGGCTGTGGAGAGAAAAAGGAGGCAGTAGATTCCAATAAGGGGACTATAGTTGTTGGAACTTCTGGGGAATTTTATCCATTAAATTTTATGAAGAATGATGAACTTCAGGGATTTGAAATTGATGTTTGGAATGAAATAGCTAGTAGAACAGGCTATGACATAGAATATAAGACTGCTAAATTCGCAGGACTTTTTGGTATGTTAGATGCTGGGCAAATAGATACAATTTGTCATCAAATAGCTAAAAACCCAGAAAGGGAAGAAAGCTATTTATTTACAGAGTCCTATTTAAATGCAAACTATCAATTGGTTACCAAAAATGATAGCGGGTTGAATAAACTAGAAGATTTCGAAGGCAAAAAAATTGGTGTAGTAGCTGGAGGTTTAGGAGATAAGATGTTGCAAAAGGTTAATGAGGAAAATAATCTTAATATAGATATACAGGGGTATGAAGGAACTGCAGCTATGGACATGGATCTTGAAATGGGAAGATTAGATGCTAGATTAGGACCTGCTATCCAAACAAGGGCAACTATTAAAGAACAAGATCTAGACTTCACTGTAACTGATGTAGTTATATTTACTGAAGCAGCAGCTTTTCCATTTAAAAAAGATGAAAAAAGTGAAGGTATAATAAAGGATGTGAATGAAACTTTAGAGGCTATGAAAGAAGATGGTACCCTTTCAGAGTTATCTATAAAATGGTTTGATGTAGATGCTACAAAATAGTATTAGGATGGTGTAAAATGTTCATTTTTGATACTGAGTTTTTTATTAACTTATTTCCTATAATTATTAAATATGTGAAAGTGACTTTAAAGCTCTCTATAATATCTTTGATTTGTGCACTTTTATTAGCTACAATAATCGCTCTTATAAGACATTTTAGGGTAAAAATAGTATCTCAATTATTAAAAGTTTGGGTTTCTATTTTTAGGGGTACTCCACTAGTGGCTCAACTATTTTTTATATATTTTGGACTTGCTCAGGTGATACCATTTTTGAAGGACATGGATGGACTAACAGCTGCTATACTAGGTTTAAGTTTAAATGCATCTGCCCATATGTCAGAAACATTAAGAGGGGCAATATCATCTGTTGATAAGGGTCAAATGGAAGCCGGCTTATCCATAGGAATGACAAATCTTAAGGCTATGACTAGGATAGTTCTTCCACAAGCTATGAGAGTTGCTGTGCCCGCTTTATCAAACAGTTTTGTAGATATAATAAAAGGTTCAGCAATGGCTTTTACTATAGGAGTTACTGAATTAATGGGAGCAGCTCAGATGGAAGGAGCATCCAACTATAAATTTTTTGAAACCTTCACAGCTGTAATGTTGGCTTACTGGATTATAACCTCTATATTTGGGGAATTTCAAAGGATATTAGAAAACAAATTAAATAATGCTTATTGATTATAATTCCATAAGTTGGTGCCTGGCACCAACTTATTAAACTTATTGAGCCTATTTTATTAAATTTTCCTATAACAGGGACAAAAGCCATTAATAATATCAATTGGCATTACTAATCAGTATTAATTATAATTTTTAATGTAGTAGTAAAATGGCTCTGTAAACTTAAAATGATAAAATAGTACAATGTTTCCTTAGAATTACTTTAAATTACTTGGAAATTCTTTAAATTTTGCTTTTCTGATGATAAATCTTCGCCTATGAAATCTGGATAGGTTACACTAGATAGGACAGGTTTTCTCCGAACATGATATAATAATATTTGGAGGAGAAAATCATGTCAAGAAAATACTATGAGGAAAATTTCAAGAAGCAGCTTGTTAATATATACAACCAAGGTAATCATACCTATAGAGAACTACATGAGCAATATGGAGTATCTCCATCAACTATAAGGCAATGGGTAATAAGATATAATAGTACTGAGTCTTTTGATGCAAAAGACAATATGACTGATCAGGAGAAGGAATTAATTGAACTAAGAAAAAGAAATAAACAACTAGAAATGGAGAATGATATTTTAAAGCAGGCGGCACTACTACTAGGCAAAAGGTAGACCTAATTATTTCTA
>CAZIMA010000118.1:0-5472 GCA_964540195.1 uncultured Tissierella sp.
CAACTCAATGTGTTAAGAAAGCTCATTATGCTTTCAATGAATTAACTAAATCAGGAAAATACAAGCCATTATTCGATAAGCCATTCTTTATGGAATTTGCTTTAACATCTGAAACAAGCGTTAAAGAGGTTAACAAGGCTCTTCTGGATGCAAGGATAATTGGTGGATTTGACCTTGGTAGTGACTATCCTCAATTCAAGAACGCTGCTTTATATGCAGTTACTGAAAAGAGAACCAAAGAGGAAATCGATGAATTATGTAAGGTATTGGAGGGGGTTAAGTAATGAAAAATTATGATAAGCTAATATTTGAATTATCAGTACCAGGTAGAAAAGCTTATAACCTTCCAGCACTTGACGTTGAAGATTCAGCTTTAGAAAGTATTATACCAGCAGAATACCTTACTGATAAGGAACTAAACTTCCCAGAAGTAAGTGAGGTTGATGTTATAAGACACTATACAAATCTTTCAGACAAGAACTATGGATTGGATACAGGATTTTATCCATTAGGCTCTTGTACAATGAAGTACAACCCTAAGATAAATGAAGAAGTTGCAAGATATGATGGTTTTGCCAATGTTCACCCATATCAATCAGAGTGTTGTGTTCAAGGTTCTTTACAAGTAATGTATGAACTTGAAAAATCACTTTGTGAAATAGGTGGTATGGATAGATTTACTTTACAACCAGCAGCAGGAGCTCATGGTGAAATTGCTGGTATCATGCTAATCAAGGCTTACCATGAAAAGAACGGTGATTTCAAGAGAAATAAGATAATCGTTCCTGATTCAGCTCACGGTACAAACCCAGCAACTGCAACAATGGCTGGATATCAAATAATAGAACTTAAATCAACTGAAGATGGTCTTGTTGACCTTGAGGCTCTTAAGGCAGCAGTTGGTGACGATACAGCAGGATTAATGCTTACAAATCCTAATACAGTTGGTATTTATGATAGAGGAGTTAAGGAAATAGCTAGAATCGTTCATGAAGCTGGTGGACTACTATACTATGATGGAGCTAACTTAAATGCCATCATGGGTCATGCTAGACCTGGCGACATGGGATTTGACGTAGTTCATTATAATCTTCATAAGACATTCTCAACACCTCACGGTGGTGGAGGACCTGGTTCAGGACCTGTAGGATGTAAGGATATATTAGCTGAATTCTTACCAGTACCTATGGTAGGAAAGAGGGATGATGGCACTTACTTCCTAGACTACAACATACCTAACTCAATAGGTAAAGTTAAGGACTTCTATGGACACTTTAGTATTTTCTTAAGAGCCTATACCTATATCTTGACAATGGGTAGTGATGGACTTAAGAAAGCTTCAGAAATGGCAGTATTAAATGCTAACTATATTAAAGAAAAACTTAAGGATTACTACTATCTACCAATAGATAAACTAGTTAAACACGAGGTTGTATTCGGTGGATTAAAGGATACTTTAAGCGAAGTTACTACATTGGATATAGCTAAGAGACTGTTAGATAAAGGATATCATCCACCTACAGTTTACTTCCCATTGATTATCCATGAAGCATTGATGATTGAGCCAACTGAATCAGAAAGCAAGGAAACTATTGACTCCTTCATAAATGCAATGATTGAGATTGCAAAGGAAGCAATCGAAAGTCCAGAATTACTAAAATCAGCTCCTAATGACACTATAGTAAGAAGACCTGACGAAACTAAAGCAGCAAGAAATGTAATAGTAAAATACGAAGGGTAGGGGTATATTTGACAAAAAGGATAGCAATTATCGGTGCAGGCCCAGGAGGCTATGTTGCAGCAATAAAAGCGGCTCAACTAGGTGCAGATGTATACCTTATAGAAAATAGAGAAGTAGGAGGTACATGCCTTAACAGAGGCTGTATCCCTACTAAGACTTACTTCAGAAATGCTGAAATAATGTCATCTTTAAAGAGAGCAAATGAATTCGGTATAACAGTAGATGGCTATAGATTGGACGGAAAGGCTTTGCAAGAGAGAAAACAAAATGTTGTAACTACTCTTGTATCAGGAATCGAACAATTAATTGCATCTTATAAGAATATTGAATTCATAGCTGGAACAGCAGCACTAAAAGATAAGAATACAGTATCAATTGAATTAAAGGATGGAGGAAACAGGGAGCTAGAAGTAGACAACATAGTTATAGCAACTGGTTCCTTCCCACAAATGACAGAAACAAAAGGTGTAGACTTAGATGGTGTAATCACTTCTGATGATTTACTTGACCTAGATCATATACCTGAGACTCTAATAGTAGTAGGTGGAGGAGTTATAGGTCTTGAGTTTGCAAGTATCTATCAAGAACTTGGCTCAAAAGTTATCCTTCTTGCTTCCAGAATCCTAAAAGATGCTGACAAGGAAATAGCTAAGAGACTTACTCCTATGCTTAAGAAACAAGGTATTGAAACATATGTAGATATTAGAGCTAAGGAAATCATTAAAGAAGGAGACAAGCTTAAAGTTGTTGCTAAATACAAGGAAAAAGATGAAGAAATCGAAGTAGTCGGAGACTATGTACTTATCGCTTCAGGTAGAGCTCCTTTAGTTGATGGACTAAATCTTGAAGCTGTAGGAGTAGAATCCGGAAGACAAGGAATCGTTGTAAACGATGAATTTGAAACTACTGTTCCTGGTGTATATGCAATAGGCGATGTTAACTCTAAGGGAATTCAACTAGCTCACGTAGCAAGTGCTCAAGGAGAATATGTAGTTGAAAAGATTATGGGTCATGATCCAGATATCGTATTAGAGCACTGGCCAGCATGCGTATTTACAATGAACGAAGTAGCTCAAGTAGGATTTACTGAAGAGCAACTTAAAGAAAAAGGTATCGAATATAAATCAAGTAAGTTTATGTTCGCAGCTAATGGTAAGGCCTTATCCTTAGGAGAAGCAGAAGGAATCATCAAGGTCCTAGCAGGAAAAGATGATAACAAAATCCTTGGAGTTCATATCCTTGGACCTCATGCAAATGACCTAATCTCAGAAGGAGCATTAGCAATAGCTAATAATATGGATGCAGCGGCTATAACAAGAACTATACATGCTCACCCAACTCTTTCAGAGGCAATGCTTGAAGCAACATTAGGACTTAATGATGCAGCTATTCATATAGCGCCAAAGAGAAAAAGAAAATAAATACTAAAGAAGATAGCATTTTAAATGCTATCTTCTTTTATGTGCACCCGGCAAAGTTCTTAACCATAAGGTCCTTCCCCGCATATTGTAAAGTACCATTAATAATTTTAGGAGGGATATTATGAAGGTAGACCTTGGCGCACTACATTATATTTTTCTGGTCTTTACACTATTGATACTGTTAGTAATGATTAGAAAAAGAGATACAACTCTAGTATGTATAGCAGGTATATTTTTACTTGCTATAGTAGCTACCGGTTCTTTGTCAACCGGTGTAATGACCATCTTCAATAGCTTTATCTTCGCTATAACAGAACTTCTCGGTACAATTCTTATCATCTCAGTTATTGTTGCCATGAGCACAATACTTAGCAAAAGTGGAATCAATGAAATAATGATTAGTCCCTTTACAAGATTTATCAAGACTCCAACTCTAGCATATTGGATAATCGGTATAGTTATGATGGTAATCTCCTGGTTCTTCTGGCCATCCCCTGCAGTAGCCCTTGTAGGTGCAGTAATGCTTCCGGTAGCAATTAAAGTAGGCCTTCCTGCCCTAGGTGTAGCCATGGCTATGAACCTCTTCGGACATGGAATTGCTCTTTCCAGTGACTTCATAATTCAAGGAGCTCCAAAACTGACAGCAGATGCAGCAGGGATTCCAGTTGGAGAAGTAATATCGGCCAGTGTACCTCTAGTCTTAGTCATGGGGGTTGTAACCACCATAACTGCTTTTATCTATTTAAGAAAGGATTTAAAGAACGGAAAGCTTAAAACAGATGATAGTTATGTAATGGCAAAAGAAGATGAATACAAGGAATTTAAGAATATTTTAAAGCCTGCTACAAAAACCCGACTTGCAATATTAATACCCCTATTGTTCCTTATAGATGTAGTTATAATGTTCACCTTAAATTTAGCAGGGGGAGATGCTACAGCCTTAATTGGAGGGACAGCAATATTTATTCTGATTCTACTATCAATATTGCTTCACAAGGGAAGTGCCTTAGAAGAAATAACCAAGTATCTAGTAAAAGGTTTTAAATTTGGATTTGAAGTATTTGGTCCAGTAATTCCAATAGCAGCCTTCTTCTATCTAGGAGATAGCGGATTTTTAACTGTAATAGGAGAGTTCTTACCTGAAGGGTCCCAAGGTATAGTAAATGATTTAGGCCTTGCCCTTGCCAATGCAGTTCCTTTAAATTCTTCAATAGGAGCCGTAACCCTTACTGGAGTAGGAGCAATTACAGGCCTTGATGGATCAGGTTTCTCTGGTATATCCCTAGCTGGCTCAGTAGCAAAACTCTTTGGAGCTGCATTAGGTAAAGGAGTGGCAACTCTTACAGCCCTAGGTCAAGTAGCAGCCATTTGGGTAGGAGGCGGAACCTTAATCCCTTGGGCAGTAATTCCAGTAGCAGCAATCTGTGGAGTGGACCCCTTTGAGTTGACCAGAAGGAACTTTAAGCCAGTAGTTATAGGGTTGGTGGTAACCACTATAGTGGGGATGTTTTTGATATAGTAGATTGATTCAATTCATTGAAATGGGTATAAATTTAGATAAAATATAAGCTTAGAGCCTCTAAAGCTTTTGAAAAAAATTAAATAAATTAACTCTAGTTGAATAATAACAATAAAAAACTTCTTAAGTATTTATACACTTTAAGAAGTTTTTTAATTATTTTAAAAATGTTTGTAAGATTCTTGGCTTCTTATGACATTACATTAGTGAAGGGATATTTAATAATTTCTATTAAAACTGGGGGGTGAGTTATTGAGGAGAATAAGTTTATGTACTATGCAAATCAGAAATGGAAGGGTTTATTTATGAAGTACTTAATTTTTATACTTATGACATTTATAATGATATCTATTTCATCGTGTGGGAATTTACTGTATATCGAGAATGAAAATGTAATTTCAAAAAAAAGTGAGGATTTACTGGACAAGGCAGAACTTATTGATAAAAAAAATAGACATTTAATAGGAAGTGAAGTAATTGATTTTAATCCACCTCAGATAATGATAAATTCTTCAAATAAAACTGATAATAAAAGCATAGAAGGTATAGATGAACTAGAAAATAGTATTGTTTTAGAATTAGCTGATGATTCTATTCTAATACCTTCTAGTATTACGAACTTTGAGACTATTAACGGAATTTCACCAGAAATTATAATGCCTAATGGTAGTGCAGTAATCTTTACGCAGGAAAAACTAAATGGGTGGACATGCAAAGTGGGTGATAAACTTATATATGAATTCGAAAAATATGAATCAAATGTAAGTAGTTTACAGACTATAATTATTGGT
>CAZIMA010000119.1:0-5462 GCA_964540195.1 uncultured Tissierella sp.
TACAATAAATATGAACTTAGTTCAACCAGATATACACAATCTCTAATATTATCATATATTAAGGTTGATTTTTTATGCCTGTCTATGTTAAAATAGAACGAGGCTGTGGAAATTATAAAGAATTTCATCGAAGCTTATGTGTATATTAAAATTGAAAAAAATACTTAAGGTATATTGGGATTAATTAAGGAGGTGTGTTTCATGTCGAAGGTTTGTGAAGTATGCGGAAAGGGAAAAGTTTTTGGTAACAAAGTTACATTCTCAAATAAGAAGAGCTCAAGAAGTTGGGCACCTAATATTAGATCTGTAAGAGCTGTAGTAAAGGGTTCAGTTAAGAAAATCAATGTATGTACAAGATGCTTAAGATCAGGTTATGTACAAAGAGCATTATAATCTTATCTAATTTGAAGGATATGGCGAAATAAAAAAGGCTTCCATTATTTAAATGGCAAGCCTTATTTTATTTTTATTAATAGAAATCCCATAATCAATAGCCCTATGCCTATCAGAGACAGGAGAAATTCAATCGGTATAATGCTTACTAAGATTATAAAACCAATTATTCCTATAGTAATACCTACAATATTCTTGTATTTTGAGCAATAGCGACGCAAATACCTTTTCATAACCCCCACTCCTTATCCCTTTGTACTATAATATTCAAAGGAGTGAAATTAGTTCCACACTTAGTCATTAGATTGTATTATTAATGCAAGTCCATCTATAATATCAATAATCCCCTCATCTTCTACAATCCTATTGCTTATGCCTAAAGTACTTCCAAATTGTATTTTTTCCTTATTTAAGGGATAATAAAACCCCTTAAGACTTACCTCTACTCCATCATAATTTATAGGAATAATGGATACAAAGAAGTCTTCTTTTTTCCTTAAGGTCAATTTCTTATTAGTCATGTAGATTATATTATTATCATCTATTATCCTTCCGTCAATATTATTAATCCTTAATTTATTTAATAGAAATATATTTCCCAAGGTATGGTCCATTCTAGTTCCTGTAACTGCCAATAAGCTAATATCCTTAAATCCTTTCTTAATAAGATAGTCTATAGCAAGCTCAGTATCAGTTTCATCCTTTTCTACAGGATATTTGATTACAGGAATAGAATTTTTATTAATATAGTCTAATTCTATACTGGTGGTTGAATCCAAATCTCCTATTACAGCATTGGGAATAATACCTATAGGTATAGTATGCCTTATGCCTCCATCTGCACAAAGTATAAAATCCACCCCTACTATTAATTCCCTTAATAAATCATAACTTTTTATACTTCCTCCAGAAATTATTAACCCCTTCATATTAACCCCTATCTTAATTATTTATTACCCTATTTAAAGGCCTATATATTAATAGTAATACAAGGAGTGAAATAATCAACTCCGGAACTAAATAAGTAGCATTATATCCTATAGAATAAATCCAAGGGTTTTGATTTCCTGCATATTCTGCAAAGAATACTACTCCCGATAGAACATGTGACACCATCCTAGCTCCAACCCCAAGTATTACTCCTATTACCATCTTAGGTGTTGATTTAGAATTTTCTTTATTGTACCCTAATCCCGCAAGACCTAGAAGTCCAAAGGCTAAAATATAATCCAGAATAAATTGTAGAGGATGATAAAAATATGGCTTTAAAATAAAGTCTAAAAATCCATATGTAGCACCTAGTGCCAAGCCTGGCCCAATACCCCACCGTAACGCAAATAACATTATCGGAATCATACTGCCCGCTGAAATACTACCTCCATTTGGTGCTTGATAAATCTTGAATTGATTAAGTAGAACTGCTAAAGCCAGCATCATTCCACCTTCTGTTATCATTCTAATACTAATCTTTTTACCCATAATATATTCCTCCCTAAAAGAACAAAAACCACTCCGGAAGGAATGGTATAAGTTACACATACTCACTTCCCTCCGCTAGTATTACCTAGTTCAGGTCATAAGGGTCAAGGACATAGGTCCTCTCTCAGCATTTAGCACCCCTAGTGGTTATTCTCTATTAATTTTCTTAATAATATCATATGTGGATTTACTTATCAATGATTATCTTAAAATCTCTAGTTCTCTCTCCTACATCTTCTGCCCCAAATACTTCACTTCCCGCAACTAATAAATCAACACCTAACTCTACTAGGTCTTTAGCATTTGAAAGCTTAACCCCGCCATCTACTTCTAGGATAATATCTAATCCTTTACTGTCTATCATATTTCTTAAGGTTTTTATCTTATCTACCATTGTATCTATAAAAGTTTGCCCTCCAAAGCCAGGGTTTACAGTCATTATAAGGATTAAATCCAAATCCTCTATTATATAATTTAATACACTTAAATCCGTTGACGGATTTAAAGATACTCCCGCCTTCATACCATAATTCTTGATTTCCTGAATAGTTCTATGCAGATGAATAGTCGCTTCCGGATGTACAGTTAGGATATTAGCACCGGCATCTGCAAAATCTTTAATAAATCGTTCCGGTCTATCAATCATAAGGTGAACATCAAAAGGCATATCTGTTACTTTTCTAAGTCTCTTTATAAGAGGTGGTCCAAAGGTAATATTTGGTACAAATACTCCATCCATTACATCCAGGTGGAGGTAATCAGCACCACCCTTTTCTATCTTCCTTATCTCATCAGTCAAGTTTGCAAAGTCTGCAGACAATAGACTTGGTGCAAGTTTTGCCATATTAATACCTCCTGATATTCTTTATTTCTTCAAGGAGCAAAAGGTAATTCTTATATCTGCCCTCATCTATTAAGCCTTCCTCAACTGCTTTTTTGACGGAACAACCCGGCTCCCTGTCATGAAGGCAACTTAAAAACCTACAATCCTTCCCATGCTCTTTAATCTCTCTAAAATAAAGCCTTACATCGGAAGCATCCTCTATAAAACTTAAATCCAAGGAAGAAAAGCCCGGTGTATCCAGCACATATGCATTGTCACCTAATTCCAGCAGCTCTACACTTCTGGTAGTATGCTTTCCCCTCTTAGATTTGTTGCTAACAGCACCTGTCTCACGATTAAAATCCTTGTTTATTTTGTTGAGCAGGGAGGATTTACCAACTCCCGAAGGACCTGCAAACACTGTTATATTATCCTTTAATTCCCCTTTTAATTGGTCTATTCCAATATCTAATAAGCTACTGGTTACCATTACCTTGTAGCCAGCCTTTTGGTAAATACTTCTTAATTTATTTATTTCTTCTTCTGAAAGATCCAGTTTGTTGAAACAGATCAGGATTTTTAAATCCTTATGCTCTGCCATAATTAGAAACTTATCCAGAAGCCAAGTATTTATATCAGGCTTTTTTACGCTCATTACTATTATAGCTTGAGTTACATTGGCTACAGGAGGTCGTATAAGTTCATTTTTCCTCTGTAACACTTCCTCAACATAGCCGGAATTATCCTCAGGGCTAATTCTTATTCTGACATAATCACCTACCAGTGGGGTTATGCCCTCCTCCCTTAACAATCCTCTGGCCCTGCTTTCTATTATTCCTCCATTGGTTTTTACGTAGTAAAAACCACCTATTCCTTTAATTATTATTCCCTCTATCATATTTCCCTCTCTGCTTTTACTGTCCATTGGCAGTAATAGTTCCTTGGTAGATTCCATCAAATAATATATCGAATGTAGCCCCTACTTTACTTTCAAAAGTCAATACAAAGTCACCATCTGCAGCTTTATGTTTCTTATTGTGAACAGTAATAGTTTGGCCATCCTGAGTACGATTTATCTTGACCTCCGTTTCCTCCCTGTCTGAGAAAGGAGTCAATGTCATAAATGTTGTGGTCATTTGATCTTTAGTTTCTTCTTCAATTGGATTGGGTTTTTCAACTTTTTCGGGACCTGAGCTAATATAAAGGTCTACAGCTGTTCCCGTTTCAAGTTCGGTTCCTCTTTCATAGGATTGCCATATAACCTTATCCTTTTCTACACTATCACTTGATTGAGGAGTTAAATCTCCAACTACTAAGCCTAGGCCTGTAATTGTATTTCTAGCCTCTTCTATAGTAGAATTGACTAGATTTAGCATTATTACAGTCTTAACTTCTGGACCTTCACTAACAACAAGATTTACTCTAGTACCAGGCTCCATATTAGTTAAGGCTTCGGGATCCTGTTTCATTACACTTCCCTTTGGTATAATATCTGAAAAACCAGGGTCTATCTGTCCTACACGTAGACCAGCACCGGTAATCATGGCTTCGGCTTCAGCTAAGGGTTTATTTATCACTAGGGGAACTGAAGTCAAATCAACACCAGTACTTATTGTGACATTAATCGGATAGCCACTCTTTACCTTGGAATTGGGTTCAACGGATTGATAGATAACTTCGCCTGCTGCATACTCGCTACTCTTTACCTTATCCGTAACATTAAACACAAGGCCTAGGTCCTCTATTTCTTTTTTAGCAAGCTCTTCTTGTTTACCTATTAAATCTGGCACTAGTATTTCTTCTACAGCCAAGAAATCCTTTAATCGTGCATAGCCATAAAACATACTAGTAGCAAGTAAGAAGGCCAATAATATACCTAGGAATACAACTACTCCGCCACCTTCTTTTTTGCTTTTAGCTTTCTTATCTATTTCTTTCTTACTTTTCCTTTGTTTAGGCTTTTTCACTTCTTCATCCTCTTCTATATCCAGAACAGGTATAATCCTTGTTGCTGAATCCATATCCTTGCCATTTTTAGAAATTGCTCCTGTATCTTGTAAGGCTCTTAAATCTTGGATAAGGTCATTGACATTTGCATATCTATCAGCCTGGCGTTTTTGAATACACTTTAAAATTATGGCTTCTAAATTTGTAGGTATAGTTGCATCCAACTCAGTAGGAGCTGTAATTTCAGTCTGAATATGCTTTAGGGCCACACTAATTGGACTATCTCCATCATAAGGAACTTTACCTGTTATCATCTCATACATTACTATACCCAAGGAGTATATATCAGATTTTTCATCTGTATACCCTCCTCTAGCCTGCTCAGGTGAAAAATAATGGACGCTTCCTAATACATTGGAAGTAGTAGTAACGGTTGATGAGGTTACTGCCCGAGCAATTCCAAAATCCGTTACTTTAACCCTATTATCCTCAGTAATCATCATATTATGTGGTTTTATATCCCTGTGTACAATATGGTTTCTATGAGCGTGTTTAAGTGCTTCTGCAATTTGTATGGAATAATTTATAGTCTCTCCAACACTTAATTTTCCCTTGTTCTTAATTACTTCTTTAAGGGTTTTACCACTTATAAACTCCATTACAATATAATAGACTTTCTTACCATCCAACTCATCTACACCCACGTCATATATATTAAGTATATTAGGATGGGAAAGACTGGCTGCGGCTTGGGATTCCCTCCGGAATTTTCTTATAAAATCTTCATCCTCAGTAAATTCATCCCTAAGTACTTTTATGG
>CAZIMA010000120.1:0-5315 GCA_964540195.1 uncultured Tissierella sp.
AATATAGGAGATGAGTTTATGGATTTGATGGACTTAATTGCAGGTCAACTTTCTAACCCGGATATTCTGAAACAACTTGGTAGTTCCGTAAATGCAAGTCCTGAACAGGTAGAAAAAGTTGCTAAAATTGGACTACCTACCATGATTGAGCAGATCAGCAGAAATACATCCAGTACAGAAGGAAAAGAAGCATTAGCCAATGCCTTAGACCAGCATAAGGATGATGATATCAATGACCTAGCAGGTTTTTTAAACGGAGTAGATACTGCGGATGGAGCAAAGATACTACAACATGTATTCTCAAATAAGAATGAAAAGGTACAAAATTCACTAGCAAAACAAAGTGGAATGGATTCCAGTCAAGTTTCAGCAATAATGTCAATGTTAGCACCTATGGTTTTGGGTATGCTTGGAAATCAAAAGAAATCCCAAGGTCTGGATGCAGATGGAGTCGCAAATCTTACTTCTCAATTGACTAAATCCATAGGTGGTAATAGCGGAATAATGGGGATAGCTACCAAGCTTCTAGATAGCGATGGAGACGGTGATATAATGGACGATTTGGGAGGCTTGCTAGGTAAATTCTTTAAGAAGTAAATACAAAAACAAGGATATCATTTGATATCCTTGTTTTTGTATTTATTATGCAACTTCCTCTACTTTAATCTTTTCTTCGCTTTCGTAGAAAATATCACTTGTAGTGAGGCCTTTTCCAAGCAAGATTTTGTAGCTATCTGTGATCATATTCTTTGAGCCACACATATAGACCTTATAATCTGCAAGATCAAATTCTTGGATAATATTTGTAACATAGCCTTTTCTAAGGCCATTATCTAGGTCCTTCTCCCTTGATACAACTGGTATATACTCAAATTTATCATAGTCTTTGCTAAGGTCTCTAAAGTACTCATCATATATAAACTCATTTCCAAACTTTTGACCATTAAGCAGTTTAACTTCCTCAATATCCGGTCTGTTTAGGAGTACGTCCTTTACAAGGGCGATAAATGGTGTTATTCCTATTCCATTTGCAACAAACATTACTTTTTTAGCATCCTTACTAGGTACCAGTTCATCTCCAAGAGGTCCCTCAAGGATAACTTCATTCCCTAACTTAAACTTTTCAAATATGAGCTCTGTTCCAAAGCCTGCCTGCACTTTCTTGATAATGACCTTAAGACTTCTATTATCCTCATTAAAAGATGATATAGAATAAGCCCTGTACTGTTTAGGTTCATCCATGATCTTAATAAGGATAAATTGACCCGCCTTGTAACAAACCTCTTTAGGATTTTGGAAGGTGAACTCATATTCTCTTAGGTCATTGCCAAGGTCTACTATATTAGTAATTTTAGCCCTAATCTCCTGTCTATTTTCATATCCTTCTAGACTGGTATTTTCCTTTAACTCTATTGCTTCCTTCTCCGTCTTTATGGATAGGATCCCTGCCGGACAATTCTCCACACAGGTTCCGCATTTAATGCAATTAATATTATCGAATTGGTTATTTTCATTGAATTCTAGATAAGGAGTTAACTGGAATGGACAAACCCTTGAACATTTACCACAGCTATGACATTTGTCCTTACTATCAATAGTAACCAATACATTAGTCTTCTTTGCAACTCCTAGTAACTTTCCTACAGTATATGAAATCTTTTGTAGACTTCCCATTGGACAAAATTGGCACCATGTTCTTGAGTTGATTGTAAGGGCAAAGACTCCACCTACAATCATAACTACAAGGTATGTATTAGAAAAAATAAATCCAAATTTGTCTAAGAAGTCAAAAGTCCCCCAAAGAGGTGAGATCCTTATAATCTTATTGGAAAAATTCCAAGCAAAAAATATTAGGAATACTGCACCAAATACCTTGTTTTTAAAGAGCTTAGGTATCCTTTTATTTCTGCTAATAGGTCCAAGAACAGCATCGAATAAACTTCCATGGGGACAGAAGTTTCCACACCAATACCTGCCTGTAAAAAATGATACTCCTGTAAGACCTGCCATTATAAGTACTACTAAAAGTCCAAGCTTGGGCTCCCACCTACCCCCTAAAGCTATTAATACTGTAAGTATCCAACCATATTTTCTTATGTTAGTGAAGGTACGATTAGTTTTAATAAAATAATTATCCATATAAAACCTCCAAATATTATTATACCCTTCGGGGGTATGGTTTTATTATATGCTGTATTTTTTATCTTGTCAATATTATTAGGGATTTAAAGGCTAAAAAAATACAGACCAAACGCCTAGTGTTTGATCTGCATTATTTTTTTACTGTATCGGTTTTACATCCAAGGGTATATAATTCTTATATCCTTCTCCACCAAGTCTTTCTTGGAACTCCTTCTTGGCCTCATCTATAGTTTCAGGACTTTCTAATAAATCTAGTGCTGTCATTGCCATTACCTTTGCTGCATAGACCATTCCCTTATGAAGGATAGAAGACTTTCCTGTAGCTACCCATTGCCATGAATGAGGTGATGCACCTGCAGGATAGCATGCTGCAGTTAGCTGTACTGTAGGAGCATTGAAGCTAGCATCTCCTACATCCGTTGAACCAGGTATGGCTTTGTCAGTCATCCTATAGGGTACTAGTTTTTTAACCAGGGGAGCTTTAAAAATCTCTTCTACTTCCTTAGTTGGCAATTCTTTAAAGTAGTTTTTAATGTCCTTTTCATAGCTTGATTTTGAAACAGGATCCAAGGTATCTACATACTTCTTGGCATAATCTACTTCTTCATCTGTATAGTCTATTTCTCCAACTAATTTCATATTTTCGTACATTACCTTGCCCAGCACATCATTTATAATATATTCGCTTGCTGCACTGTCCCACTTTACTTCTAATTCTGTTTCTGTCATCAAGGCTGCACCTTGTGCTATCTTTACTATACGGTCATAGATTTCCTTAACCTGTTGTGACTTTGGTGCTCTTATGAAATACAATAAGCTTGATGTTGGCTGAACCACATTTGGACTCATTCCACCAGCATCTATATATGCATAATGGACCCTAGCCTCATCTATAATATGTTCCCTTAAATAGTTTACTCCCATATTCATCAATTCTGCAGCATCTAAGGCACTTCTTCCAAAATGTGGTGCTGCAGCTGCGTGGGCACTTATTCCCTTAAAGTTGAAGTAGATTTGAAAGTTTGCAAGGCTACTTTCTCCCCAGATCCTATTTTCAGTCCATGGATGCCATGTAATCATGGAATGTACATCTTTGAATACCCCTGCTCTAGCCATAAATGCTTTTCCGGACCCACTTTCCTCAGCAGGACATCCAAAGTATTTTATAGTACCCTTAAGGTCATTTGCCTTCATATATTCCTTAATAGCTACAGCTGCTGCTAATGTACCTGCTCCCAGAGCATTGTGTCCACAGCCATGGCCGCCTTTTCCTTCTTCTAAGGATTTTTTCTCCAATATATTAGGAACTTGGCTTAGATTTGATAATGCATCATATTCTCCAAGAAATCCAATTACAGGACTCCCACTTCCATAGCTGGCTATAAAGGCATCTTCCATTTCAGCTATATTTCTTTCAACAATAAAGTCTTCCTCTTTTAAGGCTTGTGTTAAAATATCAGCTGATTTATTCAATTTAAATCTAAGCTCAGGATTTTCCCAAATCTTATCGCTTATACTGGCAAATTTTTCTTTGTTTTCTTCTAAATAAGCTATGATACCTTGCTTGTCATTCATGAAATCCCTCCTATTTAGATTTTTTATAGTTTAAGTAAGCTGAACCTACTGATAATGCCATAACTACTATTAATACATAACTTTGATACATTCCGAACTTCCCACCGATTATGAAATATGAAAGCAAGGCTAATACTACAGGTACTATTGATAGCTTTTTGTTGTTTATTAGATTAGGAACTGCTACAGCTCCTAAAATTGCCGGTGTTATATTTGCAAAACCGGGAGCCAGTATTTCAGATTGTAATATAGGCAACAAAGCCTGACCTATAAAGAACATACCTAAGAATAATATCAGGGTAGTAACTAAAGATGATACCCCTATGGCTATTATTGAAATTACATCCCCCTCTTTAGTTCCCGGCTCAACTCCTGCAATTTTCATCCCTGCTATGGCACAAGGAAGTTTCATATTTAGAACATTACCGGTTATACTGCTTAGGTAAATACCACCGGCACCTATTATTTGATAGTATGATATGTTTTCAACTACAGCCATAGGAAGAAACATGGCTATAAGACTAGAGCTTCCAAGGAAAACATCCCTAATACTTATATCAAATCCAAAGTAAAGTTGGGTTCCAAATGGAACCATTAGCATAAATGCCAATGCAATAATACTGGTATACCTACCTAGTTTATTTATCTTTTTGTCAAATTCCATAGATAATCTTGCTTCTGTATTCATATTTTTATTTTCCATCTTTAACCTCCTTACTATGCTAAATTAGTTTGAATTATGGCAGCTGCCATTCCAACTATTAATGCTATAGGCAGTGAAAATTCATTGATAATCTTGTATTTTGGGTTTTTTCCCAGCTTTTGAAATATTAAAACCGCTATACCTGCAGCTAGAAAGGATACTATCCCCGTAATATTTTTTACATTTGCCACATATGGAACCGAAAGAACAGCCAACATACCGGAGAATAATGCTCCTGAAAATATAGGGATAAAGGCATTTTTTGTAGCTTTTGCTTTTTTAGTATATTGGTCTAATTTTCCCGTGAAGAATATGTTAAATACTATTCCCCAGATTATACCCAATGACATTACCCACATTATTATGACAAATATTTCAGGTGTCAATCCAGGGTCTGAAATATCCTTAAGGCCCATATTTACTACAGCCACATTAGCAGCCATACTTTCATATACTGCTGAGCCAACTACTGAAAGTCTTAGCCATGGGAAAAATCTTCCTAATGGAACCGAAAGAGCCAAGAGCATTACTATAACAGGTAATGATGGTAATATGGAAAATATTGCACTGTTGGTTATAGTCTTGTTTATTACCTCTTTCTCTATTCCTAACTCCTTTGCTCTTTTCATAGCTGTTTTAATGAAAAGAACCGACTGTATAACAACTACCAAAATTGTTAAAGCACAAAGTAGGAACACTATATTGCTGTTAGCAATTTTTAAATAATTCATATTTCATTCTCCTTTACTTTTCAATAAAAGCCCTAGGTTTTCCTAAGGCTTGTAAGTTAATATCAGTCTAATATAGTTATGGCTCCCATAAGGCCAAATTCCTTCTGGTCCCTTCTGTAAGAGTGCAATAAGTCTTCACGGGCAAAAGTCGACAAATCTACGAT
>CAZIMA010000121.1:0-5313 GCA_964540195.1 uncultured Tissierella sp.
CACAATTTAAAGGCAATCCTTGAACGAAAAAAGACGCCTTAGGCGCCCTTCTACGATTTTTTATATATGCTGAGAATAGATATTAATATACTATGAACTTTTCTTTCTTTGCTTTACATAATGGACAGTTATCTTCTTCTCCTGTTAGGGATATAAATCCACAAATTGGACATAGGTAGATCTTATCTACATCTAAATCCTTTTCATCATCAACTAAGGCCTTAGCCTGGGTAAACAATTGGGCATGAACCTTTTCTGCTTCTACTGCATATTTCATTGAACTTATAGCAGCTTGTTCGTTTTGTAATTCAGCCACAGCTATGTAAGCAGGATACATTTGCTCAACTTCAAACATTTCACCATTTATACCACCTTGAAGATTTTCTGAAGTAGACCCTAAACCAAAGCCTCCGCCAGATGTTACTGAGAAGTCCCCCGAAACATCTCCTAAGGCTCTGAAGTGTAGTGTTGCATGAACTTGTTCAGCATCTGAAGTAGCAATAAATAATCTTCCTACATTTGGGAAACCATCTTTTGTAGCTTTCTCAGCCCAAATTCTATATCTCATATGAGCCTGACTTTCACCACCAAAAGCTGATCTTAAGTTGTCTTGTGTCATTGCATTCATTATATTTTCCTCCTTAAACACATTTGATTTTTTCATCCTTTTGTCTTATACCCATTGTTTATTATTTTTAACATATTAGATTTTTAAAAAAAGGAAGAATAATCTTCCTTTTTTTAAAAATCTAATAATATTTCTTGTTGTTTCTCATATTCTGGATTATCATTAAGGATTCACCAAATCTTTGGAAATGATTAATCTCCCTTTGTCTTAAGAATCTTAAGGTATCGGTTACACCTGGATCATCACTTATATTAATTAGCCATTCATAAGTTGCTCTAGCCTTTTCCTCAGCAGCCATATCCTCATGAAGATCTGCTATGGGATCATCTTTTGAATTGAAATATGTTGCAGTCCATGGGGAACCTGCTGCATTGTGAGGGTATAAGGCCTTTCCATGATTGACATAATGGGCCTCAAAAGGCGTTCCTTTAATTTGATCGATAGTTGCATCCTTAGTAAGCTTATATACTAAAGTTCCGATCATTTCCCAGTGTGCCAGCTCTTCAGTACCTATATCGTTTAGTGTTGCAACTACACGCTTATCAGGCATGGTCCACCTTTGAGTTAAATATCTTATTCCTGCAGAAAGTTCTCCATCTGCTCCACCAAATTGCTCAATTATCATAGCAGCAAGAGTTGGATTTGTAGTATCTACTCTTACTGGGTACTGTAATTTTTTCTCATATATCCACATAATTATCCTCCTTAAATTCTAGTAAAGTCAATATCCCATGGCCACGGCTCATCGATATAGTTCCATGGATAATCACTCATACCATTATTAGTAAGGAGACCATAACTCATCTCATAAGCCTCTTTAAGCCTTGAATACTGAGCTGCATTATCGTTATGAATTCTCAAGGCTCTTTCATCATCAGGGTGGGTATTTAGATAGAGGGCTGTTTCTGTAAGTGCAAAAGAAAGTTCCATTAGCTGAGTTAACATTTCCATCTGAGCTCTATCCATAATATACACCTCCAGGTCCAGGCTTTTCATATGGTTTGTATAATTCAGGAAAAAGTGTGCCCCTTCTTAAAGCTTCCCTGAGATTATATATTTGATTTAATTCCTGAAAAAGTATATAAGCTTTAGCTAATTCAAGTTTTTTTTGCATTTGGTCTTTATCGCTCATATTATCCTCCTTAAAGCATATTTAATTACTTCGGCTAAGCAGAATATATCTTAGCCTTGTTATACATACTATGATAGGTCAAGGGTTATTGTGATTTTTTACTATTTTTTTACTTTTTTTGAAATCTATTGTGAATATTCATTTTTTTACTTAGTTTATTTATGAAATCATTACACATAATACTACTAGACAAACCAAAACAAACAAAATTTGAAAGGAGAAAATAAAATGACAACAAACAATAATAATAGTAACAAGATAGTAGTTCCGGCAGCACGTCAAGCATTAGACCAAATGAAATTAGAAATTGCTTCTGAGTTAGGTATGGCTAATTATGATGCATTGGATAAAGGAAACCTTCCTTCAAGACAAAATGGTTATGTTGGTGGATATATGACTAAGAGATTAGTTGAAATGGCTCAACAAAACATGAGTGGTGGAACTGGATATACAAAATAGCAAAATAAAAAGATAGGTAAAAAAACCTATCTTTTTATTTTGCTACTTTATAATATATTATCTCTTTCCTAATTCCTTATCATACAAGTATAGGCCAGTGAATTTACCATCTATACCCTTTAATACAGCAATTATATCCCTCATTGTACTCTCTTCTTCAACTTGCTCCTTAACGAACCACTGTAAAAAGTCTATAGTTGCATAATCATTTTCTTCCTTAGCCAAATCCATTAGTGAATATATTCTAGATGTTACTAGCTTTTCATGGTGTAATGCTGCCTCAAAGGCTTCCAAGAATGAATTGTATTCGTTCTTTGGTTCTGGTATTGCTTGAAGATAAGCTCTTGAATCTATATCATAAAGAAAATTGTAAAATTTCATAGCATGCTCATATTCTTCTTTTGCTTGCTCTGAGAAGAAATGTGCAAATCCTTCCATATTCTCAGCCTTACAATATGCTGCCATTCCAAGATAAATATAACCTGAAGCCATTTCAAAATTATATTGATCGTTTAATTTCTTAATTAATTTTTCTGATGCCATAGTTTGCCTCCTAAGTTTGATCTTATTTTAATTTTTAAAATAGTTTTCACTAAATTAATATTACCCAAATAATATCAAGCTAAACAAAGTGTTTTTTTAATGTTGGAAAGTTCTACCTTAATCTCCTCGTTACTCCATTAAAATAATTCCCAGCAATTCATAGATTGGTTGATTTACTTGGTCCGTTAAAGGATATTCGATATCCTTTAGAAATCCAATCAGGGATTTCTTCATACCTTCTCCATATATACCATCTAAACTCCCGGTATAGAATCCAAGTTGTTTTAGCCTTTTTTGCACCTCAAGTACATCTGCTCCAGTATCACCCGGGCTTAAATTCCTATACCCATTTCCAAATGGTCCGAAGAGCCCATTAGTAATAACTACTGTAGTTCCCTGCTCAACTCTCTCAAATAAATCCTCAATGTCACTGTTTCTCATTCTTATGCAACCTGCTGATGCGTTGAATCCTATGGAGCCTGGCTTGTTAGTGCCATGAATTCCGTAATTTCCCCAAGTTACATTTAAACCCATCCATCTTGAACCAAAGCCTTCTCCCCACTTCTCTTTAGTAGTTATCTTAAATGTACCCAATGGAGTTGGAGATGAAGATTTACCTGTGGCCACAGTGTATGATTTAATAATTTGGCCTGTTTTATAATCTATTAAGTTCAATGTCTTTCTGTCAACCTCTATATGAATTCCTCTCCTTGATAATGAGGTTTTATTATATACATCTAAGTCATTGACTTTTCCTAAGCTAGTAAATTCAATAATAAAATTTCCTATAATGATAAAAAACATCATTAATAAAAATAGATATATAATAAGCTTGCTCCTGTTCACCCTATCCCTCCTCCATAATTTATATGCAATAAGTGGGAATATTAGAAAAAGTACATTAAATTTAGTTAAATTTAGTATATAATATAGGAGGG
This sequence comes from uncultured Tissierella sp., assembly GCA_964540195.1. Taxonomy (GTDB): domain Bacteria; phylum Bacillota; class Clostridia; order Tissierellales; family Tissierellaceae; genus Tissierella_B. The sequence goes on from CAZIMA010000121.1 coordinate 3,701, forward strand.
GTGATAGAATGACTAAGGATATTAAGTATAATTGGAATTTAGAAGTAGTATTAGATCAAATAAGGAGGGGAGCTTTTCTTACAGTAAAATCCGGTGAACAAACAAACACTATGACTATAGGATGGGCTAGCTTTGGACTTATCTGGAACAAACCTATACTCATGGTGATGGTGAGAAAATCCAGACATACCTATGAATTAATAGAAAAAGCTGATAACTTTACAGTTAGTGTACCTGTGGATAAGGATTTAAAAAAATCCCTAGCATATTGCGGAACATATTCCGGTAGAGATGTAGATAAATTTAAAGAAATGAATCTTTCAACTAAAAAATCTAAAAGTGTAGATACTCCAATAATAAAGGAATGCAATTATCACTATGAGTGTAAGATAGTATTTAAACAACATATGGATCCCAAAGAATTGAGCGAGGACATTCATAAGAAAAACTATCCCATTGATGATTTTCACACCTTATATTTTGGTGAGGTAGTAGAAAGCTATTTAACTGACTAAAAATGATAGCATAACTATCATTTTTAGTCAATGAAACAGAATAGGTAATATTAGTAATATCTTATTAAAAGTTAGGGGTGTATATTTCATATATACTATAAATGGAAATGTCCTCTTTTGCCAAATGCTTAATTACTTCAGGAATTTTCTGAACATCTATATTTAACTCCACCCCATTATATTTATATACTACATCTTGTAGATCAAGATATCCGGACCTTTTAAGTACTTCTACAAGCTTAAGCTCTATAGTTGGATTATTCATATCACCTATTAGGAAGAATATCCTCTTTTTAATTCCGGTGTAATCCTGAGGATTAACCCTATTTACCAATAATGTCTTATACATAATGAAACTCCTTTAATTCATAATTGCACTATTTACTTATTTACCCACGTATTAAAATATGAAACATCAATTAAAGAAAGTTTTTTATCTTAGGAGGAAGTAATTATGAAAGCCTATATCAATAGCCTACTAAAATGCGTGCTTTTTAAGGCAATGGAAGGAGAAGAAGTATATAATGCACTCCAAAATATTCCATATAGTATTAGCGAATATACTAATGGGGATGTGATTGCAATAGAAGGAGATAGTTGTGATAGGTTAGGTATTATATTAGAAGGTACTATCGAAATCCATAAATCCTTTGCTTCGGGAAAGAACGTTACAATAAATCATTTTGAAGCCGGTAACATATTTGGGGAGGCCCTGATATTCTCCGGAAACCACCTCTACCCAGCTACCATTATATCTTCTAGTCAAGCCAAAATAATGTTTATCCAAAGAAATGATATAATCCATCTAATGACCTTAGATACAAGAATATTGAATAATTTCATGGGGGTTTTATCCAATAGGATTCTTATGTTAAATCAAAGACTAACCAATCTTACATTGGACACTCTTAGAAAGAAAATAGCAAATATGATATTGATGGAATATAAAAATCACAATTCCACCTATTTGACTATTCCTTATAGTAGGAAAAAGATGGCTGAAATGCTTAATATTCCAAGACCTTCTCTTTCAAGAGAGTTAACTAATATGAAAGAAGACGGTCTTATCGACTTCTATAAAAACAATATAAAAATCCT
>CAZIMA010000122.1:0-5307 GCA_964540195.1 uncultured Tissierella sp.
AAATTGAATGATGTTTTTAATATATGGGTATAATAATATTACTAAGAAATTAGGAGGTCTTGTTATGAAAATCCTTAGAATAGAATATTGTACTTCTTGAGGATATTTAGCTAGGGCAGTTGCCCTTGCAGAAGACGTATTAAAAGAGCACAAGAATAATATTGAAGAGATTAAATTGGTGCCTTCAACAGGTGGAGTATATGAAATCTCATTTAATGAAAAGCTAATATTCTCAAAGAAGAACCTAGAACGTTTCCCTGAAGATGGGGAAGTAGAGAACTTAATCAATAAAGAGCTTGAAAAATATCATGCAGGATAAAGTAATTAAAGGACTCATCAGGGGTCCTTTTTTAGTGGAGTTTCAATTGTTGTTCTGTTATAATGAGACTATATAATAATAATCATAAGGTAGTTTAATTTCGGCAGGTGTGTAGAAACTACAAGTAGTTTCTACTATGCCTAAATAAGACTATAAGATAAAAATTGTGGGTGAGAAAATGTATCAGGCATTGTACAGACAACATAGACCTAAAACCTTTGACCAGGTCCTAGGTCAGGAACATATAACCAGAACCCTTAGACAACAAGTCCTTATGGGAAACATTGGTCATGCCTATCTTTTTTCCGGCACAAGGGGGACCGGAAAAACTTCTGCGGCAAAGATTTTATCAAGAGCTGTAAATTGTTTGAATCCACAAGATGGAAACCCGTGTAACGAGTGCGAAATCTGTAAAGGTATACTAGATGAGACCATTATGGATGTTATTGAAATGGATGCTGCCAGCAACAATAGTGTAGACGATGTAAGGGACTTAAAAGAGAAGGTTATCTATCCTCCATCAAGGGCCAGATTCAAAGTCTATATAATAGACGAGGTACATATGCTTTCAAAAGGAGCATTTAATGCCCTCTTAAAAACCCTCGAGGAGCCCCCTAGGCATTTAATATTTATTCTTGCAACAACAGAACCTGAAAGATTACCTCAAACCATCCTCTCAAGATGTCAGAGGTTTGATTTTAAAAGGATAACAAATAAGGATATAGTGGCTAACATGAAGACCATAGCCAGTTCAATCAATGTAGAGATTGAAGACAAGGTTTTAAGTCTTATTGCTAGGAATTCAGATGGGGCAATGAGAGATGCCCTTAGCCTATTGGACCAATGTATATCCTTTAATAATGAGAAGATTACTTACGAAGATGCAACTAGCATTTTAGGTATAGCTAATAAATACTTGGTCTTTGATATTGTAAATAATATAAATAAAAAGGACTTGCAAAAAGTACTCTTTGCTATAGATGAAATAGTCCAAAAGGGCAAGGATATAAATCAATTTATCAAGGATCTAATAAGACATTTTAGGGACCTAATGGTGGCAAAGTCCTCCAAAGACCCTGGGGATATTATAGAAAGCGAAGATATCCAAGACTATATTGATCAATCCAAGGACATGAGCCTGGAATATATATTAAAAGCTTTGGATATATTGACAAGGGCAGAAGGGCAGGCAAAGTGGTCAACTCAACCAAGGATAATCCTTGAGATGGCAGCTATAAAGCTTGTTTCTATTGAGGAAGACCTTTCCCTTGAAGAAAGAGTAAAAAGGCTGGAACAAGGAATAAGGCCTGTTGTAGAACAAACAACAAGACCTTCCTTTACAAAGGAAGTAAAATCAGCTACCAGCTTTGAAGTAAAGAAAGAAATAGAACATAAGCCAGTAGAAGTCAAGGTAGATGGATCTAATGAAGATATTAGGCAAGATGAAAATGATGTAGAAGAGGGCACAGAAATTGCTATTAGCAATGAGCCTGATGGCTATGCTCTTACTTTTGATAGGATTAGGAGTGAGTGGCCTAAGGTATTGCAAAATATCAAATCCCAAAAGATAAATATCTATGCCCTTATTATGGAAGGAGAACTAATATCCTTTGAAAAAGACCTATTGACCATAGGCTATGATGATGGATTTGGTTTTCATAAAGAGGCTGTAAACTCACAGCAGAACAGAGAATTTGTTGAAAATATAGTCTCTAAATATTTCAATAGAAATATTTCAATACATTTTTATATGAAAGCAGATTTACCTAATAGGGTTCCTAAAGGTGAGCCAAGGGATAATGAGGATAAGACTGTACAAAATATAATAGAATTCTTTGGAGAAGAAAATGTAGAAATCAAGTAAAGAAGTGGGGACATAGTCCCTTGCTTATAGAATTATTAAAAATTACTACTAATACTTAAGAGGGGAGAATTAATTATGGCTAAAGGTGGATTCCCAGGAATGGGCGGAAATATGAATAATATGATGAGACAGATGCAAAAGATGCAAAAGCAAATGGAGGACCTTCAAGCAGAGCTTGAGGAAAAGGAAGTAGAGGCCAGTGCAGGGGGTGGAGCAGTAAAGGTTGTCTGCAACGGAAAAAGAGAAGTATTAAGTATAGATATTGATGAATCAGTAGTAGACCCTGAGGATATTGAAATGCTTCAGGATTTAGTAATGGCGGCAGTAAATGAAGCCTTAAGAAGTGCTGAAAATATGATGAATGAAGGAATGAAAAAGGTTACTGGGGGCTTAAATATTCCGGGACTTTAATAGGGGGCTTCTAGATGGATTATTATGCATTGCCCATAGCGAATCTCATAGACCAATTTTCTAAACTGCCGGGTATAGGCAGGAAAACTGCACAGCGCCTTGCTTTTTATGTATTGGAAATGGATGAAGTAGATGCAGAGATGCTGTCTCGGTCTATAACCGATGCCAAATCAAAGATAAGGCTTTGCAGCATATGCTGTGACTTAACAGATGAGGACCCTTGTCGTCTATGCCAAGATCAACATCGTGATAAATCAATGATTTGTGTGGTAGAAGGTGCAAAGGACAAAATAGCTATGGAAAGATCAAAAGAATATAAGGGGCAATACCATATACTCCATGGAGTTATATCACCAATGGATAATGTGGGACCTGCAGATATAAAGGTAAAAGACCTTCTAAACAGATTGGCGGATGATGTGGTAAAAGAAGTAATCATAGCCACAAACCCAACTGTAGAAGGAGAAGCAACAGCTCTTTACCTATCTAGGCTTATAAAGCCAATGGGAATTAAAGTTACAAGAATAGCTCATGGAATCCCAGTAGGAGGAGATTTAGAGTACTTCGATGAAGTGACTCTAGCAAAGGCTATGGATAATCGTCGAGAGATATAGTGGGACAATAGGGACAGGACTTGCTGTCCCAGTTGTCTACATTTACACACAATTTTAAAATAAAATCCTAGGACCATAGTTTTCCTAGGATTTATTATTTTATTTTATCATTAATATAGGGTATCTTCAAAATGAATTAGATTCACATTAAATTAAATGGTTATAAGTGCTATTATACAAGTAATTTTGAGGGAGGTAAGAAAATGAAAATCGCTATAATAGTAAACTCAATTACAGGCAATACCTTGCTAGTTGGAGAAAAACTAAAGGAAAAATTTCTATCTATGGGTTATGAGGTAGAGATTAAGCGGATTGCTCCTACTTGTAAGGAGCCTGTATCAGGAAATAATCTTAAAAGCATGGTACTTAAGGATATTCCGGACTTAAGTCCTTATGACTTAATTATCCTAGGAGGCCCTGTCCATGCCTTTACAATCTCAGCCGTAATAAAGGAATATGTAAGACAATCAGAAACCCTAAAAGGGAAAAAGATAATGATATATGTGACTCAAGCTGCCCCCTTTGGATTATTTGGAGGTAATCGAGCCATAAGTAGATTAAAAGAAGCCTGTGAAGATAAAGAAGCTAGAGTAATAAAAACTGGAATTGTATGTTGGTCCAAGAATAAAAGAGAAGATGATATGGAGAGGTTGCTTAGGGACTTTAGTATTCTAAATATCAATTGCCATTAAGTTAATCTTCTGATAAAATAGATTTTAAAAAATTAAAAGGGTGAATTCATTGGGACCAAAGTTTAAAGTTATCTTTTCTATGGCAATATTTGGAACAATCGCATTATTTGTAAAGAATATACCTCTTTCAACAGGTGAGATTTCACTATTTAGGGCATTAATAGGTGCTATAGCTATAGGAACATATAAATTAATAAGCGGTAAAAAGATATTATTAGCAGAGATAAAAAGGGACTTGCCACTTCTTTTTCTGTCAGGAGCCATAATGGGTTTTAACTGGATACTCCTATTTCAAGCCTACCGATATACTACCGTATCCCTTGCAACTCTAAGCTATTATTTTGCTCCGGTACTTCTAATTATCCTAAGTGCAGTATTTTTAAAGGAAAAGTTAAACCTTAAGCAGATTATATGCTTTGTTATGGCAACCTTGGGGCTTGTTTTAATTATTGGCTCAGGAGGATTAGAGACATCAAATACTACAACTATAGGAATTATTTATGGTTTAGGTGCTGCAGCACTTTATGCAACGGTTATATTCCTTAATAAACTGATTAAAAACGTTACGGGAATAGATAGAACCCTTATACAGTTCATAGCTGCAATAATTATCCTAACACCCTACGTAGTTGCAACCACTGGTGTAAATATTTTAAGGATTTCAAGCTCAGGCTTAATAAATTTACTGATTTTAGGTGTATTTCATACGGGCTTTACCTACTGTGTATACTTTTCTTCCGTAAAGGATTTAAAAGGTCAAGAGGCGGCCCTTTTAAGCTATGTAGATCCCTTGATATCCATCATACTATCAGTAGCAATCTTGGAGGAATCCATAAGTGTATTACAGGCAATAGGAGGATTTATGATACTTGGATTTACTTTACTAAATGAAGTGAATGTAGGTTTATTTAAGAATCCAAAGGCTATTATAAAAGCTAATACTGAAAATGCAGAATAAGTAAAATAAATCAATTCAATTCAATAAAAAGTTCACAGTTTCAGCAAAGTTGGGACAATAGGGACAGTAACTCCTGTCCCTATTGTCCCAACTTATTTAAAACATTATATGCATAAATGCTGCACCAAATATTATTGCTAAAACTGTTCTTTCAAAGAATACAACCACTAGTTCCCATAATTTCAATGGTAATTTTGAAGCCATCATAACTACTATAGTTTCAGCAAAGAATATTATTTGCACTATGGATACTGCTGTAACTAGGTATCTTGCAGCAGGTTCAATGATATCAATGTTGTTTTTAATCAGTAATACCGGTAAGAACATTTCTGCAATACCTACAGGGAAGCTTGGTGCTATTAATTCTGCATTTGGAACCTGTAATAAATTAAGAAGTGGTTCGAAAGCTTTTCCCATTATATTGAATAAAGGAGTTGTTTCAGCAATTA
>CAZIMA010000123.1:0-2406 GCA_964540195.1 uncultured Tissierella sp.
ACAGGTAACTTGGATACTAAGACTACTTACGAGGTAATGGATTTGATTACGGGTATGGCTAGGGAAAACAATCAAACCCTAATCATCGTAACCCACGATATAGAAATCTCTGATTATGCTCATAGGGTCATATATTTAAGAGATGGCAGCATTGAAAGAATTGAAGAAAACCAAATTGTCAGAGGGGGCAACATCTAGATGAAACGAATTTTAAGCAGTATATTAGTATTATTGATTATTTTAACTACAATTCCTATAGTTGGAATTACAACAGCCGGCAATTCCTTATATATAACCAGTCCCAGGACCATAAATGCAAAGTCTGGTGAATCAGTAAAAGTACCTATTACTATTAAGAACAATGGATTTGATTATGTAGAGAATATTACCATAAGAGCTGAAATTTCAGAACCAGACCATATATACCTATCTGACTCAGCATATAAGAATATTAATGAATTAGAATCAGGGGATTCTAAAAAATTCAATTTTGATGTTAAGGTAGATAAAAAGGCTCCAAAGGGGAGTTATAAAATCGGTGTAACCATTGATTACTATGATTACTATTTAGGTTCATACACAACTGTTACAGACACTATATATATACGTGTAGATAGTAATCCTCCTCAACTAGTTATTTCTCGTTTAGATGTTTTACCAAAGAACACAATCAGTCCAGGCCAAACCTTTAATGTAGGCATAGAATTTGAAAACATTGGTACCGTAGCGGCTGAAAATATCAAAATATCCTTAGAAGGCCTTTCATCCAGTGGAATTTCTTTGGCTAATGGTTCCAAAACCCAAACTATTCAATTAATTCCCGGAGGATTAAAAAATTATGCAGTATACCAGTTAAAAGCTTCCAAAGCAATGCCAAATGGTAACTATCAACTTGAGTTAAAATTAAAGTATAACAATGATATTGAAGAAACTCTAGACTTTACTGTTGATATAGAAAGAGATAAATCAAGGGATTCAAATCTAATTATAGAAAATCTCACATATCCAACAGGAACCCTAGGTCAAAACAAGGAAGTGGTTGTAAGCTTTGACCTTAGAAACCAAGGTCAAACAGATGCAAAAAACATTCTTATTAAGGCCGACAGCCTTGATACCAACGGTTTAGTACCCAAAACTATAAATCAATTAAAGTTAGCTACTATTGCACCAAATACCAGCGAGAATGTAGTCTTTAAATTCTTGACAACAAAAAATGGAGAAACTAAAAATTACCCAATCCAAATCAATATAGATTATGAAGATGAAATGCTAGCTGAAGGTGAAACCTATAATACAAACCAACTTATTGGAGTATTTGTCGTAGCTCCTGATCCGGTAGACCCAGATGCAAAACAATCAACACCAAAGCTTATAATCGATAAGTACAGCTTTGAGCCAAGTCTTGTTAGGGCAGGAGAAAACTTCACCATGAATCTTTCCTTCTTTAATACAAATAGCTCTAAGGCAGTTAAAAACATAAAGATATTCCTAACCTCTGATGAAAGAACGGACCCAAGCGGAAACTCCGGTGGAGGGTCAGTATTCACCCCTGTAGATAGTTCCAACACCTTCTATATAGACTCCATACCTCCTAAGGGAAGAGTTGAAAAGAAGATTACAATGTTTACAGTACCGGATGCTGCAGCTAAGACCTATACCCTTACTGCCAACTTTGAATACGAGGACAGTCAAGCTAATCCCTTTACTGCAATAGAGCTTATAGGGGTCCCTGTTGTTCAACAATCAAAACTTGAAGTTGGTGAAATCGGATACCCTCCTGAATCCTATGTAGGTCAATCGGCTCCCATATCTATGGAGTTCTTTAATACAGGCAAGGTAACCCTCTATAATATGATGGTTAAAATCGAAGGAGACTTCCAAACAGAAAATGGTCAATATTATGTGGGCAATTTTACAAGTGGGTCCAGTGAATATTTTGAAGGTTATGTAATACCAAGTGGTCCCGGATTATTAAGGGGAGAAGTAGTATTTAGCTATGAAGACTCCACAGGTCAAGAGCAGGAAATAAGGAATGAATTTTCCCTAAATGTAATGGATATGCCAATGGAACCGGAATTTCCGGATGGGGTCCCTCCTATTGAAGACCCTACAGGCGGCATATTCTCTAACAAACTACTATGGGGTGGCATTGGAGCCCTTGTAGCTACAGTAATCGCCCTAGTAGTTATTAAGAAGAGAAAGAAAAAGAAACTAGAGGCAATGGAAATCGATGACTAGTATAGATTTAATCCGTATGGGTATTAAAAATCTGTGGAGAAGAAAGCTAAGAACCTTTCTTACAGTCCTGGGTGTAGTCATAGGAACTACTTCCATAATCGTAATGCTTAGCCTGGGCTTTGGACTTTCTCAATCCTTTGAGGACCAAATAGCCCAATGGGGTTCTTT
>CAZIMA010000123.1:2506-5258 GCA_964540195.1 uncultured Tissierella sp.
TCTTTGGTGGTTCCATGAGACAAAACTTCTATGATCCAAAAGCTAGGGTTTGGAGGGAGCCTAAGGTGGATTTAATGAAGGATAGAATGAGTCTTACCCTAAATCCTAATTATGGCTGGGAACAACCCGGACCAAATACCCCTATTTATAAGGAGTACAAAGTCAAGACTGCCGGAATTTTAACTGAGGATAATTGGGAAACCAACTACGCTATATATATGCCTATAAAAGAAGTTCAAAAGCTTATTAAGGAAAAGGAAAAGGCAGAAAACATTAAATCCCAACCCGGACAGCAAACATCCCAATATCAACAGATAAATATTAAGGTAGATGAAATAAATAATGTCCAAGAAGTACAAGAAACTATAAAGGGTATGGGTCATGAAGCATATAGTTTAAACGACCAATTGGAATCCATGAAGAACACTGCAAATATCATTCAAGCCGTTCTTGGTGGAATCGGCGCCGTATCCCTTTTAGTTGCAGCCATAGGAATAACCAATACCATGGTAATGAGCATCTATGAAAGGACTAAGGAAATCGGAGTAATGAAGGTAATCGGAGCATCCCTAAAGGATATTAGGGGGTTGTTTCTCTTCGAATCAGCCTTAATAGGCCTCTTAGGAGGGATAATGGGAGTTGGTTTTAGCTTTTTAATATCCCTTATCGTGAATAAGTTCAGTGGGTCTTTTGGAAACTACTTTGGCCTTGGACCTGAAGCAAAACTATCCATAATACCAATATGGCTTGTATTTGCTGCCATGGCCTTCTCAACCCTTATAGGAATCTTATCAGGCTACTATCCTGCCAGACGGGCTATGAATCTTTCTGCACTGGATGCCATTAGGACTGAATAACCAGGTGAAGGGCAAGCAAAAACCTCTAGGTTCACAATGACCTAGAGGTTTTTAAATTATCTTAAGTTTATTTCACTTGCAGTAAAGCCAATTCCATCATAGTAACCAAATACATATATGATGTCATTTCTTTTTAAATCGACTAATTTCAAGCTTCTATAGCCATCTGAAATAAAAGTATCATCTGTAATCCTAATAACTATCTCATCCCCATAACCATAGTCAGTTAGGTCAGTAGTCATTATCTCAACATCAATTTCATTTCTTCTTGTGCTAACACCTGTAATTTTACCCCTAACTATGGATTCTGCTCCAACGGAATCTGCATAGATTTCGATGATTTCATTGCTTCCAACAACTACTTCCACATAATATCCAACATTTAGATTTATAATTGAGCTAGTGGTTTTATCAACCTTGATAACCGCATTTCTTCCTAACACATAGGTCTCATCCTTATCTGTTTCCCTATTTCTAATAGTTATCTCAGTTCCTACATTTAGCTTAGTAGATATGCCGGTAATATAGCCTTCTATTTCCTTCTCCACCATATCTGCATCTATTTCAACTATTAAACCACCTTTAAGTTCAAGAACAGCTTCATCACCGATTTTTAAATCTTTAAAATCAGCCCTTCTTCCATCCCTATAGATATCCACATCTTTATCCAGTTCATATTCGGTCTTAACTTTTTTAGAGTTTTCTATAGTTATATAATATATTGGATTACGGTCTCCCTCAACTACTAAATCCACAATTATACCTTCTACTTCTCCGGATTTTGCAATAGCCTCTAAATCTATGACCAGGTTGTTCTCAACCAATACATTTACTTCATCCCCTACAGTTAAATCGTATAGGTCAGCTTCTACTCCGTTTAAGCTAATTTCTGTATTCTTATCTACCGTTAACTCTATGGTATTAGTTACCTTGCTCTTAACATATTCAACCACAAGTTTATTTAAACTAGGACTTAGACTTTTTATAGTTCCGGATATCTCCACTTCTAAAATTTCAGCCTCAAGAGTCAATACTGCAGTAGATCCCTTCTTAACGGTCATACCTATCCTTTGTCCTTCAAAAAGACTGTTCACATTAGATGTTTTTCCATCTAATTTAATAACTGTATTTGAATCCAAGATATAAGCCTTATCTTCTTTGCCCTTAATGGTTAGGTAAGTAAAGTCTCCTATCTTAGTCAGCTTAGCTATTACCCCCGAAAGCTCCTCAGTATCATTTGTTGGAGTCGGTGTTGGTGTAGGTGTAGGAGTTTGTGGTTTCTTTTGAAGATAATCATAGGCTGTAGCTAACATCTTAGCCATTTGCTCACGTAATAGTGGTGAATTAGGTTCAAAGTATCCTTCTCCGGTACCATTAGCAGATAAGACCCCTGTCTCAATCAACATATATATCAACTTATGATACTTGGCATCAATCTTACTTAAATCCTTAAAGGTAAGGGTTACAAAGGGTTTCGCATTGGCTTCATCCAATAAGCCCATGGCCTTAGCCATAAAAACACTTATATCAAGTCTTCCTACCCTCTTATTAGTTCCTCTTTCAAGAAGGCCCTTTGATGCTACACCTCTTAACTCAGTTTCAGATATAACACCTGCATAAAGACACTTCATTACCGCTTCTTGTGCCCAGGTATCAATTTTTAATTCATTTACTAGCTTACCATAATCTTGCTTGCTTTTACTAATTTCTGAGCTTGAAAGATTAAGTAGTTTTGATAAAAGTTGAATAGTCTCCAGGAAGGTTAAAGTTCCCCTTGGTTTAAAAGTACCGTCTTCATATCCATTAATATACTTTTCCTTAGCCATCCTCTCTATGTAGCTATATGCCCAATGAGAGCTATTTACATCCTTAAAGGTAGCTGCATATGATGGCAT
>CAZIMA010000124.1:0-5139 GCA_964540195.1 uncultured Tissierella sp.
TTAAAAAGAGTAGAGTTACCAGTTGATTTAAGCATCCTGAAACACCTATTAATAGGTGTTTCAGGATGCTTTTGCTTATTTGTTTTTTACTTTTATTGTCCCGGATAAATAGAAGTTTCCACTTTCTTTGCTTAAAAGGTATAATAGAAGTAGAAAGTTAAATTATTTGAGTTAACATATGTAAAATCATTAAAGGAAGTGAAGGCTTGGATATTTATAAAGTACTGAGTACTTATTTTGGATATGATGAATTTAAACCGGGGCAAAAGGATTTGGTCTTAGGGGTCCTAAATGGCAGAGATGTTTTGGGCATCATGCCTACAGGTGGGGGGAAATCCCTATGTTATCAGTTGCCGGCCATGCTAATGGATGGAATCACCCTAGTAGTTTCTCCCTTAATATCCTTAATGAAGGACCAGGTGGATTCCTTGGATGAAATTGGGATACCTGGCACCTTTATAAACAGTACCCTGGAGGATAATGACTTAAATTATAGGTTGCAGGAGATTAGAGAAGGAAAGTATAAAATAATATATGTTGCACCGGAGAGATTAAATACCTTTGCCTTTATTAATTTAATAAGGGATGTAAAGATATCCATGGTAGCTATTGATGAAGCCCATTGTATAAGTCAATGGGGACATGACTTTAGGCCATCCTATACTGAAATCCCAAACTTTATAGGCAAATTTCCTCAAAGGCCAATTCTTGCAGCCTATACTGCTACTGCAACCAGACTGGTAGTAGATGAAATTAAGGACTTATTAGGCTTGAGAGCTCCTGTTGAATCTATAATAGGCTTTGACAGGCCAAACCTCCTATATAAGGTAGTCAAGGTAAGCAACAAGCTTTCCTATATAAATGATTATTTAAAGAATAATTTTCAAGAGGATTCGGGTATAATCTATTGTGCTACCCGTAAAAGCGTGGAGTCTGTAACTGAAAAACTAAATCTCCTTGGCTATAGTGCAGTTTCTTACCATGGAGGTATGACATCTGAAACAAGACAGAAAAACCAGGATGATTTTATATTAAATAAGGTAAAGATAATAGTTGCAACAAATGCCTTTGGAATGGGAATCGATAAACCGGATGTAAGGTTTGTAATCCATTATAATATGCCCCAGAATATGGAGGCCTACTATCAAGAAGCGGGTAGGGCCGGACGTGATGGAGAGCCTAGTCACTGTAGTCTCCTATATTCACCATCTGATATTGTAAAGCAAAAGCTATTAATCCAGAATAGTACATTTTCTGAGCAAAGAGAAAATATATTGTATGAAAATCTCCAATACCTTGTAGATTATTGTAATACTAATGACTGCCTAAGGAGTATGATACTCAAATATTTTGGAGAAGACTCGCTAGGATCAAAATGCGATAATTGTGGTAATTGTTTAGATGATTCTGAAATGGTGGATATAAGTCTAGAAGCTCAAAAAATCCTTTCCTGCATATATCGAGTTAAGGAGAGATTTGGTGTATCGGTAATTATTCAAGTCTTAAGAGGGTCAAAAAACAAAAGGGTCTTGGAATTTGGCTTGGATAGTGTATCAACCTATGGGATTATGAAGGAGTATTCTGAGAATACCCTAAGGGAAATAATTATGACCTTGATTTCTATGGGTTATATCCTGGTTACAGCTGATAAGTTCCCTGTTTTAAAACTCTCTGCTAAAGCCCGTGATGTCCTAAATGGAAGGGACAAGGTCTATCATAAAAAGCATTTGCTGGAAATAAAATCATCTAATAAAGGTCAAATTGCAAGAAGAGATCATGATGTGGACTTTGATGAATACTTATTTCTTCGCTTAAAGGAATTAAGATATAGCCTAGCTCAAAAAAAAGGAATGGCACCTTTTATGGTATTTCACGATTCTACATTGAAGGAAATGGCTGCTTATTTTCCTCAAAGTAAAGAAGCCATGCTTTCTATTAAAGGGGTAGGGGAAAAGAAATATGAAAACTACGGCCATAAATTTTTAGAGATTATCCTGGCCTATGCTAAAGATAATCAAAAGGAAGAAGTGGAAATATTAGAAGAAGAAAAGATAGGAGAGGGAGGGCAGCTTGATAAAGGAGATAGGTATGAAGTCACCTACGATTTATATCTTCAAAATTATAGCTTGAAGGAAATTGCAGATAAGAGGGGCTTTACTGTAAATACCATAATTGACCACCTGGGAACTTGCAATAAGAGAGGACAGGATGTAGACTGGACAAGATTCTTAGATGATTCGGAAAAAGAAGAAAAGATACTAGCTGTAATCAATGAAGTAGGTCTGGAAAGACTAAAACCCATAAAAGAAGCCCTACCGGAAAATATAAGCTATGAGGATATTAGGCTTGTTATTGTAAAAAATGAATTAAAGTAAAAGCAGCAAAAATAAGTTTTTAGGAGTGATTATATGAAATATAGAATACTATTGCAGGGCAAAATCGAAGACAAAGTATTAAGGGAGATAAAAGCTAAACATAGTGAGGATGTAGAGGGAATCAGCGACCTTTATGATCAACTGCTTATGCATGGGTCCTGCGATAGCGAAACCTCTACCAAAATCTACTATGTAGCTTACACATTATCCTTAGAGAAGATAGAGATGATAATAGTAAGAGTAAATTAATGAGGGTCTTATTAGTCCGACCACCAAGAATTAAACAAGCAATTACCCTATCTGACTTTATGTTTTCAGAGCCTCTAGGTCTGGAGATGGTCTATGGGGCCATTAAGCATATAAGCCATGTAGAGATATTCGATATGATGATAGAAAAAATCTCGCTTACAGAAAAGTTAAGAGAATATAATCCGGATATAGTTGGAATCACTAGTCTTTGTATAGATGTAAATAAGGTAATAGATCTGACAAGTGAAACTAAGGGATTTAATAATAGTATCCAGACAATTGTAGGTGGTACTCAAGCTTACTTAAATCCAAAAGCTTTTTTTCACGAATCTGTTGACCACATCTTCCAATATACTGATGAAAACAACTTAAAGGAATTTATCTCTAAGATGGAAGTAGGGGACTTTTCCCCTATTGATGGGATTCTTTCTAGGGTGGATGATTATAAATCTACAGGAGTAAGGGGGAGAAATAGGTACCTCCTTCCTGACAGGTCATCCACATCAAAGTATAGAAAGGAATACTCATACTTTGGATATAAACCGGCTGCTATTGCAGAATTTGGAATAGGGTGCCAGAAGACCTGTGATTTTTGCTTGAGGTGGAGAATAGAAGGAGCAAAAGAAGAACTTATAGATCTAGACCTTATAAAGAAGGACTTAGCCAGTATTGAAGAAGCTACGATAATGTTCTTTGATAATGATTTCTTTGCTAGTCAAGACAAGATCCTTACCTTTATAAATCTGGCCAAGGAATTAAAACTAGATAAAAACTATATAGTATATGGTTCCGTGAAAGGGATTATTGACCACAAGGATTTAATAAGGGAATTAAAGGCTCTGGGATTAAAGGCAGTACTAGTAGGTTACGAAAGTTTTAAGGATGAAGAGTTGAAGAATTATAGGAAAAAATCCTTGGTTAAGGACAATTATATGGCTTCTCATATACTAAAGGAGTTAGGAATTGATGCTTGGGCTTCATTTATGGCCCATCCCGATTGGGATAAGGAGGACTTTAAGGAATTTAGGAAGTATATTAAGGAATTAGGACCAGAGATTGGTTCAATAAGCCCCCTAACCCCATTTCCTAATCTGCCCATGTATAATACCTATAAGGATAGGCTCCTTTTTAATGAAGAGGACTATGAAAAATGGAGCTTTGGCCAGGTAGTTATAAGGCCATCTAAAATCCATTTAAGAAGTTATTATTTCGAGCTATTGAAAACCAACTTATATGTAAACCTATTTGTTAATAAGAAGACTGAAATGCTAAGGCATTACGGACTGAAAAATATAATAAGCTTTATAGTAGGTGGAGGAAAGGCCTTAAATAAGTATGTAAAACTAATGATGAAGGCCTAATAAAGAGATAGTAAAAAGCAACTACCCCCAAATCATTGATTTGAGCTAGTTGCTTTTTTGTCTTGAATATCTTCATTATTAGAATTGTTATTGTTTCTACACACGGCTATTGTACCGGCTAAGGCTATCAATGAGCCCAATGAAATCGCTCTCAATACTATGACTAAAAAATTGATTTTATCCATCTTTGAATCGTGGACCCTTATAATATTATCTAAGTTTTTTGTCGGTATGCCTACAAATAATAAGCCTATTACATTGTGGTTTTTATCTTTTATAGGTTTATAGGCTGTGTAGTAGTTGTCCCCTAGTATTTCTGCCTCACCTATGTATGTGTGGCCTTTCATTACTGTTTGATAGGCCTTATGGTCCCTTCCTAAAAAGGTTCCTATTGCCCTTTGATTTTCGGCAGACATTACATTTGTTGAAATTCTCTTAAAGTCATCTCCAACTTTAACAAAAATAGTAGATTCGTTTCCTAAGTCCTCCAAGACACTATCCACTACACCAAATCTACCTTCAATACTATTTCCCTTGCTATCTACCAGGGTTTGATCGCCCTGGGTCAATATACCATAGGAGTTGTTTATGTATTTCATTGATAGGTCTATATTATTTTCAACATAGTTTTTCAGCAATTGATTTTTAACATTATTTATTTCCTTAGTGTTGTTTGTAAAGCCCAACAAGCCTAGAATAAGGCTAGCTAATAAGGCTAACATTCCCAAGTATGCTATTAACTTTATGCTGGTATTTTTCACTAGAATCCCCCCATCTCCTATTTTCTCAACCTCTAGCAATTGTTTGCAACGTGGTTTATCTCATTATACCACATTTACTATTCTATTTATGTGTTTTACTTCATTTACAATCCTTCTTGATGCTTTATCCAAAACTTCGTATGGGATTCTAGCCTGACCCCATTTAATAAATTGTTAATATTTAGTTTAGACTTATTCAAGACTAATATTGTAGTATATAACTAGGTGATGAGTAATCTTCTTTCTCACCTAGTTTCGGCGGTATCAAGAAACTGCTAGCAGTTTCTTGATACCTAAATTGTACTCATAAACGTTTATGTTTTTTACCGAGTAACTAAGGTAGTGTAAAGTGAAAAATGAAAACAAAAAGCTGATAAATATACAAGAGTGAGA
>CAZIMA010000125.1:0-5134 GCA_964540195.1 uncultured Tissierella sp.
GCTAGACAGGTTATGGACTTTGCTCCACAACCTTTTAGAAGACTGGCGCATTCTAAAAAGGTTGAACCTGTAGTAATTAAATCATCTATTAAGAGTATATTCTTATCTAGAAATTCATGGGGATTCCTTATATCGAAGGAATCCTTTAAATTTTTATATCTTTCAATTCTATTAAGTGTATTTTGCTCCTTAGTCCATCTTGACTTGATCAGATTGTTATTTGAAATAGGAATATTTAGAACCTTGCTTAAATAAGTGCCTAAGAGTTCGGATTGATTATAGCCCCTTATGGCTTCCTTCCTCTTATGGATTGGAATATAAGCAATTAAGTCTATGCCCTTTAGGTTTTCATTTGTTATAGTAGTTAACATCAGGTGACCCAGAGGCTTATAGAGGTAACTCTTGTTATTGAACTTAAAGTCATGGACTATTTCCTTTAAATATTTATTATAGCTCAAACAATATATGGTCCTTTGAATTACATCCCTTTCTAAACCCACATCCTTATTTAAAAACAATAGTCTCTCCCTACATTCATTACAGATAAAATCCACAACTACCCCTTCTCTATCCTTACATAGATAGCAAAGATTTTTGCTTGGAAATAAAAGACTCTTAATACCCATACAAATCCTCCTTAACTGGGGAATGCCTGTACATATTCCCTTAACCGTCTATCCAGAGAAGAATACCTATCTGCTATAATATTGTTTCTTATCATCATATGCATATTTCGCTCATAACCCACTAAGACCACTAATTTCCTCGCCCTGGTAATTCCAGTATAGAAGAGGTTTCTGGTTAATAGCATTGGGGGACCTGAAGCTATGGGCATGATTACGACCGGAAACTCACTGCCTTGAGCCTTATGGACCGTCGTAGCATAGGCAAGCATCAATTCATCCAACTGCTTGAAATCATATTCTACTTCCTTCTCATCATCGAATATTACCTTAAGGATACTATCCTCCTTATTGATTTCACTTATATAGCCAAAATCTCCATTGAATACCCCTTCACCTTTTGAAAGCTCCCTCCCCCCATCTCTTATCTTCCACTCCATCTTGTAATTGTTCTTGGTCTGCATTACCTTATCCCCAACCCTAAATAGCTGGTCGCCTACTTGCCTTTCTTCCTTAAGTTTGGATTTTGGATTTAGGGACTCCTGAAGATGCTTATTTAAGGAGTGGATTCCCACATCCCCCTTCTTCATAGGTGTTAAGACCTGAATATCTTTGATTGGATCCACCCCATAAAAGGATGGTAATCGATCTTTATTTAATTCTCTTATGGTAGTAACTATATCAGATGAATTCTTGGTGGATATGAAGAAGAAATCCTTGTCCTTTACATTGAGGATTGGAGCTTCCCCCTTATTTACCCTATGGGCATTGACTATTATCATACTCTCTTCTGCCTGTCTAAATATTTCATCCAGCATACATACTTTAATAATTCCCGAATAGATAATATCCTTTAAAACATTTCCCGGTCCCACGGAGGGTAATTGGTCTATATCCCCAACTAGGATTACCCTAGTTCCCGGGCTAATTGCCTTTAGAAGGCTATTCATAAGGAGTATATCGATCATGGAAGCCTCATCTATTATAATTATATCCGCTTCAATGGGGCTATCTTCATCTTTAAAAAACTCCGTACTGTCTTCCTCCATAAAGGAGATCTCTAAAAGCCTGTGTATGGTCTTAGCCTCTCTCCCCGTTGTTTCAGTCATCCTCTTTGCTGCCCTTCCTGTTGGAGCAGCCAGCGATACTTGGAGACCCAGGTTTTCACATATAGTAATTATGGCATTGATAGTAGTTGTTTTTCCCGTGCCCGGTCCCCCGGTTATGATGAACATACCCTTATTCAGTGACTCCCTTATGGCTTGTATCTGCTTTGCTCCAAAGGAGATTCCCTCTTTGCTTTCAATTAGGCTTATCTCCTTGTCGGCATCTACTTCCAACTCATGGAATTCATATCTTGAAATCTCCATTATCCTCCTGGCTACGCTATTTTCTGCAATATAGTAGGGCTTGTAGTAGATATTAGTCCCATCATCCGTATTAATGGCGTAAAAAACATTCTTCATAACCAAGTCCCTAATTCCATCTTCAATTATTTCAACTTCTACCTCTAATAGGGCAGATGCCTTATTTATAAATTCTTCCTTTGGAACATAGCAGTGGCCTTCTCCAGCACACTCCTTAATCACATACTTAAGGCCCGCCTCACATCTAAAGGGTGAATCTATACTTACTCCCATTTTATTTGCTATAGTATCGGCTGTTTTAAAACCTATACCATAAATGTCCTCAGATAGCCTATAGGGATTTTCACTTATCAATCTAATAGTTTGATTTCCATACTTTTTATATATCTTTATACCTTGATTTATGCTTATATCATACTCTTGAAGGTAGACCATAATATCCCTAAGCTCTCTTTGCTCATCATAAGCTTCCATAATCTGCCTTAACTTCTTATCCCCTATTCCTTCAACTTCCTTAAGCCTTTCAGGCTGATATTGTATTATATCTAAAGATTCTAATCCAAATTTATCTACTATCCTCTTAGCAGTCTTCGGCCCAATATTGGGAATCAAACCTGACGAGAGATAATTTTCAATTCCCTTTAGTGTAGTTGGTACTACTGTATTTATACTGGTAAAGCTAAATTGTTCACCATATTTATTATGATAGATTAAATCGCCCTCTAAGGATACCGTCTCTTCAGTATTTATGAGGGCAGCATAACCTACGATAGTAATATCTCCATCTGATGTAATCATCCTACCAACTGTATATCCATTGGATTCATTTCTATAGATTATTTCCTCAATAACACCTTCAATTACCATTGACTGCCACCTTCCTTAATGACTTAATTATATCAAAATAGATGGATTGAATCCATCTATTTTGATCAAGCTATTTAGCACTTGCTATAGTTTTAGAGAGCTCTGTTATGCTTGCAGTCAAGTCGTTTAATTTCCCCTCTATTCTTACCAATAAATATATTGATATTACTATGGGAAAGCCAAGATTTCCAATGCCGGCAAACATCTCCTCCATAAATTCACCTCCTAAAAAAGGGCCCTAAGGCCCTTTTCTAAAACTCCATTTCATTTATATTAGTAGTTACAAGTCTAGCTCCTGAGATTCCAACCAGGTCTCCATTCTTAGTTTCGAAGATATTGTTAGCTATAATATTTTGCATAGCCCCTTCTATCTCACTTGGTATTAGGTCTTCCCTAGGATCATCCAAAGTGATACGACTTAATTTCTCTAAAGCATCCAGAAAATCCATCTCCAATCTTACCTTGTCCATTATTTCACCCCCTCTCTTACCTCTTACCTTTTACCTCTTACCTATATTTCTACTCTTCTGTCAATACTGTCTCCTCTACCCTCTTTACCTTTAGCAAGGGTTTAGCCTGAAGACCTGCCAATGCCAATGCAGTTCCATGGATATTATCATCCATTGCATCGACCTTGATGTTGTTTAGGGTCTTAGATTTGGTTTTTTGCTTGCCATCTACCATACCGTCATCTAATTCCAACTTAAGTGCAAGTTTTTCCTTAATACCTACAACAGCCATTATCTCACCACCCTTCTTTTTGTATTAAGCAGTTTGTACTTGAATTTCTTACTGCTTAATTTACATATATAGTGAGGGTGGTTTTTTTACCATTCAAAAACAAAAAAACAGATTAAATTAATAATCTGTTTTTACTATTTCCTATTTCCTCTTACCTCTTACAGTCCTGCATCTTTTCTAAGAGCCTCTACCTTGTCGGTTTTCTCCCATTTTACATCTAATTCTTCTCTTCCAAAATGTCCATATGCTGAAAGTTGTCTGTAAATCGGTCTTTGAAGCTCTAAGTCTCTGATGATAGCTGCCGGTCTCAAATCAAAATGCTTATTAACAAGGTCTGTAATATCATTATCGCTAATTTTACCGGTTCCAAAGGTATCTACATACACTGATAATGGATGTGCTACCCCAATAGCATAAGCAAGGCCAACCTCACATTTATCTGCAAGTCCTGCTGCAACTATATTCTTAGCTACATATCTTGCCGCATATGCTGCTGATCTATCTACCTTTGTAGGGTCCTTACCGGAGAATGCTCCACCACCGTGTCTTGCATATCCACCGTAAGTATCAACGATTATCTTTCTTCCTGTTAATCCGGAGTCTCCCATAGGTCCACCTATTACGAAACGACCCGTTGGGTTAACATAGTACTTAGTATTTTCATCCAACATTTCATTAGGGGCTATTTCAAGGATTACATTCTTCATAATATCCTCTTTAACCTGTTCCAATTCAACATCAGGACTATGTTGGGTTGAAACTACAATGTTTTCAATTCTTACAGGTTTATCATCATGATATTCTATAGTAACTTGTGTCTTGCCGTCCGGTCTTAAATATCCTAAAACTCCTGATTTTCTAGCTTCTGCGAGTCTTCTAGCCATTTTATGGGCTAATGAAATAGGTAGAGGCATAAGCTCCTTTGTTTCATTACAAGCATAACCAAACATCATTCCTTGGTCTCCTGCACCAATTGTATCAAGTAAATCTTCGCTTAGTTCCTTTGATTCAAGAGCCTTGTCTACACCCATGGCAATATCAGGTGATTGCTCATTTATGGATGTCAGTACCGCACATGTATCTGCATCAAATCCATATTTAGCCCTAACATATCCAATATCCTCTACTGTCTTTCTTACTATCTTCTGTATGTCAACGTAACAATTTGTAGTGAACTCTCCTGATACTAAAACCAAACCTGTAGTAACCATAGTTTCACAAGCTACCCTTGCAACCGGGTCCTGGGCAAGAATTGCATCCAATATAGAATCTGATATTGCATCACACACCTTATCCGGATGACCTTCTGTAACGGACTCAGATGTAAACAACCATTTTTTCATTTAATTTCCTCCTATGTTTATTCAATAGATGCAGTTTCGCAACCGCATAAAAAAAGCCACTCCAAAAGGAAAGGCTTATATTTCAAATTACCTCATCTTTCAGAATCATTGTTCTGTGGGATTTGGCACCTTTGTTCTAAACAAGGTTGCCGGGTATCATCGGGCCCATTCCCTCTACCACTCTTAATAAGGA
>CAZIMA010000126.1:0-5126 GCA_964540195.1 uncultured Tissierella sp.
CTCGAAAAGCGGTAGGTCGTTAACGCGGCGCGAGGGTTCAAATCCCTCCTTCTCCGCCAATTATACATAATACATATAGTTTTCGTTATCCCCATATTTAACTAATTTATTTGCAAGTTCTTCAATGGTTATGCTGCTTAGGGCTGCTTCTATAGACTCATCTAATACTTCAAATATATTTTCTTCCATACATTTCTCTATGGAAGGTTGACTTTCCTCTACAGTTTTTTCTGTTTTTTCAAAAATAGATGTTTCAAGGGAAGCCAGTAGGTCAAATACTGTAATTTCACCTGCAGGTCTAGATAAACTATAACCTCCCCTTGACCCCTTAGTAGAAATTACAATTTCAGCTCGCTTCAATTGTGAAAAAACTTGCTCCAAGTAAATCTTAGAGATTTGAAGCTCCTCTGCTAAACTGATTAAGGTGATAAACTCATCAGTACTTTGTTGTTTTTTGGCCATTTTAATTATTGCTGCAAGGCCATAACGTGCTTTAGCTGAGATTTTCAAAGATATTCACCATCCTTTCTAAGTCTGGCATTACATAGTAAATAGGTATGTTTTGCATTATATACTTTTCCTTTTTAAAAATCAATACACTTAGTATAAAAAATACCCTCCTCATAATAACAGATTTCATTTTTTCTGTATATTATAAGGGGGTATCAATTGAGGTTTAATTTCTATCTATTATTATTCACCTTATACTACTTATTACTATGATCCTTAAGGAGCCTATCCTTAATAGTCCATAAGTCCAATGATAAATCCACTATATATTCATGAGGTCTTTCAAATCTCTTGATTTCATCCCATAATAAATT
The DNA here is from genome assembly GCA_964540195.1 of uncultured Tissierella sp. Lineage (GTDB taxonomy): Bacteria > Bacillota > Clostridia > Tissierellales > Tissierellaceae > Tissierella_B. The sequence goes on from CAZIMA010000126.1 coordinate 825, forward strand.
GATTTCATCCTTACAATATTCCTTGATTTCATGGATGTCAGGGCTTTGGTAGACGTTCTGACCATTATCAAAAATCCTTACTAGTAGTTTTCTTGAGTAAAAGTTCTCCACAGTCTTCTTTTTCCACGTAAATAGTGGGTGGAATATTTCATAAGGTCTTGAATCATCAATTTCTTCATCATGAAGGGTAACTACATCTGCAATACACATATTGGTAGTCTTATCGTAAAGCCTATGAATCTGTTTAAATCCGGGAGTAGTAATCTTACCTACATTTTCACTAATTTTGATTTTAGGAATCACCTGGCCTTTTTCTTCCACAGCAACTAGCTTATATACACCACCAAAAATTGGCTCTGATTTGGCGGTAATAAGTCTCTCTCCAACTCCAAAGGAATCTACCCTTGCACCTTGATTGAGTAAATCCCTTATAGTATATTCATCTAAACTGCTTGAGGCAGTAATTTGGCAATCTGGAAAACCTGCTTCATCCAGCATTTTTCTTGCTTCTTTAGAAAGATAAGCTATATCCCCACTATCTAACCTAATTCCCTTGGGTCTAAAGCCTGCCGGAACTACAACTTCATTGAAACATTTTATTGCATTTGGAACTCCTGATTTTAGTGTGTTATATGTATCAACAAGAAGTACACATGAGTCAGGATAAACTCTTGCATAGGCCTTGAAGGCGTCTAGTTCCGTATCGAACATCTGAACCCAACTGTGAGCCATGGTTCCCAGAGCTGGCACATCGAAATCCCTGTCTGCAATAGTATTGGCAGTTCCGATACATCCTCCAATATAAGCAGCCCTAGCACCCAGAATAGCGGCTTCATAGCCCTGTGCCCTTCTTGAACCAAACTCCATAACGGGTCTTCCTTTAGCAGCCCTAACTATTCTATTAGCTTTTGTAGCTATTAATGACTGATGGTTAACGGTCAATAATATCATAGTTTCAACTAGTTGTGCTTGAATCACAGGACCTCTTACGATTATTAGTGGCTCCTGTGGGAATATTGGTGTACCTTCAGGTATTGCCCACACATCACATGAAAAATTAAAATTTCTAAGGTATTTAAGAAATTCTTCTCCGAATAAATTTTTGCTCTTAAAATATGCTATATCTTCTTCACTAAACCTTAAATTTTTTAAATACTCTATAACCTGTTCAACTCCAGCCATTATAGCAAATCCGCCATAATCCGGTATGGCACGAAAATACATGTCAAAGTAAGTTATTTTGTCTCCTAATCCGTTCTCTAGGTAGCCGTTTGCCATCGTGAACTCATAGTAGTCGGCAAGCATAGTCAAGTTCCGCCTATCCTTCCAATCCAGTTTATTCATCGCAATTCCCCTTTGTTAGTTTAAGTATAGGATTATTATATCCCTATACTCCCCAATTTACAATAAACAAAACCTATTCCATATGTTTAGGGCCTGATTTAGAATTAGGAATCAAAAAAGTATTGAAGGGTAATTTCTTTACTTTCAGAAACTACCCTTCATTTAAAATAGGTTTGCGTACAGCTACTCCAACAAGAACCTTTTGGCTCAATCACCTTATCCAATCCTACACTCCTTTTTAAATTACAGCTGGGTTATACTCTAACCTTGCAATTTAATTAGTTATTTAGTTGTTACTTTGCAACTATAATACTTACTTCTTTACTACTTGTTACTAATTTACTACTTGTTACTAAGATTTGTTGCTTGCTACTTAATCTACTACGTGCTACTAAGATTTGTTGCTAAATAATCTTACTGCTAATTATACTACCTTACTACCACTATGGTTGAACTAATCAGGTTGAACCATAGTATGATACTTCATTGTAGCTTTGTTTCAGATACTACATTGCAACTAATTCTAAACTTAAATCAACTTCAAAATTAAACTTGTACCTAATTTGAAAACTTCTTTAAACTAATCTTTGACTAATCTAAATCCTTTCATTTAATTAAACTACATTTAACTTCTCAGCTTTGTTACTTTAAGTTTATATTTTAGTTGGCAGTAGCTGCATCAACCCTATTTATTATCATTATATTTATTCAATATCTTACTGAAGTACTAGAATAAATTATAATGATTGTATATATATTATACCCACATATATTTTTCTAAACATAAATTAATAAAAAAGTTATAAATTTTTTTGATTTTTTAAAATCTATTTTTATGGGTTTGGTAATATGGCTTATTTACTTTTAAGTTTTGGAATTAATAATTTTATTATTTCTTTAATGGTCCTAAGATTATCACTTGATATTCCGGATAAAAAGGTGAGTATCTCTCTAGTGGATTCATCTATATCTTCAGTAGAGTAACTTTCAAGCTTTTCCATTAGATATGTATTTTCCATATATTTGACGTAGCCCTTAAGTATATAGTCTATTGACACATTAAGGACATCAGAGATTTTTACTATTGTCTCTATACTCATATTTCTTTCATCCCGTTCGATTTGACCTATATAATATGTAGATAAGCCTACTAACTCTGCAAAAGATTCCCTAGATAACCCGAGTCTTTCTCTTCTATTTCTAATTCTAGTGCCTATGCTATTATTAGTTGTTGACACCATAAACAAATCCCCCTAAGAAAAATTGCATAACAAAATAGCTTCATCTAGTTTTTTAGAAGCTAATTTTACTATATATGTTCATAAGAAAAAGCTAAATTGGCTAAAAGCAAATAAAAAATATGGTCAGTGAGTTGATTTTTATATATTTGGGTATATATAAATTATAAAAATTTCAAATTATTGATGGCAAACTTAGTGAAAGCTAAGGACGCAAAGCCATGAATCTAAAGCATAAGCTATGATAGTCAGGCTACAATGGTATTTTAAATATTATTGTAGCCTGATTTTTTAAAAATCACAGCGATTTAATCAAATTTTGGAATCAATTGGAGGAGTAATAGAAGATGGAAGATGAAAAAATAGAGGAACTAAGGGATAAATTAAATAAGGCTTTGGAAGCACTTTATCAAGACTTAAAGTCAACTGGAGGAACTATGGAAGATGAAAAAATAGAGGAACTAAGGGATAAATTAAATAAGGCTTTGGAAACTAAGCCCCCTAATGATGGATATGTACTTAGGTTAAGTGAGGAATTGGATAAATTGATAGTGGAGTATTGCAGGAATAAATTGAAGACTAGATCCCAGTATTAAGGATTGATTTTTGAAATATAAAGGGGTATAATAAAATCAAAAGTCAAAGAAGGTCAAACAAATTTCCTACCAATTGGAGATGATTTAATGGAATATAAGGATTATTATAAAATACTGGAAGTAGACAAGAATTCAAGTCAAAACGATATAAAAAAAGCATATAGAAGGCTTGCAAAGAAATACCATCCTGATTTAAACCCAAATGACAACAAGGCTCAGGAAAGATTTAAGGAAATTAATGAGGCTTATGAAGTCCTTGGGGATGAAGAAAAGAAGCAAAAATATGATACCTTTGGAAGTGATTATAATTTTGCTGGTGGCATGAACTTTGATCCTTCCCAATATGGATATAGTTACTCCTATTCCGATGGCTCAGGTGATTTTAGTGATTTCTTCAATATGTTTTTCGGAGGAAGTAGCAGTGGGAAAAGCAGAGGATTTAATATAAATGACCTATTTGGTGGTAGAAGAGGTCAAGCCCAAAGGCAAAGCTATGAATCTCAACTATCCATTACATTGGAGGAGGGTTTTGCAGGAACTACTAAGGAAGTAAGCTTGAATTTTGGTGGAGAAGCAAAGAGATTATCTATTAAGGTCCCAAAGGGAATATTGCCCGGAAAAAAATTAAAGGTTAAAGGAGAAAAATGGGGCGTTCAAGGGGATATTATATTTAAAATAGATCTTGTAGAAGATGGAAAAACAAGATTAGATAATTTGGATATAATATCAATTACAAATTTACTTCCATGGGAAGCTGCATTAGGGACTAAGGCTGTGGTTTCTACATTAGATGGAAAGATAAAAGTCAACATACCTAAGGGCATTACAAGTGGTAAAAAGATAAGAATTCCAAATAAAGGATATATAGATATGAAGGGAAATAGGGGGGATTTATATATAGAGGTAAACATAGTTAATCCACCTAATTTATCTGAAGAAGAGCTAAAACTATATGAGAAGCTAAGTGAAATATCAACCTATAACCCAAGGGACTAAAGATAGGTAAGAGGTAAGGGTCAAGAGATAAGAGTTGAAAAATGGAGGTTTAGATATGGATTTAAGCAAATTTACACAAAAAAGTTTAGAAGCTATACAAGAATCACAAGAGATAGCAATAAGAAACG
>CAZIMA010000127.1:0-5102 GCA_964540195.1 uncultured Tissierella sp.
GATTGTAGATAAAGAATTCAGAATATATATGGCAGTATTGCTAGAAAAAAACACTGCCAGTTTTACAAAAAATGCTACTAGTTTTACATAAAACCAAATATTGAGAAAAAATGTGCTAGCTATAAACAAGTGATATCTTAAATCTCCTTTGGGTATCATATATACAAAAGCAAAGGAGGAAATCTCATGAAATTAAGTGCTCGTAACCAATTTAAAGGAAAAGTAGTTGACATACAAAAGGGTGCAGTAAACGGCATAGTTAAAATAGATATTGGTGGTGGAAATATTATTTCTTCAACAATCTCTATGTCTTCCATTGAAGAGTTAGGCCTTCAAGTAGGAAAAGAAGCCTATGCAGTAATCAAGGCGACATCAGTTATGATTGGAATAGATGACTAAAAATAGGTGGCAGATTTTTCTGCCACCTATTTTCTTAGAAAAGTCGTGTTAAATAATAAGCCCCTACTATGTTAATAATGAACAAAATAGGCATTCCTATTACAAAGCTCATCTTCTTAGTCTTGTGCCTCATAATTTTCATGGAAAAGAGTCCCCCAAGGCTTCCCCCAATTAATGAAAGTCCAAATAACCAAGCCTCGGGAATCCTCCATTTGCCCTTCTGGGCTCTTTTTTTGTCCGCTGCAAATAAGAAGAAATTAACTATATTTATAATGATTAAATAGTATACAAAGTAATCCATCTAAAACCACCTCTTCTTTATAAAATATACCCTAGAATTATATTAATTTTTGTTATATAGTATAGTAGTAATATAAATTAAATAAATAATTGATAGTTAATATTGGGTTATATAGGTAATTCAAGGATGTTCCACCAAATTGACATCTTGACTTAAATATTATAACATATTATTTGTCGAAAAGAGTTTTTGGACAAACTATTCGTAACACTATGAAGTGATAGAAATAAAGGAGGACAAGGATGGAGTTTGTATTTGATAAAGAGAAGAACAAGGAAAAGATAGAAAGCTTCAAGATGTTCATACAAGACCATAAGGATACATCTGGAGTATTGATGCCTGTATTACAAGAAGCACAAAATGTGTTTGGGTATTTACCCTTAGAAATCCTTCAGATGATTTCAAGAATGACAAATATCCCAATGGCTGAAATATATGGTGTGGCTACGTTTTATTCACAATTTTCATTTGTTCCAAAGGGTGAAAACATTATCAGTATCTGTCTTGGAACTGCATGCTATGTTAAAGGTGCTCAGACTATATTAGAAGAAATTGAGACTCAGCTAGGAATAAAGGCGGGTTATACTACACCGGACCTTCAATTCTCCATTAATTCCACTAGATGCGTTGGAGACTGTAGCTTGGCTCCTGTAATTGTAATAAATGAAGATATCTATCCTAGGGTAACTAAGGATGAGATTAAAGGCTTAATTGATAAGTATAGAAGTGAGGTGTAAAAATTGTTAACACTAGAAAGATTACAACAAATAAAAAATGAACACAGACCGGTTCTTGAAGCTAGACTTAAGGAAGCTGGAAATGTAGATATAAGAGAAGATGGCTCAATAGTATTAAATGGAGATTATTATAAGAAGCAAGTAAGAATTGCATTGAAGAACTGTGGAATAATAAATCCTGGAAGCATTGAGGATTACATAGCAGTGGACGGATACTCAGCCTTTGCTGACCTTTTGTTAAACAAGTCACGTGCAGATATCATAGAGGATATGACAGCATCAAACCTTAGAGGTAGGGGTGGAGCAGGTTTCCCTGCAGGTAGGAAATGGGCTGAAGCTTTTAAATATGATGCTGATCAAAAGTATATGATTTGTAATGCTGATGAGGGAGACCCAGGTGCATTTATGGATAGGTCTATTTTGGAGAACGACCCTCATTGTGTACTTGAAGGTATGGCAATAGGTGGCTATGCCGTTGGAGCTACTCAAGGATTTATCTATGTTAGAGCAGAATACCCTATAGCTGTAAAGAGACTAAAGGTAGCTATAGAACAGGCAAAAGAGCTTGGTATTCTTGGTAAGAACATACTTGGAACAGGATTTGACTTTGATATAGAGTTAAGACTTGGGTCAGGAGCCTTTGTTTGTGGTGAAGGTACTGCTTTAATTGAATCCATTGAAGGAAAAAGAGGTATGCCAAGAACTAAGATACATAGAACGGCACATAAGGGTTTATGGCAAAAACCTACTATTATAAATAACGTTGAAACTTATGCAAACGTACCAGTTATATTCCAAAAGGGGGTAGAATGGTTTAGAAGCATAGGTACAGAAAAGTCACCGGGAACAAAGGTATTTGCTCTGGTTGGTAAGGTGGAAAATGCCGGATTAGTAGAGGTTCCAATGGGAATGCCACTTAGAGAAATCGTTTATGATATCGGTGGTGGAGTTCAAAACGGTAAGGCTTTTAAAGCAGTTCAAACAGGTGGACCATCAGGTGGATGTATTCCGTCTGATTTAATCGATACTCCAGTGGATTTTGAATCCTTAGCTAAAATAGGTTCCATAATGGGTTCAGGTGGTATGGTTGTTATGGATGAGGAAACTTGTATGGTTGATATTGCAAGATTCTTCCTTGACTTTACCGTAGAGGAGTCCTGTGGTAAGTGTGTACCTTGTAGAGAAGGTACTAAGAGAATGCTTGAATACCTTGATAAGATAATTGAAGGTAATGGTGAAGAAGGGGATTTAGAGAAAATGGAAGCCTTGGCTGAGACCATTAGCTCAGCTTCACTATGTGGACTTGGACAAACAGCTTCAAATCCTGTAGTAACAACGATTCAATATTATAGAAATGAATATGAAGCTCATATTAAAGATAAGAAGTGTCCGGCAGGTTCCTGCCAGGCATTATTAGAATACTTCATTACTGAAAAATGTATCGGATGCGGAAAATGTGCAAAGGCATGCCCTACATCCTGTATTTCAGGCAAGCTAAAAGAAAGACACGTAATAAATCAAGAAGAATGTATTAAATGTGGAGCATGTATGGAAGCATGCCCTCCTAAGGTTAGTGCAGTTATTAAGAGATAGGGGAGGTATTTAGAATGGCAAATGTAACATTGACTATAGATGGACAGAAGATAAGTGTTCCTAGTGGAATAAGCATTCTGGAAGCTGCTAAGCAACTTGACATAGAAATACCTGCTCTTTGTTATGACCCTAACTTAGAAGTAGTTGGAGCTTGCAGACTTTGTATAGTTGAAATAGAAGGTAGTAAAAAGCTAGAAACATCTTGTTCTACAAATGTAAGAGAAGGAATGGTTGTCCGTACTGAAAGTGAGAGGGTAGTAAGAAGCAGAAAGGACATTTTACAATTATTGTTGGATAGCCATCCAAATGATTGTTTAACTTGTCAAAAGGCAGGGGATTGCTATCTTCAGAAATATGCATATGAATATGATTTGAAGTTTAGAGATCATGATGGTGCTATGAGACCACAGCTTTTAGATACATCAAGTCCATATATTCTAAAGGACAATGCAAAATGTATCCTTTGTGGAAAATGTGTTAGAACCTGTGATCAAGTTAGCGATAGAAGGGTATTATCTTTCTCTGATAGAGGATATGATACAAAGATTGTTGCAGATGCGGACCAAACAATGGAAGAATCCTCTTGTGTATCCTGTAATAGGTGCGTATCAGTATGTCCTGTTGGTGCATTAGTAGACAAGCGTGCATTAGGAAAGATTAGAGCTTGGGAAGGCTCATCTAAAGTAGTAAATTGCAAATCCTGCGATTATGGATGTGAGTTTGAAGTTAAATCAAGAGGCAAGGAAACTGTAGCAGTAGTGGCTAAACCTCCAACAAATGGTCGTCCATTATGTCTAAAGGGCAGATTAACTACTGAGCTACGTCATTTAGATAAACCTGAAACCCCATATAGAAAAGTAGATGGAAAGTTCTATGAAACTACATGGGAAAAAGCATTAATAATAGAAGATTTACTGGAGAAAATTGAAAAGCTTGATGCTAAAGAGAAAAAGTAAGGAGTAAGATTATGAATATTATTATAGATGGTATTCAGTATGAGGTAGAAAAAGGTACTACTGTCTTACAAGCCTGCCAAAAAGCAGGGATTAATATTCCAACCCTATGTCATGATGAAAGGTTAAATCCTTCATCATCATGTAGATTATGTGTAGTGGAGATAGAAGGAGCGAAGAATCTTTCTACCTCCTGCAGCACATTGGTTAAAGACAATATGATAGTGCATACTAAAACTGAAAAGGTTAAAAATGCAAGAAGAGAAGTCTTGGATTTACTTGTATCAAACCATCCTATGGAATGCTTAGGCTGTGACAAATCAGGAAACTGTAAGCTTCAGGATTATTCTTATGAATATGGTATTGTTGATGGAAGTTATAAGGGAGCTAGAAGAGAGCCAAGGCTGGACACCTCCAATCCATTCTACGATTATGATGCAAGAAAATGTATTCTTTGTGGACTTTGTGTTAGGGTTTGTGATGAACTCCAGGGGACTACAGCTATAGGATTTGAAAATAGAGGCTTTGATACTATAGTAGCTACTCCATTTAATGAAGGCTTAATCAATTCAAAGTGTGTATCCTGTGGGAACTGTGTATCAGTTTGTCCTGTTGGCGCATTAACTCCTAAGAATCAAAAACACAGATATTGGGAAACTAAAAAGGTAAGAACTACATGCTCCTATTGTGGAGTAGGATGCCAGATGGACTTAGTTGTAAAGGGAAAACAAGTTGTGGGTGTAGAACCTGCAAAAGATGCTTTAAACAAGGGCCTTCTTTGTGTAAAAGGAAAGTTTGCATATAAATTTATAAATCATCCTGATAGGTTAAAAACACCACTTATAAAGAGAAACGGTAAGTTCCAAGAGGCTACATGGGATGAGGCCTATAGATATATCAGAAAAAAAGTTAATGAGATTAAGGAAAGCCATGGTCCGGAAAGCTTTGCAGGACTTACATCTGCAAGATGTACAAACGAGGAAAATTATTTGTTCCAAAAGCTATTTAGAGCAGTTATTGGAACTAATAACGTTGACCACTGTGCCCGCCTCTGACACTCCTCAACAGTTGCAGGTCTTGCAACAACATTAGGAAGTGGAGCTATGACAAATAGTATAG
>CAZIMA010000128.1:0-5096 GCA_964540195.1 uncultured Tissierella sp.
TGTGCAAACGCTCTTAAAGTATTAAATGCAGCTAGAAAATCAGGAGTTCCTATATTCCATACAACTACAGGTTATGTTGGAAAAGAGCAATGGGACTTACCAAGATGGGATGAAAAAATTCCAATGCATTCACTAGATATCAACTCAGAGTGGATGGAAATAGATCCAAAGCTTGAGCCAAGACCAGAAGAGCCAGTAATCCACAAGAAATACGCAAGTAACTTCTTTGGAACTCACTTAGCTCAAACATTATATAAATTGGGAGTAGATACAGTAATAGTAATGGGAGCTACAGCATGTGCATGTGTAAGACATACTTGTATGGATTCAACAGGACATGGATTTAAGACAATCGTTCCAATAGGAACAATAGGCGATAGAGTACCAGGAGTTATTGAGTGGAACCTATTCGACATAGATGCTAAATTCGGTGATGTTGAGCCACTAGAAAATGTTGTTAAATACCTAGAAGGAATTGATTCAAGCGTTTACAACAAGTAAGAAGACATAAAATGAAACTGCTTAAAGGGGATATTTATTGATTTATATGATATTCCCTTTAAGTTTTTGATGAAAAAGAAACAGCAGTTGATATAGTTAAATAACTTATATTCACTTTGTTAAAGACTAACATTGCAAACGTATTCAATTTTATATTGACAAGGGTGATTATTGGAGTTATTTTATTATAGTAGTCTTTATGCATAAAGGTTGTATCAAAAAATAAAAAATAAGCTTAGAAGACTTGATAAAGGTACTTTTAAACAGGGGTGAATTATATTGATAAACGAAAAGAAAGTTAATGAGAAATTTTCTTGGCCCATATTTATATTAATGGCAGCAACTACATTTATAGCCATGGTCGTACAAAATGCTCCTTCAGGTGTATTGCCACTGATGAGTGAAGGTTTAAATGTTGATGCTACGAAAATAGGGGATTTTGTAGGAATGTATGCCTTGGTTTCGGCAATATCAGCTATACCATTAACAACATTGACTGTTACAATGAACAAAAAACGTGTTTTAATGATGATTCTTGGTGGTTTTCTTATATCCAATTTGGGAATCGCTTTCGCTAGCACTTATACTATTGCATTTATCTTTAGACTAATAGGTGGAGTATCCGCTGGTTTAATATGGTCAATGATTTGTCCATATGGTTTAAAATTAGCACCAAATAACCAACAGGGTCTAGCGATTACTGTTATCATCGGTGGTTCTACTATTGGAGTTAGTTTAGGTAGTCCAATATTTAATGTAATCGGAAATCAGATAGGTTGGAGAGTGGAATTTATTGCACTTGCTATACTTACTTTTGTTACTATGCTACTAGTTATCTTTTTCTTGCCATCTGTACCGGGAGAACAGCGTTCAAAATCTAACTCTCCACTAGAGTTAATAAAGAACAAGGGTATACAGAAGGTTATCCTCCTAACTGTGTTGTCAGTTATGGCAAATTATGGTTTGTTCACTTACATGGCACTTTTAGTAAAAGATATCAGCTTTTCTGGTGGTATTGAGTTAGCTTCCTTATTATTCGGCGTAGGATCCTTCCTTGCGGTAATAATAGCCGGAAAATACTTGGATAATCATTTAAAGGGTACAGTCACTTTTATGATGGGAATAGGAGTAGTTTCTGCAATATTATTCTTAGTCTTTGGTGGTGCTACTGGAATCAGTCACATCAACTTCATCTTATGGGGAATTGGTTTTGGAGCCTTGGTTACAATATTCCAAAATGCTATAACAAGACAAGTAACAGAAGGACAAAGTGTTGCAGTGTCTCTTCAATCTGCATCATTTAACTTTGCTATTATGGCTGGTAGCTCAATTTCTGGAATAGTACTAACAGGTGGATCCCTAAGAAGTGTTATTATCTTGGCATTAGTGTTATTGGCTTTAGCAACATTCCTGTCAATAACTGATAAAAATACATTAACAAAAGGAAAACTGTAAACAAAAGCTTAAAAATAATTAAGGAGTGATTTCAAATGAAAAAATTTATCAATGCAAAAATCTATAAGAACTATGAAGCGACTGAAATTTTAGTAGAAGACGGTAAAATCAAAGAAATCGGTAATAACCTTGCAGATTGTGATGAGGTAATCGATTTAGGTGGTAAGCTAGTTACCCCACCTTATGTAGATCCTCACCTACATTTAGATTATGTATATACATTAGCTGAACTTGGAAAAGATGGTGCCGGCTCAGGAACGCTTTTTGAAGCTATTGAAATGTGGCCAGTGTTTAAAAAGACTTTGACTATAGAAAGCGTTAAAAAACTTGCTCTTAAGGGAATTATGGATGAGGTTTCCCAAGGGGTACAACATATTCGTACACATGTAGACGTAACAGACCCAAAATTCACAGGTCTAAAAGCTATGTTGGAAATGAAAGAAGAATTAAAGGACATAGTTGATATACAAATAGTATCATTCCCACAACAAGGAATGTACACATATAAGGGTGGACGTGAATTAGTAGAAGAAGCACTTAAGATGGGTGCAGATGTTGTTGGAGGAATTCCACATTATGAGCCAGCTAGAGAATATGGCGAAATGTCTGTTAAAGCCACAGTTGAGCTTGCTATGAAATACGATAAGCTAATAGATGTTCACTGTGATGAAACAGATGATCCTCAATCACGCTTTATTGAGTTATTAAATGCACTTGTTTATTTAGAAGGTTACGGTGCGAGAACTTCAGCTAGCCATACTTGTTCATTTGGTTCAGCAGATGATTCATATGCATATAGAATGATAGATTTATTCAAAAAGAGCAAGATAAACTTCATCTCTAATCCAACTGAAAATGCGTATCTTCAAGGTCGTCATGATACATACCCTAAGCGTCGTGGCTTGACTAGAGTTAAAGAATTTATGGAGCATGGTATCAATGTTGCATTTGCACAAGATTCAATAAATGATCCATGGTATCCAATGGGTAACGGAAATATGATGAATATACTTGACAATGGAATTCATTTAGCTCAAATAATGTCACCACAAGAAATAGAAAAAGATTTAGACCTAATCACATACAATGGTGCTCGTTGTCTAAACATCCAGGATAAATATGGATTGGAAGTAGGTAAAGATGCGAACTTTATCGTTCTTAACGGAGATAGCCCATTCGATGTAATAAGAAACCGTGCTAATGTTCTAGCTTCTGTTAGAAAAGGAGAATTCCTATTTAAGCAAAAACCAGTTGAATATGATGTTAAATTAGATTTAGGTGTAAAATATTAATTAGATTAAAGAAGGCCCTCTTGATTTCAAGAGGGCCTTTTGTTCTGTCTTTTTAAGTAGTATGTTTAGATGGCGGCTAAGGAAAGGATTATTTTGATTTGAAAAGAAGTCGATTTATGCTATAATAAAATTTAGCACACACAAAATCAATCATGTTTCAAAAAGGGGGGCAAACATTGGACAAAGATTTAGTTATTGGAGCTATGGATTCATCTTCTGATGGAATTTTAATTTCTGATCCAAAGGGAAAGGTAGTATATTTAAATCATGCTTATGAAGAAACTACCGGACTAAAAAGAGAAGAAATGCTTAATAAAAACCTTAATGAATTATTGGAAAAAGGTATAATAAATAAGGCCTTATCACTTGAGGTAATAAAGGATCAAAAACGTATATCAACTATTCATAAATACGTTTCAGGGAAATCTGCTCTAACTACTGCAAGTCCTATTAAAAATTCTGAGGATGAACTGATTGGAATCGTAAACAATACGAGAAATATTACGGATTTAATAAGTTTGAGAAATGAATTAACTGATACTAAAGAACTTTCTCTTAAATATTCAGAAGAGTTGAAAAAACTTAGACAGCATTTTGTTAAGGATAAGGACTTTATCTATCGGAGCAAGGAAATGGAGGCAACTGTTAAGCTTGCAGGAAGGGTTGCAAGATATGATTCTACTGTATTGATTCATGGAGAATCAGGTACCGGAAAAGAAGTATTGGCAAAATATATCCATTCAAATAGCAATAGAAAAGAAGAATCCTTTATTAAGGTGAATTGTGCTGCTATCCCAAAGGACTTATTTGAAAGTGAACTCTTTGGATATGAAGAGGGAGCCTTTACGGGTGCCGGCAAACAAGGAAAGCCAGGGATGTTCGAATTGGCAAACAATGGGACGATTCTTTTAGATGAGGTCGGGGAATTGCCATTACCTGTTCAATCAAAGCTTTTAAGAGTGATTCAAGAAAGAGAAATATATAGGGTTGGTGGTAAGGATCCTACAAGTCTAAATGTAAGAATAATTGCAGCTACTAATAGGGATTTAAAACAGGAAGTAACAGAGGGAAACTTTAGAGAAGATTTATATTTTAGATTGAATGTTATTCCCGTTGTAATACCTCCTCTTAGGGAAAGAAGAGAGGATATACCGGAATTAATAATCTTTTTTTTGGAAAAGTTAAATAGGAGATACAAGAAAACAGTTACTATTTCTGAAAAGGCAATCCAAGCTTTAACATCACACTCTTGGCCCGGCAATGTTAGGGAATTGGAAAACCTTATTGAGTATTTGTTTATAATGACCAATAAAGATGAGGTAAATATTGAAGACCTTCCAACTAAGATTCTGTCTAGACAAATGATGAACTTTACTGATAAAACAGAAGACACAACTACACCAAAGCTTACTTATTTATTAGAACTATACGAAAAGTATATTATCAAAGATGCAATGGAAAATTTCTCTTCTCTTCGTAAGGCAGCTAAGGCATTAGGAGTTCATGCATCTACTTTAAGTAGAAAATTAAAAAAATATGATATAGAAATTGAGTTGCACGAATAAGAGTGTTGCAACAATGCAACAATTGTTAAAATGTTGCGAATCTGCAAACGTCTTCATTCAGGGAAAACCTATTCCTGCGGAAGAAAAACGTTGCGAGGGTGCAACGCATCTTTTTGAAACAAAATTCAAAACTGCTAAAAATAGCCCTTTTAAAAGTTGGCATGGTACTTGCAATATATAATGGCATGAAACTACAAAGTAGTTATATAAAACACAACTTAGTAGTTAGAATAACTTAAAAAAGAAAGGGTGTTTAAATTATGAGTCAAAGAGATGTATTGTA
>CAZIMA010000129.1:0-5065 GCA_964540195.1 uncultured Tissierella sp.
ACAATTATGGTTATTTTAAGAAGCTGGGTAATGAGGTTTGAAAATGAGTATTTAGTAGAACAAAGGATTTTTGAACCCTTCCCTGGAGAGCTTATAGTTGTAACAGACTCAGGTAAAGGTGTATAATTTAACCTAGGGGGGAGAGGCTATGAAGCAACTGTTTTAGTAGATAACAATACTTAATTGATGAATACTATTTAGGGGAACCTGGAGTAGGCATGGTTCTAAAGCAATTAATTAACAGGAGGAAATATGAGAGTTAGAAAGAAAAAGTGGGCTAGACCAGAATTAGAAAATACAAGTTTTGTTGTAATAGATCCTGATAAGAATTCAGACAAGTATAAAGGTCAATGGAATAAGGAATTTAATAATTCAAATCCAATTTATCTGGAATTAGGATGTGGGACGGGAAAGTTTATATCCGAAAATGCCATTGGAAATCCTGACAAAAATTATATTGGAATTGACCTAAAGGATGAAATTCTAGTATATGCAAAGAGAACAGTGGAGGATTTGTATTCAGATGATGAAAATATTAAAAATATTAGATTGATTCCGATGCAAATAGCTTTTATAGATAAAATATTTTCAAGGGATGAAATATCTAGAATCTATATAAATTTTTGCAATCCTTGGCCAAAAAGAAGACATAATAGGCAAAGGCTAACCCATAATATCTTTCTTGAAAAGTATAAGGGTTTCTTGAAAGCAAATTCCCAAATCTGGTTTAAGACTGATGACAAAAACTTATTTGAAGATTCTCAACAATACTTTATTTCAAGTGGGTTTAAGATTAAATATTTGACTTATGACCTTCATAATAGTGACTTTGATAAAAATATTACTACTGAATATGAAGAGAAATTTAGAAAAATGGGAATGCCTATTATGTTTTTAATAGGGGAATTGAATATGTAATTAACTATTTGTGAACCTTTCATGACTAAAGTTATGAGCTTTCAATATTGCTATTGAAGTTTCCTGCTTCTTAGACCGACCTTGTTGCATCGTATTCTCCACAGTTCTCACAAGTCCATTCTCTTATTTTTAGATCCTTTATCTTTGGATTTTTATTTTCTATTAAGAATTCACTTAGTCCTAAATCAAATCCTATTTCTTTACTGCTTTTTGGCAACTCTTCTAAAGAAACTAACTTAAAAAAATAAGGATATCCATGGATATCCTTATTTTTTAATATATCTATTGTTTTTTATCTAATACATATGCATAAGCAACTTGACGGCCATTTTCATTTTCTAGATAAACCCCTTGAATTTCCGGTGTAAAGCCAGGGAACCTATTTGTACCCTCTACAAGAATCAGAAAATATTTTTGGGCAACTTCATTCCACCTTTCACCGGGAGCAACACAGAATACTCCTGGAGGATAAGGTAAAGCTCCCTCTAATGCTATTTCTCCCACAATATCTTCCAGTTTAACTAATTTTGCATTATTCCTTACAAGTTCACAATTAGCTTCTCTTGGGTTTATTGCTATTTGAGGGAAATAATCTGCTCTAAATAAGTTTTTCTGACATGTCTTTGCATCTTTTTCTTTATAAAAGTCATGCATTTCTTGGCATAGTCTTCGGATTGTATAGTCCTTATATCTTTCCTCATTGTTTCTATAAAGCTCTGGGAGCACATCACTAACATATGCGTCTTCTTTAATTATTCTTTCAAAGTCTTCTAACTGAGATACGAGAATTTCCATTTTTTCGGGAGTCTCTGCCGGTGTCATCAAGAATAGAATTGAGTTAAAGTCGTTTTTCTCAGGAATTATCATGCTTTCTCTTAAATAAGTGGCTAAAATAACTGCAGGAATTCCAAACTCTTCATATTCTCCGCTTTCAACTTCAATACCTGGAGTCGTAAGCATAAACTTATTTGGATCAACGAAATATTGATTATCCCCATAGCCCTCAAAAGAGTGCCACTTTTCACCTGGCTTGAATTTAAAGAATTCAATGGAGTTTGATATTTCTTCAGTATCATAATCCTCCCACTTTTTACCCCTTATAATCGGAGGTATAAATGGTTTAATCAAGCTACATCTTTTGATTATTTCTTTTCTTGCATCAACACCGACTTTTATACACTCAGCCCATAAATATTTACCGGCTTCTCCATCTTGCATTCTTGCATTAACATCCAGAGATGCAAATAATGGGTAGAATGGGCTTGTGCTCGCAAAGGTTCTAAAGGAATTATTAAACCTCTTATGGTCAACATACCTTTTTTGATTCCTGATGTGGCTATCTTTTTTATGGATATATGAAGCTTGAGAAAAGCCTGCCTGCTGCTTGTGAACCGAATGTGTAACAAATATTCCGGGATCGTCTTTATTTAACTCCAAAAGTAGAGGGGAGCAGTCTTTCATCATGGGTATAAATTGCTCATATCCTACCCATGCAGAATCAAAAAGTATATAGTCGCAAAGATGTCCAATCTTATTCACCACTTGTTTGGCATTATATATTGTTCCGTCGTAAGTGCCCAACTGAATAACAGCCAACCTAAATGGTCTTTTGTCATTGGCTTTTTCAGGGTCTGCCTTTTTAATCAAGTTTCTTAAATAGTCTTCTTCAAAGCAATGTTCATCTATTCCACCGATAAAACCAAATGGGTTTCGGGCTGTTTCTAAAAAAACTGCGTTTCCTCCTGCCTGTATCAAAGCAGAAGTATATACGGACTTATGATTATTTCTGTCAAATAGGACCAAATCGCCCGGTGTCACTAATGCATTTATAGTTACTTGATTTGCTGTACTTGTTCCATTCATTATAAAGTAAGTTTTATCAGCATTATAAACCCTTGCTGCATTAATTTGAGCATCTGCAGGAGGACCTTGATGAATTAATAGGTCTCCGAGGGCAACATCGGCATTGCAGATATCTGTAAGAAATATGTTCTCGCCATAAAAATCATGTAAGTATCTTCCTGCAGGATGTTTTCTGAAATATTGGCCGCCTTGATGACCCGGACAATTAAACTTCACATTATGCATTTCCATGTAATTAGCTAATGATCGGAAAAATGGGGGTAGGACCTTTTCTTGATATTCAAGGGCAGCCTTTTCTATCTGGGCGCTATTCTTTTCAATATTCTCATTCTCCCCATTAAGGACCAAATAAGCTTTTTCGGCAATATAAGGTTCAATCTTCTTATCTTTTCTTGTAATGATTATAATAGGGATGCCAAATTTTGTTTTAGTTACGGCATCAATCCATTTAATGTCCAAATCTGTTAAAACAACTGCTGCTATATCTGTAAAATCTGTTTCTTCAGTTAATATACAATCTCTCCCGGTCATAAAATAAGCCATGGATGTCCTTGTACAGGCAATATTTAGTGGTTTCACAGCAATATCCATTCCTCTCTTATAAATTATGCATAAAAAGTGGTCAAAGCCAGTTTGTTTTACATTGAAATTATTGACTTCCTCATAATTTCAATGTAACAATTTAGACTATCTAAGTCAATATATATTGAAAAATATTCATTAGACTATATTTTGGAAGAAATTTAATAATCTTATTGACGAATTATGAGGAAAATGGTATGTTACCTCTAATAAAAATTATACATATGGAGGGATTTATGAACAATTACAAAGCTAATAATAAAAGATGGCTTTATCTTGCGGTAGGAGCAGTTATGCTAATGTTTTTGGGGTTGATATATGCATGGTCAATTTTTGCTAGTCCATTTAAGCAAATCTATAATACTTGGTCTAGTTCTAATCTATCGTTGACATTTACTATTTCAATGATATTCTTCTGCTTTGGGGGATTTGCAAGTGGTAAATTAACTAGTAGATTTAAGAGTAATTTCATCATCAGATTGTCTGCAGTATTTCTTTTAGTCGGTTTTTTTGGATTGTCAAGATTAAATCCTCTCAATCAAGAATCTAGTTTGAGATTATTGTATATCTTTTATGGTGTTTTTTGTGGAAGTGGTGTAGGAATTGGATACAACATCATTATTGGGAGTGTCAATAGATGGTTTCCTGATAAAGTAGGGTTTTCATCAGGTCTATTATTGATGGGTTTTGGTTTTGGTGGTATGGTACTTGGAAGTATAGTAAATGTTTTAATAACTAATATTGGATTGATGAATACATTTTTAGTATTAGCTATATCTATATTTTTAGTACTTTTCCTAGGTTCAACTATTATAAAGGCTCCTGATAGTAATTTCCAAAAGTCTTCTTTTAAAAGCGACAAAGCTGACTCAACTAAAGAAGTAGTAAAAAAAGATTATACATCTGTAGAAATGTTAAAAACCTCAACATTCTGGTTCTTTTTCCTTTGGTGCATAGCAGTAAGTTCATCAGGACTAGTGGTAATTAACAGTGCAGCATCTATAGCTGTAACTTTTGGAGCACCTGCGGTGTTAGGACTCTTGGTTTCGGTTTTTAATGGATTAGGCAGGGTTTTCTTTGGTCAGCTTTTTGATAGATTTGGGTTTGAAAAGTCTATGTTGGTTAATAATATCTTATTATTGTTTTCAGGGGTTTCCTTGGTGTTGGGTTCTATAAACAATAGTACATCGCTTATATTTCTTGGTTTAGTAACAGTAGGTTTATGCTATGGAGGAACTCCAGCACTTGCGTCTTCTATAATACATTCATTTTATGGAGCAAGATATTACTCAATGAACTTCAGTTTGTCAAATTTCTCGATAATTCCAGCAGCTATTATTGGACCAATGATATCTACTGCATTACTTGAAAGATCCGGTAGCTATACACCTAATTTTATAATGATAATAGTATTTGCTCTTATAGCACTGGTGTTAAGAACTATATTAGGTAAGACTAAAGGTAGATTGAAAAAAGGTTAAAGTGATATTTTATATTTTTCAAAAAAACTATTGCATTATATGTCGAAACATGGTATTATAAAATTCCGGTCAAGAAAAGGCCGGCTAAATAAAGTTCAATCGTAACAACTGAAAAAAGATTTAAAAAACTGTTGACAAGATTGAACGAACATGATAAACTAATCAAGTTGTCTCTTCTAAGGGACGACGAAGAACCTAGATAATTAAATAGTGTGAGATAC
>CAZIMA010000130.1:0-2695 GCA_964540195.1 uncultured Tissierella sp.
TTAGAAGAACCATTTAGTTTGTTATACATTTCTTTTAACGCTTCAAATTCATTTAGGGTTACATAATAATTTCCATCCCTCAAGCTATTTCCTTGTGCACTCCCTATTGTTGGAATTAATACAAAACTCAGTAATAAACATACGGACAGTAATGTTGACATTTTTTTATTAATCATCTTAAATCCTCCTTTGGTAATTAATAACTGACTGCATTGCTAGTTAAATTCCTTGTTTCTACGCTCGAACCACTGTAAGCTTTTACCTGTGCTGTTACTCTGTAATCATAACCCTTAGAAATTATGGTTGTCTCATACAACGATGCCCTATGTGAATTAGCACTTTCGGTATAAGTCTTGATAGTTACCCATCTTCCTCCTTTGTATTGTTGTAAGTTTGCTGTTATTGAGACTTTAGTCGTGGTACCTTGATAGCCATATACAGAACAATCAATGGTCGCTTTTCCAGTAGAATTTATATACAAATCACAGGATGCTCTTGAAATAAAATCCATTAATGGTCTAATTTCAAATATTTCCTCTGGTATTTCTTCTACAATAACTTGTTCGGCAAATACTTTCATGGAACCACCACACAGCAAAAACAAGGATAACCCAAATACTATTACCTTTCTAATCATAATATCACCCCTTTCATTTTGTTCTTACTATAGTAACGAATGAAAGAGGTGATTTGTGACACTTATTTTAAATTATTTATTTTTATTTAACCAAATACTTTCGGCCATTTTAATTATCTCTTCCTTATCTATACTTGAAATAAAAGTATAAATATATGAATCATCTATCCAATATATTTGATTTATACCTTTATTGGTAAAGAAAAATATTTCTTTACTATCTATTTCAATGTTTTCAACTTTAGTATTTTCAGTATCTAACAAAACTTGTCCACTTGATAATACACTTTGTTCATAGAATATCTCTCGGTTATTTACGTCTACATATATAACAGTGTACCTATAATCATATGTTTTTTCTTCAAGTATCGAAAAACCTTCTGGTATATATTTCGGAGCCAACGGGACAAGAATCTCATCATTTATATTTTCTTCGCTCTTAAATATTATTGACGTAAACTCCTCCCAAATCTCGGTAATTACCTCAATAACTTTTACTCTATATGCTTCTACACTCATTGTCGTAGCAAAGGCTATGGAAGTAATTATTAAAAATATAATTGCAACCTTTTTTCCGTAGTTTGCAAAAGTTCTCATGAAGCTAGATCTTCTCTGCTCTTTGATCAACTTATTAATTTTTCTTTCAAATTTCTTAGAAAATTTATAGAATAATTCTTCTTCCTTGGGTAAACTTTCAATTATTATGTTTTCTACATTTTGCATATGTTTGTTTAAGAAATCATCATCTATTAAATATTTATTCATAGGCTTCCACACCCCCATCAGCCATGATTTCTGTCAGCTTCTTTTTACCCCTTGATATCCTTTGCCTTATATTCTCCTCAGAAATGTTTAGGATATTTGAAATTTCTTTATTGTTATATCCATGAGAATATTTTAATCTAAATATGGCAGAGTAATTTATAGGTAGCTTTAATATGGCTTCTTCAATATCACTAATTATAAAGCTATCCTTCTTTTTTATATCCTCTATGTAAATTTCTACTTCATCGTAGGATATTGCATTTTCCCTTTTTCGTATCCGATAGAAATCAATTGCTATATGTTCTACTATTATAACGATAAAACCTTTAGTTTTGTGACATTGAGTCTCATCAATTTTATCTAAATTATCAATAATTCTTAAAAATGCCTGATGTACAACGTCTTCTGATAAATATTCATCCTTAAGTACTTTATTTGCCACATAATGCATTGTTTGTTTATAAGTAATATAAAGCCTTTCAAATTTACTCTTATCTTCCTCTGTATCTATCATTGCTAAATAAAATAGCATATCATCCCCCCTAAAATGCTATACACATCTATTTCGTTCCACTTTCCCTATTATTTATCCTTGTTATTATATTCCCTAAATCCATTATTATCAATTATATACCAAAAGCTGAAACCACAGGTTTCAGCTTTTGGATAAAAATACTCTTAATTTGTAAATATTTAGATATTCGCTACTATTTCTTCAAATTCCTTCTCTACAAAGTCTGTAGGAGCAATGCCTTGGAATAGCTTTCCATCTTCTACTATGGCAAGTCTTGCTTGACCGTCATCGAAGTTGAATCCGTTTACATAGAGTACATCGGAGTCATTGATTGTCCATATAGGTGATTTATCAGTCATATATAGACC
Organism: uncultured Tissierella sp.; assembly: GCA_964540195.1. Classification (GTDB taxonomy): domain Bacteria; phylum Bacillota; class Clostridia; order Tissierellales; family Tissierellaceae; genus Tissierella_B. The sequence goes on from CAZIMA010000130.1 coordinate 2,285, forward strand.
TGTATACTCTTTTATATCCTTAGATAACTCTTCTGTCAACTCATCTAGGCTCTTGTAGTTATCTGTCATACCAAGGATAAACATCATCTCATTTATTACTTCCCAGTTTTTATAGCCTGATAGTGGAGGAATAGCTGCATTAGTTCTTTGAATTCTTCGTTCAGAGTTGGTAAAGGTTCCTGTTGATTCTGCATAGCTTACTGCAGGCAATACTACGTCAGCCACTTGTGCTGTAGGAGTTAAATATAGATCCTGAACTACTAAGAATTCTAACTTTTTCAAGTCTATATTTTCTACATCTTCGCCCATAATGAACAATCCCTTAAGGCTCTTGTTCTCAATAGCATCAACAAGGTCTTTACTAGGTCTATCTATGCCCATATCAGCCAAGCCTTGGCTGTTGTTCTTTGG